>VGZI01000144.1 GCA_016872605.1 Planctomycetota bacterium
GATCGAGACGGCCGACCAGTTCTTGGAATTCATGCAGCATATCACATCGCCGGCGGTTGGCATGAACTTCGACATCGGGCATTCGTATTGCGTCAGCGACGACCCGGCGACGACCATACCGCGCGTCGCCAAGTACATTCGCCATTTCCATCTCGAGGACATCGCCGCCACGCGCGTGCACCATCACATGGTCCCCGGCGAGGGGGCGATCGATTTCGCATCGTGTCTTCGCGCCATCAAGGCGATGTCCTATGATGGCTGGGTAACCATCGAGCTGTATCCGTACATCAACGACCCGGACCACGCGGCTCGCACGGCGCTCGCACGCATTAAAGAGATCCTGGCGAAGCTATGAATCAACTGGTCCCCTATGCCCAACTGGTGCGGTTGCCGAACACGTTCACGGCGTGGGCCGACATCTTTCTTGGCGCATTGGCGACGGGACTTCTTCTGGAGCGCTGGGCCAAGTTCGCATGCCTCTTGGCGGCCTCGACGTTGCTCTACTGGTCGGGCATGATCTGGAATGACTACTTCGATCTGGACCAGGATCGTCTCGAACGACCAACGCGCCCGCTCGCGTCGGGACAGGTGTCACTCGGTACCGCTTGGTGGCTTGGAGTTGTTTTCATGCTGCTCGGCGTGAGCTTCGCGGCAGGAGCTGATCTGCTATCGGTCGAAAATGACAATGTGCTTCGCTTTCGCGCACTTCCCGTTTCGGTGCTGCTGGTCACTGCGATCTTTCTTTATGACGGGATGCTGAAAACGACAGTCGCCGGGCCGATCGTGATGGGACTGTGCCGATCCTTGAATGTTTTGCTCGGCCTGTGCATCCTGGGCGTTCTGCCTCCATTCTGGGGCTGGATGCTGGCGCTCGTCATCGGCATCTACATCGGCGGCGTCACCTGGTTCGCACGCACCGAAGCGAAGACAAGCAGCCAGTCCATGCTCATCGCGGCCTCGATCACCATGCTGATCGGGTTAGTGCTCGCGTTGACCGTGCCAGCGCTGGCGCGTGAGACGACGACGACCGCCGAGGTATCGTGGCTGTTTCCCTATGTGCTCGCGCTTCTAGGGGGCTACGTCGGCGTCGCAGCGATCGCTGCGATTCGTCGCCCGGAGCCGAGCTATGTGCAACCGGTCGTGACGAGGGCCATTCTCGGTCTTGTCGTCCTCGATGCACTTCTTGCCAGTGCGTTCGTCGGTACGCTCGGACTGCTCTTGGCGGCATTGCTCTTGCCTGGTATCTTCCTGGGGAAGTGGCTGTACTCGACGTGATTCACCTATGCTTGGCGTCACCATTCCTGGCGACGAATCCACGCTCGCCAAAGGCGAGCGGCTAAACGCTCCATTGCGGTTGGGCAACCTCACGCTGGCGTCGCGCTACTGCTTGTCGCCGTTGGCTGGCTACACGAATATGCCGTTTCGGGTCGCGGTGCGGGAGCTGGGCGGCCTGGGCTTGGCGACGACGGAACTGGTCAGCACGCGAGCCCTGTTGATGGGCAGCGCCAAGACGAGCGAGTACATCGAGACTTGTGCTGCCGATTCACCTCTTGCCGTGCAAATCTACGGTAGTGACGCCAAGGAGATGTGCGACGCCGCCCAATGGCTGGAGAACTACGGCGCCGCCGCCATCGACATCAACATGGGCTGCCCGGTCGCCAAGGTCGTCAAGAATGGCGGCGGGTCGGCCATGATGTGCAACATCGGCGCAACGACCGCTCTGGTCCGCGCCGTCGTTGAGGCGGTCCGCATTCCCGTCACCGTCAAAATGCGGCTCGGCTGGGACGACACCAATCACACAGCCCCTTCGCTAGCACGTGAGTTCGAGCAAGCCGGCGTCGCGGCCGTCACGATTCATGGACGAACACGCGAGCAAGGTTTTTCGGGCAAGGTCAACATCGACGGTATTCGCGCCGTCGTCGAATCCGTCGAGCGCATGCCGATCATCGGCAACGGCGACGTCCGCTCCATCGCGGACGCCGAGCGCATGTTTCGTGAGACGGGATGCGCGGCCATTGGCATTGGCCGCGGCGCGCTATTAAATCCATGGATCTTCGCACAACTCTGCTCGTGGGCTACGACCGGCGACGTCGGATTCGTGCCGACGTACGATCAACGACTCGACTTCATGACGCGGCATTATTATCTACTCGTCGAGCAGCGCGGCGAGCGTTACGCGAGCCTCGTGTTTCGCAAGTGCGGCGGCTGGTATTCGCGCGTGCTCAAGCCGGGCCGCGAGATTCATCAAAAGATGATGATGCTTGAATGCCTGGCCGATTTCGATGCGATCGTGGCGACGTTGCGAGAAAAGGGACCGCCGCCAACGTGGAAAGCTGGCGAATTGCCGGAGATTGCGGTCCCAAAGGGGCCGATCTCGCATTGGTAGGATGGGCATTTATGCCGCTTGCAGCTTTGCACTCGCTACCAAATTGTCCTAACTCACCGCGAATTTTCTCCTGGCGCGAAGCCACAAGCGGACAAGCGGCCTTGTCAAACAGCGCACTTTTGTTATTCCACCGCCACCCCATCACGGAGGATTGCGGTGGCGAAAGGACGGATCACGCCCGCCTATACCACGAAGCTCGGGCGCGCCTACCAGGGCGACGCGCTGGACGTGCTCGGGAATTTCGCTGACGAATCGGCGTCGCTCGTGTTCACGTCGCCGCCATTCGCCTTGCGCCGGCAGAAGGCCTATGGCAACGTCGCTGCCGACGAGTATATCGCCTGGTTCATGCCAATCGCCGAGCAAGTGCGCCGCATCCTGCGCTCCGACGGCAGCTTCGTTATGGAACTGGGCGGCGCCTGGAATCGTGGCGGCACACGGTCATTGTTTCCGTACGAGTTGCTCCTTCGCTTGGGCAAGATTTTTCACCTGGCGCAGGACTTCTACTGGTACAATCCCTCGCGCTTGCCGACGCCCGCGGAATGGGTCACGATTCGCCGCACGCGCGTCAAGGAAGCCGTAACGCACATCTGGTGGTTATCTAAAACCGCAGAGCCACAGGCCGACAATCGCCAGGTGCTGGTTCCTTACAGCAAGTCGATGAAACGCCTGCTCAAAGACGGCTACGAGCCCGCGATGCGGCCGTCACAGCACGAGATCGGCCCGCACTTTCAGCGCGACAACGGCGGCGCGATCCCGCCCAACGTACTTACCGTTCCGAATACGCGATCGTATGACGAGTACCTATTCCGCTGTCGGGAAGCTGGGCTGCCGATTCATCCCGCGCGCTTTCCGCCGGAATTGCCGGACTTCTTCATCCGCTTCCTGACCAAGCCGGGGCAGACGGTGATCGACCCGTTTGCAGGGAGCAACACGACGGGGCAGGTCGCGGAGTTGTTGCAGCGGAAATGGTGCAGCATCGAAATCAACGCCGACTACGTAGCGGGATCGCGGCTGCGTTTCGTCGCGCCGAAGGCGGCGTGAATCTATGGAAGCCCAGGGGTGAGGTAATCCGAACCCTTGGGATCCCAGGGGTTCGGATTACCTCACCCCTGGGCTTCAAATCATCAACGTTTCCGCAACAGATTGAGATGCCGCTCGAAGCGGTCCTCCATGTAGCGGTGGATGTTCGTCATCACGCGAATATCGCCGGCGGTCACGACGCGCCCGCCGGACGTTTCCGCGTCGACATCTGCCAGGACGCGATCCAACTCCGCCAGCGTGCGGTCCATGGCTTCGAGCTTCTCGTCGAACAGGTCGCCCTTCATGTTCTCGGTGATGCCCCAGAATCGGCAGGCATCGGCGAAGGTCAACTCGTGCTTGCGATTGTCTTCGAACTTCTGCACCGCCGTGCTGTCTAACAACGTTTTCAAGAACCGCTCGTGATCGCGGCTCATGCGATGCACACTGCCGGCAGGAGGCGGTTCCTCCTCCTGATCCATCATTCGCCGAATGACGTTGCGGCCTTCACGCGTCAAGGCGTAGAGCTTCTGCCCCATCTTGACGAGCCAGCCGCGGCGAGCCAATCCCTTTTCGCCCATGATGCTTGACAGAATCTTGTTCGAGTCGGGATACTTCTCCGTAAAACCTTTCAGGCCGAACGTGCCGGGAAACTTCTGCCAGCTTGCGACAATCAACATTTCGGCCGAGAATGGCGACTGTCCTTGCTTCTCCAAGATCTCAGCTGCGAGCAGAATTTTCTCCGGAACCGTGAAGTCCTCCACATTCGGTTTCGTAGCGGTAGCCACTAGGTCCCCCAATCGTCTAAAGGTTTGCCTGGAATGGATTCGAACCTCCTTTGGTTGCGATCCCCCACGGAGATTGAAACAAACTCACCCCATGATCGTCAAATCAATTTTCAAAATGTGCAAAATCGTCGAGATGAAAAAGTTTCACTGATTGTCAAATTCAAAGCGACCAGCGCCAGCTGCAAACTCGGCGATAAGAATTTTTTCGCAGATGACGAGATTTCCCAACACACGGCACATACGAAGGTTGCGCCCGATCGTCCGCGACAGACTGCCAAATATCGACTCAGTCGGCTTCTTCAAGAACGATATCCGATTTTGAAAATTCGCGCAAGAGCACCGTCGCGTAACTTCCAGCCGGAAGCGTGAACGTGAGACGCAAGCCGTCCGTTTCGGCGTCAGCTGTGAGGTTGTCGACATAGACGAGATTATGCCGACGCGTACCTTGCAAAAGCTTACCAAAGCCGTGAAACGACGATTCGCTCAAGCCAATCGCTGCCAGTGCGACCTTTTCGCGCTGACTGGCCTCCTGCGCGGCGGCGAAGGTCTTGCGGCCAAAGATCGGCCCGGCGGTCACAATCTCGCGCTTGTCGAAGCGCTGCTGTTCGGTCGCGACATCGATGGCGACGAACATGCCGCCGAACGGTATCTTACACATCACATCGCCGGGCAAGACGCGACGCAGCAGCCCATCGCGAAATCGCTGGGCGAGAACATGGTTGAACAGTGCGGACTGCACGGCCGACAACGCCAGTTTCTTCATGAACGGACTGCGAATCGGCTTGGCCGGCGTCTCGCCTCGCAGCAGGGCCAGGCCCAAGTGCAGCGTTTCGCCGTCGTGGCCGAAGCGTTGCGTGCCATAGTAGTTGGGCAAGCCGTGTTCGCGGATGCGGTCGGTAATTTCGTAGTGCAGGCGGCTCGCCTGCATGTCCGGTGCAGGCGAGCCGCCTGCACTACGAATCAACACGCGAAAGCGATTGCCGTGCAGATGCCCCGACCGCAGCTTGTTCGTGTGACGATTGACGCGTAAGACCGTGATGCCATCGCCGTCGAGTTGAGCCAAGCGTGATTCAACGGCCGCTGGGACCGACACCATTTGTCGAGTGACGGCGTGACGATCCTTCAACCCCGCCGTGCCGACGTCGCCTGGACCGATGCCGAGCCGCTTGGCGATCTGCCGGGTGAAGTACTCGGCGCCCATATCGCGTTTCTCGATCCAGAGATAGAGAAAATCCCCCGCGCCCGAAGGTTCATACGCGGGAATCTCCTCAACTTCGAAATCTTCCGGAATTGCTTTGATCTTTCCGCCGAGGCCGGGTAAATCAGAGGTAAGCAGCGGCGGCTGCAACACGTCTTCGATCGGCAACATTGTGACCTTTCAGACCGGGAGTCGAATACGCGAGGACCCGGAGGTTAGGATATTATTGGGAGGCTCAATCATGAATGCGGCAATTATGTTTGTTTGCCTATCGGTCAGCGCGACACCAGGCCAAGCGGGCCCGCCGCCGATATTCCAGGCGCCGCTGATCAAGGTAATGAAACGGTTCATGGACGCGCCGGGCGCCGACGGCGAGCGGCAATCGCAGCTCTACCATCAACTCCTTCACAATCGCATTGCCGTCGGGCTGCAGTTTCTTAAACCCGACAACCCAAAGCTGCAGGGCGATCCGAAACACGATTTCAGTGCTGAGCCCACAACCTATTTCCACCGCAGGAGCCCCGTCGGCCTCGTCATGGCGAAGTACAAGAACGGCAATCCTCCCTTCGCCGTCGTCGATATGGATGTCGGCACGATGGCGGCTTACGCTCGAAAAGGACAGACGGTCCACTTCTTCGAGCGCGACACAACCATCGCGAAGCTGTCACGAACCGACAAGGACAAGAAACCGCTCTTCACGTATCTCCAGGACGCCATCGCTCGCGGCGCCGATGTGAAGATCTTTGGCGGCGAGCCACGCCCATCGTTTGAAAAGCACAGTGCCAACGGATTTTACCAAGTCATCGTTGTAAATACCTACAAGCTCCCCATCGTTACGGTACACAAAGACCTGATGACCAAGGAAGGCATGAAGATGCTCATGGACAAAACACGCGACGACGGCATTCTGTGTTTCCACACGTCGAGCCGCTACTACGAACTCGACCGGATCATCGCCAGCGTCGCTGCGGACTTGAAGTTCGCTAGCATCTCGGCGACTGACATGGCGCCCTGGGCTGACCCGTGGCAGCGCGCATGGCCCTCCTCTTGGATCATGGTCGCTCGCAAGCAAGAACAACTGGCGCACCTCAAGGTGCCTGAAGGATACAGCGAGGCGATCAAGGGCAAGTTCTTCGGCCCGGCCCCGTACTGGCACCCCACAGACGCCGACAAGAAATATGTCTGGACTGATAAGGGACCGAACTCCTTCAAGGGCCTGTATCGCACCGATCCAATCATGAGCGAGCTAGACAACGTGGTCACCGACGTGGAGGATTTGATAATTGACCGAGTCGGACAGCATGCGCTCGTTACGACCATCGCCCGCCCGTTCCACGGGGCGGTACAGGCGCTTGCCAGATTGCGTACACTAGCTCTCAATGGCGAGTGGCCGAGAAAGATCGAAAAGAAAGACAAAGACAAGTAGGGCCCCGGAATGGACCTTGACGCCAAAGTCTGCTACTGCTTTCACGTCACCCGGCGGAAGCTTGTCAACTTCGTGCGGCAGCGCAAGCCGAAGGTGGCGAGCCAGTTGTCCGAGTGCGGCGGGGCGGGGACGGGCTGCGGCTGGTGCATTCCGTTCTTGAAGCAGATTTTCGCGCAGGGTGACACGGAGCTGGAGACGTTGACGCCGGAAGAATACGCGAAACGCCGAGCCGAGTACATCAAGTCGGGCAAAGGAACGCCGCCGCCGGGCGCGACGCCGTTGCCCACCGATCCCGTTTAGCCGCTCGCCTTTGGCGAGTGCAACCGCCCGCGCTCGGCAAAGGCGAGCGGCTAAACGATTACTTGACCGCCACCACCGCCATATCGCCCGCTGCCACGCGAATCGCGATCTCGCCTCCCTTGATCGCCAAATCACGTGGCTCGGTCATTTCGCGAACTGACGCCACGTTCAACTTTGTCCGCAGCACGACATCGACGAACTTGGTGCGATCGACGCGTGCGATGCCGTTCTGCGTCTTGTCGATGCCGCGCTGGTTGTACAGGGCGACGAGCCAGCCGTCCTTGGTCTTGTTGAACGAGTACATGATCTCGCCGCTGGGCCGTTTGCCGTTGACGGTCACCTGAATCGGTACAAGCTCGTCCGTGAGAGCATTCATAAGTATCGGCAAACACGGGTGAGCGCGTTCATCAAGGCACAGGCCGTGCGGCACGAGGATAGTGATGAATGCCCCATGGCCCACCTGGTGGCGCGTGATGAGTGGCGGCAACTTTACGCCATCGCCGCGAACGCCCGCGACTGCCAGCGCCTTCGCGCCGCGCAGGTCCACTTCCGACAACGCGAACGGCGTAACTTCCCGATCGGCGATCTCGGTCTCCACGGACCAAAAGCGCTGGCTCGCTGCGAACGACTTGCCTGTCGCCTTGAGTCCGGTCAGTCGCTCAGGCAAATCCTTCGCTTGGGTGATGGTCGTCACCAGCATGCCGCCCTGCTTGACATAGTCCTCGACGATCGGCAACATGTCGCCGGTCAGTTTCACGTCGCCGGCGGCCCAGACGATCGGATACTGATACATCGCCTTGGCCTTCGCGGGCCGATCGACCAGCACATCGAAGATATCGCCGTAGACGCCGCTCGGCATCGACTGCACATCGGGCGCGGCAGGCTGCCCCTCGAGGATCCCCGATGGATGCCAGCACACATTGAACAATTCGCGCAGCTCGCGATCGTGCACGTTCTCTTGAAAATGGTGCAGCATCTTGCATGAATAATTAACGCGTTCATAGGCGTGACCGTGACTCAACAGAATGGCGATCGGCGTATACGGTTCGCCGCGATCGGGCAGCCGGCTTACGAACGCCTGGAACTCCTCGGTCGCTCGGCCAAACGGCGAGAGCTGAATCGGATGCGTGCCAGGCCCGGGCAGCAGCCACTGGTTGACGAGATTTTGCTCCCAGTAAATCGCCGACGCGCCGCCGAGGTAGTTCAGGTAGTAGAGCTTGCGATACCACGTGGCGCTGACGCCGTCGGTGATGGAGTAGCGTGAGTGGTACCAGTATTGGGCGCTGCGCGGCAAGTGGGGATTGTGGGTGAAGTAGTTGCAGGAGTCGCCGAAGTTACCGCTGGCGTAGTTGATCCATGACCCGCCGTACTGGCGAGCGGCGCCGCGTTCAAAGGCGATGCGCATTGGAGCGTGGACGTTGGTGGCGTCGATCTCGTAGCCGACCGTGCGAGCGCCGGATTCGTGGTAGAGGTGCGCCAGCGCAATCGAATCGACCGACAAGCACGCGATGCCGCGATTCCAGTGATCGGGTGAAACCCTGGTCTTATAGATTTTGCTCCATGCTTCGGCTTGCTTCTCGCGCAGATGCTTGGGCAACGAATCGACATAGGAGCGGCGATCGATTTTGCCCGCAGGCAGCGCTGGGAGACCGATTCCCACCGTCCCGATCGCTTCGCCATGGATGTAGCCCATGAACTGATCGGCAAGCGGGCCCGTAAGAGCCGCGTACGTGCCCGGCCCGTCCTTGTCGGTGTAGTTTCCGCTGGCATAGTTCGTCATGATGAAAAACGGGGTCTTGGTTTTCTCAAGCCATTTGCGGATCGGACTGCCTTCCGACAGATCGGGCGTGCCGCCAAGGTAGAAGCCGGGAAGCAATCCGGGCCAGGAATGAATCGGAATGTCCTTCTTGCCCGCAAATTGCTTGTGAAACTTGTCGCGAATATCGCTTGGCGGCGAGAACTGAAAGTAGACATCGTATAGCGACAGCCTGTCGAGGTCTTGGTTGCCCCACCACTTGAGGTCGGCGTCGACGCCGGTCCACATGGAGAAATCGCGTTTGGCGATCGGCTTGCGTTTGCTGGCGTCGGCGACGACGAAGTCTTTTTTCGATCCACGCCAGGCCGCGCCGTTCGCCGGTTGAAGATCGAACGCTTGCTGATATGCGAACCTCGGCTTCTCGCGGCCTGTCGGCGTGAACGAGGCGTCGGTCGTGAGCAGAATCGCGTCGACCTGCCGCCAGGCCGTGCCCGCCTTCTCGATCGATACGACGATCTTGGCCGGGCCGTCGCTCAGCTTGGCGTCAAGTCCGCCCCAGCCAAAGGAGAAGCCCCAGTAGAGTTGATACTCGTCGTTGGTCGGCACGACCGGCTTGGCGCCATACTCGCCGGTGAAGACGGTTTTCCCCGACTGCTGAATCGTCACGCGAAACGGCTGCGTTTTCTTGCGGTGATCGACGTAGCGGACCCAGACCTTGTAGCTTCCTGATCGCGGCACGACGAACTCGCGATGACACGACGCCGACGTCTCCTCGGCCGGCGCTCCCATCGAGTTCCACTCGCTTTCGCCGCCCTGCGACCACTCAGCGCCAATCCCCGGCCCGGCGACGCCCCACGCGCCCGTCGGCTTCGACGTACCGGTCCAGTACGCGAAGCTTCCTGTGACGCCTTCGAACCATTCCGGTTCGAACCACAAATGAATCGGCGGCCGGTCCTGACAAAATGCCGAATGCGTGCATGCAATCAATGACATAATCGCAACGACGTACCGCATGCCAACCTCGCGATGCATGGATGTAGGGTGCGTGAAACGCACCGTTCCCGGAGCTGGTGCGTTTCACGCACCCTAATCGCCGAATCTAACGCCGCCAAGTTAGTGGTTGAACAGAAATTCTTTCGTGTTCAAAAGTGCCCACAGAACATCTTCGTAGGCGGACTGGGCCCCTTGAGGACGGGCGGAGAGATAGGCTCGCAGGTCGAGGAGTTCCTTCTCGGTCGGCAGACGTGACAATGC
Source organism: Planctomycetota bacterium (assembly GCA_016872605.1). Classification (GTDB taxonomy): domain Bacteria; phylum Planctomycetota; class Planctomycetia; order Gemmatales; family Gemmataceae; genus SIAQ01. The sequence continues at coordinate 10,126 of VGZI01000144.1, forward strand.
CGTCAAGTAGAGCTCACGTACCCGATCATCGTGTGACCGCTTGTCTGCGGCGAACTTCTGAGCACGCGGGCCGCCGATTTTTTTCATCAACTCGTTCGAGTTGTAGAAGAGCAGATATTGCGCCAGGTTTGAATCGGAACTGCGCTCGCATTCACAAGCGCTGGCGAAATCGGGTCGGCCGAACACGCTCAGGAAATACGACTCAAACTGATTGTCCGGAAGTTGCACTGCCCGCGTGCCGGCCGGCACGCCTTTGAATACGGGTTTGCTCAACGTGACCGCATCGATCGCGTCAAAGAGCACCTCGGCAGGCAATCGGCGCGGCAAGAAACGCGAGTAATTCTGCTTATCGTCGGCGTTTTGAGCATTCGGAATCGAGCTGAGCCGGTAGGCGTTCGAGGTGCAGATCGCGCGGACCAGCTTCTTAAGATCGTATTTGCTCTCGACAAAATGTGCCGCCAGCGCGTCGAGCAACTCCGGATTGGTCGGCGGGTTTGTGACGCGCAAGTCGTCCTCCGGCTCCACCAGTCCCCGATTGAAGAAGTGCTTCCAATAACGATTGACCAGCGTGCGAGCGAAGAAGGGATTGTCCTTCTTCGTCATCCAATCGACCAGCTTGTGGCGCGGATCGTCGGCAGCGCCGATCGGCAGTTCGTCGCTGCCCAGCCCGGTCGGTTTGATCACGACCTTGGTGCGCGGATGCATCGCCTCGGCCTTGGTGGCTTTCAGCGACACGACCAGCGGCGCCGGCGGTTCGCCCTTCTTCTTGGTCTTGCCGCGCTCCTTGATCTGCACGCGTGAAAAACAGGCTGCCAGGCCCCAGTAATCGTGCTGACTCCATTTTTCGAGCGGATGATGATGGCACTTGGCGCAGCCGATCCGCTGGCCGAGAAAGAGTTGAGCCATGTCCTCAAGCTGCGCCGATGCGTCCTTGACCTCGGCATACCACTGCACCGGCGGCGTTTTGATCTCTTCACCAGTCGCTGTAAGCACGTCGCGCACAACCTGATCGTAGGGAGTATTTTTGTCCAAGCTTTCTCGTATCCAGGCATGGAACGCGAACGTGGGCCGCGAATCGTCCGTCGGCGACTTGCGGCGATTGCGTAACACCGCGCTCCACTTGCCGGCGAAATAGTCGGCATAATCCTTGCTCGCCAATAGCGCATCGACCAACTGCTCCTGCCGTGCCGGATCCTTGCTCGCCAGGAACTGCTCCGTCTCGGAAAGCGTCGGCAGCCGGCCGGCGATATCGAGCGTCACACGCCGAATGAACGTGGCGTCGTCGCACAACTCCGAGGGCGGCACGCCAAGCTTCTTGAGCTGTGCGAAAACATGATCATCGATAAAGTTCTTGGCTGGCGGCAGTTTCGCAACATCGGCCCCGAGCGGAACCATGGCGCGGAAGACATCGACATGCGTCTGAAAGCGAGCCATGATCGCGACCGTTCCAGGCGTTTGAAGCGTGTGAACCAGGCCCGTATCCGTCACGGACGCGATTTCTTTTTCGTTCGTCTCGAATTGAGTCATGCGCGTCACGTCAACCGTTGTGCCATCGCTGCGGTGAGCCACGACCGCAAGTTGTTGTTTGCCGCCGCGTTGGAGGACGCGAAAGCGTGGCAAAACTTCGATGCGGGTGACGACCGGATCAGACGTCCGTCCGTATGGCGTTCCTTGCTCGATCCAGCGTTGGATCAGGCGGTAGTACGGAGAATCGACATCGAGCTTGCGTCCGCCGCCATGAGGCATGCCGCCCGCCGCCTTCAGCAGAAGCATGCTGTGCTCCGAAGCGGTGGTGAGGATACGCCGACCGCGGTTTTCCTTGACGAGGTACTCGTAGTCGTCCTCTGGCTCAAATCCCAGGAGCGACAGCTTGAAGCCGTTCTGCCCGGAAGCTTTGCCGTGACAGCCGCCGGCATTGCAGCCGAACTTGGTGAAGATCGGAACAATCTGGTTGGCGAAGTTGATGGGGAGTTCGTCGATCATGTTGGTGACGACGACTTGGATGGCGGCGGAGCCGTCTTTCGTTTTCGCCGTGATTGTTGCCTTGCCGTCCTTGAGCGGCGTGACGAGGCCGGTTGCGTCGACCTGCACGATGCCTGTGGGTTGCGTTGCATACGCGACGGAATGAGTGAGATCGCGTGACTCGGCGCCGGTGACGAGGAGTTGTTGCCAGGCGTCGCGCCCGGCGAGCGTGAAGACGCCGTCTTTCGATCGGCCGGTGTCGATGCGCAACGTTCGTGCGGGTTCGTTGGCGATGGTCACCAACGCCAGGGCCAAATGGACGCCAATAACGAAAAAGATGAATCGCGTCATTGGAATGAGTGGCGCCCGCGCAATTGGGTGCGCTGCGCGAGCGCTAAACGAGGTAGGTAATTCTTAGAACAACTCGCGAATCGCTGTCCCGCCGGTCACCGCGCGTTCGACGTCGCGAGGCAATCCCTGCGCCAGGCGAACCTCGGCGATGTCGAACATCACCTGCATGATGGTCGCCAGAAGGTGCGCCGGCGTGTAGCGGTCGCTGGCGGGCACCCCGGCTTGGCGATCCGATTGGCCGATGACCTGGCCCATGCGCAACCCGCCGCCCGCGATCAAGAGCGGCGTCAGCGTCGCCCAGTGATCTCGGCCGCCTTCACGCCCAATGCGCGGCGTACGGCCCATCTCGCCGGTGACGACGAGGAGAATCTTGTCGGACAAACCGCGGGCTTCCACGTCTTCGAGGAAGGCGCTGACGGCGTGATCGACTTGCGGACCAAGCCAATACATGCCGCCAAGGTTGCGCGGGCTGTTGTTATTGGAGTGCATGTCCCAGCCGGCGTCCATGACCGTAACGAAGCCACAGCCGGCTTCACACAAACGGCGAGCAAGCAGCATCTGCTTGCCGAGTAGGTTCGACGAGCGCCGCATGTCGCCCCAGCGATGCACGTCCGCGAGCGAGAACATGCCGCTGGTGTCGTACCGGGCCAAGAGGCGAGGGTCCTCTCGCGACAGATCGAACGCTTGCGCGACGCCGCGGAGAAGAAGCTCGTAGGCTTGCTGCTCGTAGGTGCTTGCCGAATCGAAGACGCGCGTCTCATCGACCTGGCGACGGAAGGTGTCGAGTTGTTGCAGGAGCGCCCGGCGATCGGTCAAGCGTTCGCGCGGCAAGCGCAGTTCGAGGTTCTGCCGTAACTCGCCGCCACCCGAAGGGTCAAAGTAGCTGTACGCGGCGCCGAGGTTTTGGCTCGCTTGCACCAGCTTTTGCAATGACTGTGTTTCGAAGTTCGACGGATAGCGGAATCCTGCTGCAGAGACCGATTCGGCAGGAAGAATGATGTTGGTCGGAATCCCGGTTCGAGGATTGTTGGCGCCGGCGACGCGGCTATACAGCGTTCCCATCGGCGCACGCAGTTCGTTGCCGCCTGCGACGCTGATGTAGTTCTGATGGTCGGCGTTTCCGGAGGCAAAGGATCGCACGACGGCGACGCGGTCTGCCAACTGGCCGAGCTTCGGAAACGTGCCGCCGAAGGTGATGCCGGGCAGCCGCGTCTGCACTTCGCCGGTGATGCTGCGGATTTCGACCGGGGCCGTCATCTTCGGATCGAACGTTTCGATCTGAGACGGTCCGCCTTGAAGGAAAAGGAAAACGACCGATTTGTCGCGAACGAGCGAACGGCGGCCTTCGCCCTGGGCTTGAAGCAGTTGAGGCAATGCCAGACCGCCGAGCGCCAGGCTGCCGACCTTGAGCAGGTCACGCCGCGTGAGGCCACGACATGTGCCCGTAGTACTGTTGTCGGTAACGGTGAACATAGTTCTCCCCCCTTGATTGAACACCGCCTATGATACCAAGGCATCGGCAATTTTGCATGCAGATTTCGGTTTTTTTTCACCTCTTTCGCCGCCGCCTGGGGCGAGCGCGTTGTCAACGGATAACCTTTACTTTCGGCAGCGTCTTTTTCAATCGCGAGACACCGGCATCCGAAACCGCTGTTCCCTTCAGGTACACAGTTCGTAAGCCGCGCAATGCCATGAGGTGCGTGATGCCAGCGTCCGTCACCTTGGTGTTGGTCAGATCGAGAAAGGCAAGGCGTTGCATGCTCTTCAGATGGACCAACCCGGTATCGGTGATGCCGGTTTCCCACAAATCGAGATGGGAGAGCTTCGCCAATCCCGCAATGGGAGCCAAGCCCGCGTCGCTGATCGGGCAGCAACCGACAGCCAACTCCTCCAAGTCGAGCAGGTCCTTCATGTAGAACATGTCTCGGTCATTGATCGGCAGCGTGTCGAGCACGAGCGATCGCAGCTTTGGCAGTGCGGGGAGAAACGCTAGACCAGCGTCAGGGTATTTGCAGTTTCAGAGATTGACGCCGACCACGGGTTTGCCCGGCGCCTGCTCGTCGATGGTCACCGTGCCTTCGTGCGCCTTGATGATGGCGATGGCCCGGCGGGCCTCGTCGGTGTCTTGCGGAAATAGGGCGGCGAAAAAGAGCAGCGATGCACGGATCATTGGCGTTCCCCCGGAGAGAGGGTAGGTCAGGCTTTCCAGCCTGACGCCGAACCGCCAGCGTCAGGCAAGAAAGCCTGACCTACGTGGGTTTTTGCTTGTTTCCTATGCAGCCAGGTTTATCATACACCACATCAACCTCACACCAAACGGAGAAAGCCATGCTCGCGATTCGTATCATGCCGCTCGCCATCGTGCTGGGCGTTGCCGTCCTGTTTGTCGGCCCGGCGGACGCGGACAAGAAAACCGACAAGAAAGTCGAGAAGAAAAAGGCGAAGGAAGTCTGGACCGACGCCGCCGATCCGACGCTGCCGATTGATTTTAAGTATCAGGGTGAGTATGTGGCCGATGACATTGGCTGTCAGGTCATCGCGCTGGGCGGTGGCGCCTTGC
>VGZI01000145.1 GCA_016872605.1 Planctomycetota bacterium
GCCGGAGGGGCCTTCTTTGTACGCCTTCGCAAAGCGCTCCTGCTCTTTTTTCAGATCGTCTCCGGACATCTTCTCGTAGCCTTCGGCGAGAGCGGGCAATCGATACAGCCCTGGCTTGAGGTTCTGCTTGGCCAGAAACGCCCGAATCTCCGCATCCTTGGGCATGTTGTCAAACGCTCGGCCTTCCAGACCGAGAATCATGTGATTGAAGGCGCCCGCACAAAATACGAGGACGCCGCCGACAAGCCCGGCCACGAGAATGCGCAGCATGGTTGTTTCTCCCAAGATGTAGAAGTGCTTTGAACCATGATAACATCGGTGAAGAGCGGATCGATGTCAAGCGTGCAAAGCAGTGCGGCCCGGCCGCTTGAGCCTTGAGGCGGTCACTTGGCTGCGAGAGTTTTGACACGATCGCGGGCATCGCGCAACAGGCGGGACGATTCGGGGCGGTCCTTGCCATCGTCGGCGAGCTTTTCCCAGCGAACGATGGCTTCCTGGTAGGCGGCACGAGCGGCGGCGAAGTCCCCGAGCCGTTCGTGAATTCGAGCCAGGCGAAAGTGGCCAAGGGCCATTCGCGCCGGCGGGCCGTCGTGCTCGAGGAGTTGCTCGTAAAATCGACGTGCTTTGAAGAGGGCGCCCTTGGCGTCGGGCGGTTGATCGGCGATATCGTCGATCGTGCTCATGGCATCGAGCAGGTGATCTTCGCTTTTCTGCCACGCTTCATGTATGCGATCCTTCTCCGTTTGGAACGCGGCGGCGCGATCCCACCAAACGACCCAGAAAAGCGACATGGCCGCCAATCCGCCGACTGCGAGCCCGGCCAAGAGAGGCCGCCGATAGGCCCACTTGACCACGCGCTCCGGCAAGTGCGTTCGGCGGGCCAGAATGGGTTCGCCGGCCAAGAAGCGCCAGAGATCCTCGGCCAGCGCCTCGGCGCTGCCATAGCGGTGGGCTGGATTCTTTTGCAAGCAAACCAGGCAAATCGTTTCCAAATCGTTGGGAATGCTTGGCTGAATCTGCGTCGGCGGGAATGGCTCAATGTGGATGACCTGCTGGGCCGTCTCTTCGAGCGTCGCGGCCTTGAACGGCGGGCGACCGGTTAGCATTTCGTACAGGATCGCGCCGAGCGCATACACATCGACCGCCGGACCGACCTCGACCGACGTGCCGCGCGCTTGCTCGGGGGCCATGTAGCTTGGAGTCCCGATGATGGCGTTGCGCGTCGTGCCCTCCTCAATCCCCATATGCATTGCCAGGCCGAAGTCGCTGACTTTGGGCACGTATGACGTCAGGTCGCTGAATAGACCGGTGTCGGCGACCTGGCTGTCATTGACAATTCGGCTCTCGTCGAGGTGCAAGAGGATGTTGGCCGGCTTGAGATCGCGATGGATGATGCCGCGTTTGTGTGCGTAATGGATTGCCTGAGCCAGATCGTGGACGAACTGGGCCGACACGCGCGCATCTTGTGGCCGATTGCCGAGGAACTGAGCCAGGCTGCCGGCGTTGACGAATTCCAGAGCGCAATAGGGCAGGCCGTTCTGCTCGCCGACCTCGTAGATCTGCACGATGTTGGGATGTTGCAGGCGAGCGACGGACTCGGCTTCGCGTTGAAATCGGGCTCGCTCCGACGGTCGCGCATGCCGGCCGGTGAGAATCATCTTCAAGGCGACTTGGCGCTTAAGCGACAGCTGGCGAGCGCGAAAGACGATGCCCATGCCGCCGCGGCCCAGAACGCCGAGCAACTCGTAGCCCGGAACCGCCTCGATGTCGTGCGCCTGGATCGTGTGATGGGATGTCGTATCGTCCGCGGAACTTCGATTGAGCCGCCAGATGTCGGCATTGCTCATCGGTGTCAAATCGTTGGATGCATGTTGCGGCGTTCGCGCCGGCAAACTGGCGGCCTGGGATTCCGTGTATAAGCGCAGCCCGCAGTTGGGACAAAAGATCGCGTCGGCGAGCTCGTGATCCTGGTATTCCCAGCGATGTCCCTGCAGGCACAGAAAATGCGCGGGCATGACGGCCTCGCTTGAATTATCTGTACAAGCGTAGGTCACAAAGAACGCTGGAGCAAATTGCCTGGTTTCGTTTGGCGCCCGCATGGCGCCAAGCGGGCGCTAAGGCGAGCAGCAAGCCTCTTTCTCCCCTCTCCCTCCGGGAGAGGGGCCGGGGGTGAGGGTGAGGGTGAGGCCTGCAGTTTCCCGTGATTTGCCCTCACCTTCAAGCCCTCTCCGGGAGGGAGAGGGGGGGGTAAATCAAGTCCTGCCGCTGCCTAATCGAAAAGACGACGATCAAAACACATAGCGAAACTCGACGCGCACCATGTCGCGCCCCCATGTGTGGCCCGTGAACGCTCGGCCGTAACCGATGTACATATCGGTGTTTCGGCCGTACCCGAAGCGCAGGCCTAGACTGGCGTTGAAAATGGTCTGATTGCGAGCTTCCTGGATGACGAACGAATCGGGCGACGACGCGACGACCGTCTTGCCGGAGAGCACGGTCCAGCCGACGCCTTCGACGACGGGTGCATACCAGAGTCCGTACGGATTGCGTTGGCCGTAGGAGAGGCCGAGACCATAGCGCAGAATGTTGCCGGCGAAGTCATCGCGTGTGAGCGGAATCCAGTAGCGGAACTCGCCCTCCAAGTGGACATTTTCGTTGAAGCGATACGCCGCCAACAGACCTGGCTCGATGCTCCAGTGGCCGGTGCCGAGGGTCTCGGTTCTGGCGCTCGGTTGATAGACGCGCAGGAGGATGGTGGCCAGGAAGTTGTCCTCGGTCCAGGTGCAGATCTTCAGGCCGTAGCGCATGTCGCCCGCGCCCGACTGGTTGCCGTTGACCTCCGGATTGACCCACCGATACGGTGCTTCGATGAAGACGGAGAACCAGGTGTCGAGGCTGTACTCGGCATAGCTGGTGAAGTCGATGGTATTGACGCGTGTTTCGGGGAGCAGAAACCCCGGGCCGCCTGCCACGCCGCCGCGCGGAAAGAGGTAGGTGGCCCGTGCCGGTTGACGGTTGTCGTAGCTGCTGTCGAAGCGCAAGCCGACGATGTTGCGCGGAATGGCGCTGTCGAGAAAGGCGGCAAAGGTGTCGTTGATGTTTAGCGTCGGATCGCCGGGATTCGTCGCGGGGCGGTTGACGGTCGAGCCGGCGAGCCTGCCGAGGTTGGGCATGTTCATATTGCCCGCGCTCACGCCTTGCGACCGCGCGAAACCGGGCAAGGCCGCGAGGGCAAGCAGGGCGGTCAGGATCGTCAGCCGAAGGCGCATGCCGCACCATAAACGCGAGGGCGTTTTTTGCAAGACAGGTTTAAGCGGCGGGTGTGCCTCCCGATTCAGGCACTCTCACGAGAAGGCGCAAAGACGAAAGGAAGACGGTAATTGGGAAGGCAGAGGCTGAAAGCTCACCACGGGAATCCTCAAGCAAGGCTCTGCGTTGCCCCTGCGTACGGTCGACGCCCTGCTCTGTGCCTGGTTTCGTTGCATTTCAAGAAGGGGGGTGTGAGGGTGTCTATGCAACGAATGCGCCGAAGTGCCGCTCGCAAAAGGTGTTACGGCTGGAGATTTCGTTGCATGCCGATCGAAGATTCATGAGCAAAGGGGTGCGCTTGCTAAATCGACATCGACGTTTTGTTGGATTGGTCAGGCGCCCGCGCTGGTTGCGCCTTTGCGGTATCGCGTGAGTTCTTGGTGCCGGAACCCGCGGGCACACCCTTCGTAGTCGAGGGCTGATGGTTCGACAGATTACGAGGCGACTTTCCTGACTTGCGCGTCTTGACAGATCCCTATCAAACCTTACAAATTCAATCTCCCCATCTTCCCAGCAAAGGCGGCTTCCCATGACGAACAACAACTTCCAGCTGAAAGTATTCAGCGGCCGGGCCCACGTTGCCCTGGCCGAGAAGATTGCCCAGGCCATTGGTGATCCGCTCGGAAAGATCGAGCTGAAGAACTTCCCCGACGGCGAGACCTGGGCTCGCATCGACGAGGATGTGCGTGGCCGGGATGTCTTCATCGTTCAGCCGACGTGCCATCCGGTCAACGAGCATTTGATGGAGCTGTTGATCATGCTGGACAGCTTCAAGCGGGCCAGCGCTGCGCGAATTACGGTCGTGCTGCCGTACTACGGCTACGCTCGGCAGGATCGCAAGGCGGAGGGACGCGTGCCGATCACGGCCAAGCTCGTGGCGAACCTACTGACGACGGCCGGGACGCAGCGCGTCATCACCGTCGATCTGCACGCCGCCCAGATTCAAGGCTTCTTTGACATTCCGGTCGACCACTTGTACGCCAGCCCGGTGATTGTCAATTACGTTCGCCGACTCGGCTTCGACCCGCGCGAGATGGTCGTGCTCAGCCCCGACGAAGGCAGCGTCAAGCGCGTGTTGCGTTATCAGAAGAAGCTCGCCGTCAACATGGCCATCGTCGACAAGCGCCGCATCAGTGCCGAGCAAGTCGAAAATGCCAACTTGATCGGCGCCTCGCTCGAGGGCAAAATCGCGCTGATCTTCGACGACATGATTTCGACGGCAAACACCGTCGTCAGCGCCGCTCGGACGGCTCGCACCGTCGGCAAGGCCAAGGCGGTGTACATACTCGCGACCCACGGTGTGTTGTGCGGCCCGGCGATCAAGAACCTGCGCGAGGCGCCGGTCGAGAAGATCGCCGTCACCGACACGATTCCGCTGCCGCCGGAGAAGCGCCTGCCCAATATGGAAGTGCTGACAGTTGCCGATCTGCTGGCGGACGCCATCAAGCGGATTCACGTCAATCAATCGGTGAGCGAGCTGTTTGTGTAGGTTGCTTGCCTGTTGTCAAGGCGGTCGCTATAACGTCCGCTTACTTCGTGCGCGGCTCTTGAATCTACAGGAGGTCGATGATGACCATGCGAAAGAAAACGTTGCGGACGGCGGCGAAGCGTCGTCGCAAGGCGTACAACCATCCGTCCCCCTGGCGCCGCAAGAAGTGCGATAAGGGCAAGTAACGGCGCCGGGTGCAAGTCCGCCCTCGCTCGGTAGTTTCGCGCTCGTCGCGCGCAGCGCGAGACCGCCGACCGAGAGCGACTACGCGTGGCTGAACGAGCGCCGCAAGATCGAATCTCACGTCGCGTCGCAATAGCATTTCTCACATTTTTTCAAATTTCACTCAAGTCACTGGCAACGCATCCCGACAAGAGGGATCACGCCCGACAGGCGCGACACAGCACTTTAATCAAAAAAGCGATTTTCGGTCACCTTGGCGCACATGCCGCGGAAAACGCGCTGGGAACGATATTTTCGGCACGAATTCACCTCCGATTTCTGGCCCAGCGGCTGTTCGGGGGGAATCTTTGTTGCGTGCTCGCAGCCGTTCTCATGGGGAGGACGGAGAGCGGCCAACCCGTTCAACAGAGACAGAGGACTACCATGAAGAAGATCGCATTGGCTGGTCTGTTCGCGATCGGTTTGATCGCCTTCAGCCAGCAACAGGCTTCGGCCTGGACCAACACTCGCTTCAGTGTCGGCCTGAATTGGCATCATCAGGCGGGCGGCAACAACTTCGGCTGGGGCGCCTGGCGCAACGGCCAGCCTCCAGGCCCCGAAGCCTTCGGCGGCTTCCATCACGGCGCCCCCATGCATCACGCCACGGCGCCGCAAAGCTACGCCCCGATGCCGAACTATCCGGCCCAAGCGTACTATTACTACGCTCCGATGCCGCAACCGACGTATGCCGGCCAGTACGCTTCGCCTTACCAGCATGCCAGCTACCCGCGCCCGGTCTACTACTATCCGGACGCCACGTATTTCTACTACGGCCGGTAATGGATCACGACCGTCAGAGCCCGAAGCGTAAGCGAGGGAGTTTGCCGTGTCCCTCGCTCACGCCACGGGCTCTGAGACAAAACACCAATCCTACTCTCATGGGGATCGAAGGCCGAACTGTCCTGGTTCGGCCTTTTTCTTTGCGCGCCGCTTGCAGTTTCGCGCTCGCCGATAGCCTGGAACAAGGCTCAGCGCGTTGTGCAACGCCACTTTTGCATTTCTTACAATTTTCTTGCTTTCGTCCATCGAGTTGAATTACTTTCATCGACAACAAGCATTTCGCGATTACTGGCGCACGTGCCGTGGAAAACGTTGCCTGACCTGAATTTTCCGCACAATCAGCCTGGAAAACTCTGGCGGGTAAAACGATTCTAGGGAATGCTAAAGGAACGTCGCGTGCTGGTCTCCATGGGGGAGACGGCGTCGCGATCAACTCGTTCCACAAGAAGAGGTATTCCATGAAGAAGATGTTCGTTGCCGGGCTGTTGGCGCTCGCCGCCGTCGCTTTGACGCAACACCAGGCGTCGGCCTGGACCAATCACCGTTTCAGCATCGGCCTGAGCTGGAATCGCCAAGCGGGTGGCAACAGCCTCGGCTGGGGCGCCTGGCGCAACGGCCAGCCCCCGGGACCCGAAACCTTCCACTTTGACTACGGCACGCCGCATCATCACCATCACCACGGCCATTCGTACGCGCCGGCGCCCGTCCAGGTCCCAACGGCCTACACGCCGGCCCCGGAACCGACCGTGACCTATCCGTCCCCCTACCAGTTCGCGACCTACCCGCAAGAAGCGTACTACTACCCGACACCGTACTACTACTACGGCCGATAACGTTGCCCCTCGAAGCCCAGGGGCGAGCGAAACGAACCCCTGGGATACGGATTCTGCACGTCATGCGGCTCCTGTCGAACGCTCCGGCTCCGTCGCGTCGATTTCACGTCAAAACGAGCCGTCGTCTCCGCCAGGTCCACTATCATCGGGCATGCTTGAGATGGACCTCCATGTTCGGGGGTCCCACGCGGATTGCACGCCTGCGTCCACGACGCGGGTGTGCAATCCACGAAGCACCATGCCTTGCTACCGAGAAAGGACTCCAATGATTTCCCGCCAATGGTGGCTTGGATTGCTGGGGCTGGTCTGGTTTGCGCTTTCCGGGGATGCTCTCGCGTGGGATCGCCCGCCGGTCAAGGTCAATACGCAGTTTCAGTTTCGCGTCGAAGTGAAAGTGGGACCGTATTCCGACCGACCGACGGCCCCGTGGTACGCGTACTTTCCGGCCGACGCACGCATGCTGACGACGACCGTGACCAACCCGTATCCGACCTGGCCCATGCACTACCCGCCGCAAGGGCCGTCCACCGACGTCCGCAAGATGTCCGGTTCCGCTCCCATCCCGCAAGGTCCGATGCTCACCCAGCATTGGCCTGGCTACTACGCCCCGGGTTCGCTGCAGCCCGTGGGATTCGTCCCAACCCAGGCGCCAAGCTATTGGTACCAGGGCCGTTGAAAAACGGATTGGGGAAGCCCGCGAGGCAACTCGCGGGCTTTTTTTCTTCGTTTAGCGTTCGCGCGTCGCCACGATAAACGCCATCCGTCAGCCAACTACAACTGCATCTCCGTCACCAATCGCCTCGCAAACGCCGCGCCCAGGATCGTGCCCATCTTGCGCCCGCCGGTTGCGAGCCAGGTGCGTTCGCCAATTCGTTCGAACACGGGCCCGCCCGATACATACGGACGCCAGCCCCACAATCGCTGCACTGGTGCTTCAGTCATGCCGAACGATGCCGCCCGTTCCAGCGTCATCATGTCGAGTTCCGGCCGATAATCCCGTTCTGCCGTCCCGTCGGCGAAGTGGGTGAAACCGGCATCGCGCACGAAGGCGATCGCTTGCCGGCCGTGTGCGATTGGGCGGATTCGCCCCGGTCGCTCGCCGGTGAAGACGAAGGCGGCCCCCACTTTGCCGTAAACTCCCAAGCCGGGGCGCAAGGCCTCGCACCAAACGCCGGCGGCGACATAGATCCAGCCCTCGTATCGTTGGTCGGCCGTTTCTAGCCAGCCATCGCCGATTTTCGTGACCGTTTGGCGAATCGGATTCGGCTCCAGGATGACGGTCGGTGGAACGAACGAGAACTGCTCAACGGTTCCGGCATCGTCGGTGAGTTCGACGTGGCGTATACCGTAAAGCTGATCGAGCACGGGAATGGCCTGGGCGTAAAGATCGCGGTGCTTTTTGCCGGCCCAAGCCTCCTTGAACAATCCGGCGGCGGCGGGGGAAGCGGCGCCCTCCAGCCCGGGGTCGAAAATCACGGCTTCGATACCTTGGCGCCGTGCGTACGCCGCCGCCTGCGAGCCGAAGAGTCCGCCGCCAACTATCAATAACCGAGGCATGGCATCGGCCTCATGTGTGTGGTAGAGTAAGGTTGTTGGCCCGGCATTTCGTCACTTCATTTAGCCCCCGCTCGGCGCCGACCGAACGCAACATCGGAACTCGGATTTATGAACCCATCTAGCGAACACATCGTCAACGGCGAACTCGTTCCCCAAGGCGGCGGCGATAGCATCCCGCTGACACGCTCACCCCTCGTGATCGGACGGCGTGAATCATGCGACATTTGCCTGCAGTTCCCCAACGTCTCCGGGCAGCACTGCGAGCTGATCTATAAGGAAGGCCTTTGGGTCGTCCACGATCTCAACAGCACCAACGGCGTCACCGTGAACGAGCATCGCCTCGACAAGGGCGCCAGCAAAGTCCTACACCACGGCGACTGCGTCGGCATCGCCGCGCGGCTTTTTACGATCGAGTATCACGAAACGGGCCGAGCCGCCGATGTCGACGAATCCGGCGACGACATGGCGACCGCTCTGAGCATCCCGCTGCTGGAAAAAGCGGCGCTCGCCCATCCGCCGCGCCATCGTCGCCCCGAGCCGACGGATGACGAAGATGATCCGACGCTTTCGCCCGGCGCAGATCATTAGCCGCTCTTGGCCTAGCAACGAGAGTGCTAGGCCACAAGCGGCGGATGGAACAGATCCCACATCATGCAGTATCCGAGTATCACGATGGCGGAATCGATCAGGCAATGGCTGAGCCAGCCGGCGTAGATGGTCCCCGTACGATCGTACAGCCAAGCCCACACGCCGCCGCCGACGGCCACACAGAGCGACAACGGCAACGCCAACGTCCAGAAGTTCCCCGGAAAATAAACGCTCAGAATCACGACATGGTGCAGCATGAATCCGATGCTCGACAGCAAGATCGCGGCCCACATCGGCACAGAGCGGCGCAGCCAACCGAACACGAACCAGCGCCAATAGTATTCCTCCAGCAACGCGTGCGGCACGCAGATGAAGATCGCCAGCCCGAGATATCGCGCCGGCGTCGCCTGATCGAGGTGTTGCAACCGATTGAAGATCATGCGCGGCGTCTCTTCCACGCCGGGAATATGGCGCACGAGCAAGTAATAGAGCGGAAACATCAACCCGCCGACGATCAAGGCAAAACCTACGCCGATCGGCACTCCATGCCAACTCGGCCAGACGAAGCGAAGATCGTCGCGCTCGAACCAAAAGACGTAGAGCGCCGGGAAGGCAAACTGAAAAACCTTGCCGATGCCAAACGTGCGTAGGAGCCCACGATCGGTGGCAGCGTCGAGCAGGATGAACGTCGTGTACGACATCATCAGCGGAAAAAACATCGCGAACCCCAGCGCCGGCCAATCGCGATATCGTGCGTCGGGGGGTTGCATGGTCGCTTAGGGGAGTCGTGACTCGGAAATAAACGCCGCCAAGAGTTCGGCGCGGGACACGACGCCGAATCGGCGATGGATGCGCTTGATGTGATTGCGCACCGTGTGGATGCTGATGTGCAGCTTCTTGGCGACTTGCTTGTCGGAAAAACCGATCAAAAGCAGTTCGAGCACGCGATGTTGCGCGTCCGTCAGCGGACGGACGGGTTCCGGGCCAAGCTGGGGCCGACCGTTCCCTCGCATGATGTGAGTGGAGATCGCCGACATGTCATTGTCGCTCGGCCATTGCAGATTGCCGACGACATGAAACAATGCCGCGCCAAAACTCACGGTCTGTCCGGGACGCAAGGTGGCGTCATTCACGCGCTTACCATCCACGAACGTGCCATTACGGCTGTCCAGGTCCTTTACACACATCGCATCCCCATCGACCATGACCTCGGCGTGCACGCGCGAGACCGATAACTCCTCCACCACAAACTCGCACCTCGATGAACGCCCAAGGCGATAGGACCGCCCTGGCTCCAGCTTTCCCGGCGCGTCGAGCAATGTCTGGTCGGCACAGATCATCCGCATCGGCATCGCGATCTCTCATGGAATCCGGTGATTGACAACTCATAAGGCCCGGCGATGAAAACCTGAGTAGGCGGAATAATTATATTCCATCGTCCGAGATTGGGAAACCCTCTGGCAATCTCGCCCACCCCACGAAGTCGGCTGGGCTTTACACGCACAAGGAAACGCGTTACCTTCCTGTCAGATTTAGGCCGCGTGAAACGCTCCCACCGTAGGCGTCACGCTCCGCGTGACGGATTCCTCACTCGCAGCGTGAGGTCTACGATGCGCAACGGTGCGTTTCACGCACCCTACCTCCCGTGAGGCGCCGCGTGTTGCCGTACTTGCTGAATCTGATCTACGTTTGTGTCTGGATCATGCTGATGCCGTGGCTTTGCTGGCAAGCATGGTTTCGCAACAAGCCAATGCGCGGGTTGTCGGCAAAGTGGTTCGGGCAGGTCGAATTCAACGACGACGGCAGGGGCACGCCGGTTGTCTGGTTTCATGGCGTAAGCGTCGGCGAAATCCACTTGCTGCGCCAGGTCGTGGCGACATTCCGGCGCCGATTCCCCGAATGGCGCTGCGTCATCTCCACGACAACGAACACCGGCTACGACGAAGCATGCAAACACTTCGCCGATCTCACGGTCATTTATTGGCCCTTCGACTTCACGTGGGCCGTCGATGCGGCCTTGCGGACGATTCAGCCGAGCCTCGTGGTCCTGTCCGAAGGTGAAGTTTGGCCGAACTTCATCTGGACAGCGAAACGTCTCGGCGTCAAGGTCGCGCTCATCAATGGCCGAATGAGCCCAACGAGTGCGAGCCGATTTGCGTTTTTCGGCTGGTTCGTTCGCAGTGTCTTCTCGCAGCTCGACTGGATCGGCGCCCAGAATGACGAGTACCAGCGCCATTATCGCGACCTCGGCGGCGTCAACGTCGTCGCCACCGGCAACATCAAGTACGACGGCGTGAGCGTCGATCGCCATAATCCCAAAACCGAGGCGATGCGCACCCTCCTCGGCATCGCCGAAAATGCGCTCGTGTGGGTCGCCGGCAGCACGCAAGACCCCGAAGAAGCTCTCGCAATCGATGTCTATCGGAAGGCCAGGGACACACACCCGAACCTTCGGCTCATACTGGTGCCGCGCCATCCCGAGCGGTTCGATGACGTCGCTCGCCTGCTCGAACGCAGCGGCCTGCCGTTCGTGCGGCGAAGCGAGATCAAGCCAGGGGACGTTATGGCCGATGATTGCATCATTCTCATCGATACCATCGGCGAACTCAGCGCGGTCTGGGGCCTGGCCGACATTGCATTCGTTGGCGGGAGCCTCGACGGCAAGCGCGGCGGGCAGAACATGATCGAACCGTCTGCTTACGGCGCCGCAGTTCTGTTCGGCCCGCACACCTGGAACTTCAAGCAGACCGTCGCCGACCTTCTGACCGGTGGCGGCGCCGTTCAGGTCGACGATGCCGCCGCGCTCGAAGCAACGGTGTTGCGGTTGCTCGGCAATGCGGAGGCGCGCAGGCGGCTCGGCGACGCGGCACGAGCTTTTGTACTGTCGCAGCAGGGCGCCACCGAGCGAACCCTCGACGCGCTCCAGACGCTGATGGGATATGCGACCGAAACAAAGGCAGCGGCGTGACACCAGTCTTGGCTGACCATTTCGATTGTCCAATCATAAAACAGCACGAATCAGAGTAGCCCTCTTGGCCCGCGAGAGGATGTTCCTCTCGCGGAGCGAGAGGCCTTACTCTCACAGGAACCGCGCTTGCTGACGATCAACAAGATTCCGATTGAAGACACCTTCGCCGAGGCGTTTCCGATGACGGCGGCCCGGCTCATCGTCACCGCCGCCACGCCCGCCTGGGCGCAAACTGCCGGCACGGTCGTCACCGGCTACGCGTCGTCCGTCATCGGCTGCGACGTTGAAGCGGGCATCGAACGAACGCTGTCGGCCGATGAAACACTCGACGGACGGCCCGGCATCAGCATCCTCATGTTCGGGTTCAGTCGCGATGCCCTACAAAAAGCCGTCGTGAATCGGGTCGGCCAGTGCATCCTCACGTGCGCGACCACCGCCTGCTACAACGGCTTGCCACCCGTGAAGAGCAAAACGATCCGCGTTGGCGGCAACCTGCGCTTCTTCAGCGACGGCTGGCAGATCAGCAAAAAGCTCGAAGGCCGACGCTATTGGCGACTCCCCGTCATGGACGGCGAATTTCTCTGTGAAGACGTGTTCGGCACGATCAAGGGGGTCGGCGGCGGCAACTTCCTCATCCTTGCCGCGAATCAAAGCGCAGGTCTCGCCGCGGCTGAGGTCGCCGTCGCCGCGATTCGCAACGTGCCCGGCGCCATCATGCCCTTCCCCGGCGGCATCGTCCGCTCCGGCAGCAAGGTCGGCAGCAAGTACAAGAAGGTCCGCGCCAGCACCAACGACGCCTACTGCCCAACGTTGCGAGGCCAAGTCAAGTCAGCACTTCCAGCTGGCGTCAATGCCGTATACGAGATCGTCATCGACGGCGTCGATCAAGCTGCCGTCGAACAGGCGATGCGCGTCGGCATTCGCGCCGCGTGCACTAACGGCGTGCTCGGCATCACCGCCGGCAACTACGGCGGCACGCTTGGGCCGGTGCATCTTCATTTGCACAAACTATTGGAAGCCCAGGGGTGAGCGCAGCGAACCCCTGGGCTCGTGATGGCGCTAATCCCAAGAGTTTGCTGCGCTCACCCCTGGGCTTCCAGCGCCGGCAGCCCCCACGATTTCGCCGCCATCTCCGCGATCGATCGTCCGATGCTTAGCGATGCCGTCGCGGCGGGCGACGGGGCATTAAGGACGTGGATCATCCGCTCGGCTTCGACGATGCGAAAGTCATCGACGAGCGCGCCGCTCGGCCCTACTGCCTGCGCGCGCACGCCACTGCCAAACGGGTGGATGTCGTCGATCTGCAACTCTGGAACGAGCCGCTGCAGCGATTCGTAGAAGGTTCGTTTGCTGAAGGAGCGCCACATTTCGCTGAATCCGGTGCGCCAGTATTTCGCCGCCATGCGCCAAAAACCCGGATACCAAAACAGGCTCCACATGTCGGCTAGGGAAATGGTCCACCGCGAATAACCTTCGCGACAAAACGCCAGCACCGCGTTCGGCCCGGCCTCGACCTCACCGTGCACCGTGCGCGTGAAGTGCACGCCAAGGAACGGCAAGCGCGGATCGGGAACGGGATAGATCAGGTTTCTGACCAAGTGCCGTTTTTCAGGCACGAGCGCGTAATACTCGCCGCGAAACGGAATGACTTGCACGCCGGGGTCGACGCCGCACATCCAGGCGACGCGATCGCATTGCAATCCGCCGCAATTGATGAGATGCCGGCACGCGACCTCGCCTTGCGGCGTCTCCAGCGTCAGCACATCGGCACGACGACGCACGGCCTGAACGCCGGCGCCGACGCGAATCTCTCCGCCACGACGCGCAATCAACTCGGCGTACCTTTGCGCGACGTCCTTGTAATCGACGATGCCGGTCTCTGGAACATGCAGCCCTGCGATCCCCGCGACATGCGGTTCGTGCTCTTGGAGTTCGCCGGCCGACAGCTTGCGGATACCCGTCAATCCGTTGGCGAGACCGCGTTGATGCAAGGCGTCCAGTGCGGGCAATTCGCTGTCTTCGACGGCGACGACCAGCTTGCCGCAGCGTTCATGCGCGATGCCATGCTCGGCGCAGAATCGGAACATCGCCTCGCGGCCGTCGGCACAATTGCGAGCTTTGGCCGATCCGGGCTTGTAGTAAAGTCCCGCATGAATCACGCCGCTATTGTGCCCGGTCTGATGTTGAGCGATCGCCGGCTCTGCTTCCAAGACGGTCAGCGAAACGCGAAAACGCGTGACGAGGTCGAGCGCCGTCGCCAGGCCGACGATCCCGCCTCCGATGATTGCGATGTCGTGCATGGAGAGTATTACATGGACGAACGTGTTCGGCGTTTAGCCCCGCCTCGTCGAGGCGGGATGGGTTTGCTGGCTGCCCGCCTCTACGAGGCGGGGCTAAACGGCACTGACCGGCAAATGAATACTATCATGACGATGTCGATTTGCGTTTGTGAGGACGCCATGACCTTCTTCGATCCCGAAAAACACCCGGAGATGGAGCCGCCAAAGCCGAATCGCGATGATGCGGCGGAGGACGACTTCATTCCGGACATCCGCAAGATGGATTGGGTGACCGGCGATCGTGTCCTGGCGCCATGGGGCCAGGCGTGGCTTTTCCCCGGCACCGTTGGCGAAGTTGCTCCAGGAGAAGTTTTCGTCTACTTCGACGACGGCAATCGCGGCTGGGCGCCCAAGGACCAGGTGAAGCCGCTGCAAATGATCACCGTCGGCTGCCGAGTCCATTGTCGCTGGAAGGCCGGCACGGAATACTATTCCGGCATCATCACGCAGATGAACGCCGAGCAAATCTTCATCCAGTACGACGATGGCGACAGCGAATGGAGCACCATCGGCATGATCTGCGTGCCAAGCGGCCTGTCGCCCTCGCTCTGGGAATACGCGCTGATGATTCTGCGGTCAGGTTGGATGATCTTTCTCCTCGCACTGTGCCTGTGGCGCGGCTGGAGTTGTCTGTGAATGGCATGGGATTGCATACGTTGTTCGCTTCCGGTAACTTAGCCACGTAACATCCACTGTGGGCGAACGCCAAGCCGCTAGCGGCAAACTCCATGCTCTTCCATACCTGGGTCTTCCTCATCTTCTGCTTGATCGTCGTGCCGGGCTTTTTGCTGGTGCGGAAGAACAATCAGCTCATGAACATCTGGTTCCTCATCGCGTCCTACGCCTTCTACGGCTGGTGGAACCCGTGGTATCTTTTG
>VGZI01000146.1 GCA_016872605.1 Planctomycetota bacterium
TAGTCTGGCTTAGCCCAGGCAGCGACGGCGTGAATTCGCTCTGGGCCAGCAAGATCGAGCCGTGCTGCATGAGGGCCTGGCGGTATTTGCGTTGGGCGCTGCCGACGACTTTCTTGCCGGCGCTCAGGAGGTCGCCCGGCGTGAATTGTTGGAAGCAGAGCACGTTGCCGTGCTTGGTCGATTCGCCGCGAACGGGCGTGATGGGGTGTGCGCCGCCGAGGCTGAGGATCGCCGTTTGAATGATGCGATGCATTCGCTCGAGCCACGGTTCGGCCGAGTGCCAGGCGCGGCCGAAGGGCAGGGCGAGGCAGTAGGTGAGTTCGTGATGATGAACGAGCGTCGCGCCGCCGGAGGGACGCCGTACCCACGGAAGGGACGCCAACAGGGGATCGGACAGTCGAACGGCGCACGGCTGGAAGTAGCCGAGGCTCAGGGTCGCGGTCGTCCAGCCATAGAACCGCAGCGACGCGATGCCCAGGGCGGCCGAGCGCACGAGCGTTTCGTCGTCGGCCATGTTGGTCGCGCCGTCGGCCTCGGCGTACGGGAGCAGTCGGATTACGCCTTCCATCGCAGGATCGGTTCTTTGAAGGCCTTGGCGTCGTTGGGCCGGCTGATCGGCGTCGTATGCGGCGCGTTCTGCAAAAATGCCGGATCTTCGTCGATGATCTTGAGCAAGGTGGCCGCGAAGGCGTCCAGCGTTTCCTTGCTCTCCGTCTCCGTCGGCTCGATCATGAGCGCTTCCGGCACGACGAGCGGAAAGTAAACCGTCGGGGCGTGGTAGCCGAAGTCGAGCAGCCGCTTGGCGATTTCCATGGCGCTGATGCGTTTGGCTCGCTTGAGCTTGGAGGCGCTGGCGACGAACTCGTGCATGCAGCGATCGCCGTGCGGCACATCCAAAGCGTGCTTGACGAGAGCGAGCAGATAGTTGGCGTTGAGGACGGCATTCTCGGTCATGGCTCGCAAACCCTTGGGGCCGAGCGTGCGAATGTAGCAGTAGCCGCGCAAAAGGATACCGACGTTGCCGAAAAAGCTGCGGACTCGGCCGATGGACTTGGGCCGGTTGGTTTCCTGTTTGAAAGCGTCGCCGTCCTTTACGACGATTGGAGTCGGCAGGTACGGGGCGAGCATAGCGCGGACGGCGATGGGGCCGGAACCGGGACCGCCGGCGCCGTGCGGGCCGGTGAACGTCTTGTGGACGTTATAGTGCATCATGTCGGCCCCGAAGTCGCCGGGACGGGTGACGCCGACGATGGCGTTCATGTTGGCGCCGTCGAGGTAGACCAGGCCGCCCGCGTCGTGTATGAGTTTCGTGATCTCGCCGATCTGCGATTCGAACAGGCCGATCGTGTTCGGGTTGGTGATCATGAACACGGCCGTGCGATCGTCAAGCTTCGATTTGAGGTCGGCGAGGTCGACGAGCCCGTTGTCGTTGCTCTTGATGGAGACGGCATCGAAGCCGGCGATGGCGGCGCTGGCGGGATTCGTGCCGTGCGCGCTGTCTGGGATTAGCACGCGGGTGCGTTGCGTCTGGCCCTTGTCGCGGTTGTAGGCAGCGGCGACTAAGAGGGCCGCCAGCTCCCCTTGCGCCCCCGCGGCGGGTTGCAACGCCACCGCGTCGAGTCCGGCGATCTCAGCCAGGATGTTTTGCATCGACCAGAGCATTGCCAGCATGCCCTGACACGACGCGTCGCTTTGCAAGGGATGCAGATTCGCCATGCCGGGCAAACCCGCGAGCCGCTCGTGGCGTTTCGGGTTGTACTTCATCGTGCAGGAGCCAAGCGGATAAAAGTTCGTGTCGATCGACATATTCCGCTTGGACAGATTGACGAAGTGGCGAATGAGATCGATCTCGCCGACCTCGGTCAAGGGCGGCGGAGCGTCGGCGAGCGCGTCGGCAGGCACGAGCGCCGTTGCATCTTTCTCGGGCACGTCGCACGCCGGCAGCCGATGGCAGCGCCGCCCGAGATGGCTGATCTCAAAGAGCAGGTCGGTCGATTGGTTGTTGGTCATGGACACGCCTATCTTTGTTTAGCGTTCGCATGGCGCCATGCGAACGCTAAACGAACTCTATCGGATCGCTCCCTTCATCGCCGCGACAAATCCATCCATCTCCGCCTTCGTGCGTTTCTCCGTCACGGCGATGCTAATGCAGTTGCCCAGCGCTGGATACCAGCGGCCCAGAGGCAACCCGCCGTGATAGCCCGCGTCAAGTAGTTTACGTAAGAGCGTCGGCACATCGCCAGGCACTTGCACCGTGAATTCCTTGAAGAACGGCTTCTTGAATCGCAGCGATACGCCGGGAATCTTGCACAGCTCATCGGCCAGGTAATGTGCTTTCTGCAGGCAGAGATTGGCGGTCTCCTTCAAGCCTTGCGGGCCGAGAGCAGCCAGGTACACGGCCGTACGCAGCGCGAACAACCCCTGGTTCGTGCAGATGTTGCTCGTCGCCTTCTCGCGGCGGATGTGCTGCTCGCGTGTTTGCAGCGTCAGCACCCAGCAGCGTCGGCCGTTGCGATCGACGGTCTGACCGACGATGCGCCCGGGAATCTTGCGCACGAATTGCTCGCGGCACGCCATCATGCCGAGGTACGGTCCGCCGAACTGCATCGGCGTTCCCAGCATCTGTCCTTCGCCGACGGCGATGTCGGCTCCGTATTGCCCCGGCCGTTTCAGCAGGCCCACGCTGATACCGTCAAAGCTTACGATGAACAGGACGCCCTTCTCTTTGCACAGGCGAGAGACAGCATTGACATCTTCGAGATTACCGAAAAAGTTCGGGTGCTGCACGATGACGCAGAGTGTCTTGTCGTCGACATGATTTTGAAGGGCGGCCGGATCGAGCGCTCCGTTCGGCGTCGGCAATGTGATGATTTCCTTCTGGATGTTGGCGAGATACGTGGCGAGGGTCTGCCGATACTCCGGATGCACGCTCTCGGCAACGAGCACCTTTGGCCGCTCCGGATCGATGCTGATGGCCATGAGGACAGCTTCGGCGACGGCGCTGCCTCCTTCGTAGAGGCTGGCATTGGCGACATCGAGGCCCGTAAGCTCGCAGATCAGCGTCTGATATTCGAAGAATGCCTGCAGGCTACCTTGACTTGCTTCGGCCTGGTAAGGGGTGTAAGCCGTATAGTATTCGCTGCGGGACGCGATGGCATCGACCACGGCCGGAACGAAGTGATCGTAGCTGCCTCCGCCCAAGAAGCAAACGGCGTTGTCGGCGGCCTTGTTTTTGCCGGCCAGTTCGGCCATGTGCTGTTGCAGTTCCAGTTCAGTGAGCGCCGGCGGAACGTCGAGCGGGCGCTGCAGCTGAAATGCGTCGGGCACCATCTTGAAAAGGGCATCGACCGACGCGACGCCGATCTTGTCCAGCATCGCCTTCACATCGGCGCCGGTATTTAGAATGTATGGCAAGCCGCAACCTCACCCTTTGAAATCGTCTGTGACGCCGTAAGCGCCGACACTAATGTCCCTGCGAAGCGATTTGCTTCTCGTATTGGTCCGGCGTCAATAGTTTGTCCAGATCGCCTTTCGAGGTCATCTTGATCTTGACCATCCAGCCCGTGCCGTACGGGTCGCCGGAAACGATCGTCGGGTCCTTTTCGAGGGCGTCATTGCGAGCGATGATCTCACCGGCGACTGGGGCGTACAGGTCGTTGACCGACTTCACCGATTCGATCTGGCCGAACGGTTCCTTGGCGGCGAGCTTCTTGCCGAGCTTTGCTAACTCCACGAACACAACGTCCGTAAGTTGCTCGACGGCAAACTTGGAGATCCCCACCGTGCACACATCGCCCTCCACCAGAGCCCATTCGTGGGTTTCAGCGTAGCGAACATTCTTTGGAACCATGTATTTCTCCGAACGTATCCCAGAGGTTCGGAGTACCTCACCTCTGGGCTCCCTTATTTGGCGCGTTTGTAAAACGGCAACGACACGACGACCGCTTCCTCGTCGTTGCCGCGAATGTCGATGGCCAACCCGGCGCCGACCTTCTGGAACGCGGGATCGACATAGGCCATGGCGATCGGCTTGGCGAACGTCGGCGAGTGCGTGCCGCTGGTGACGACGCCGACTGGTTTGCCGTTTGCCTTCACGACGGCGCCTTCACGGGCGATGCGTTTGCCGTTGAGTTCGAGACCGATGCGCCTGCGAAGCGAAGCGTCACCTTGGCGTCGTGCCAGCGCTTCTTTGCCGCGAAAGTTATCCTTGTCCATCTTCACGGCCCAACTCAGGCCGGCCTGAAACGGATCGATGTCTTCATTAAGCTCGTGGCCATAGAGCGGCATGGCGGCTTCGAGGCGAAGCGTGTCGCGTGCGCCCAGGCCGCACGGTTTGCCGCCGCGCTTGATCAGTTCTTCCCAGAGTGCGACACCGGCTGCGGCGCCGATCATGATCTCGAGGCCGTCCTCGCCGGTGTAGCCGGTTCGGCTTACGACGCAACGATTGCCCATACAGCGCGTCGGCGCCGCGTAGTAGTAGGCGAGCGAGCCCCCGTCGACATCAGTCAGCCCCTTGCACATCGCCACGGCGTTTGGTCCCTGGATGGCGATCATGCATGTTGTGAGAGTTTGATCGTCGACCTGGACGTTCATCGATCCTTTGGAGGCGCCGATCCAGTCAACGATCTTGCTGCGATTGCCGGCGTTGACGACCATGGCATAACCGTAGGGCCACCGGTAGACAAGCACGTCGTCGCGGATGCCGCCTTGATCGTTGCAGATTAGGCCGTAGCGTACTTGGCCGTCCTTCATGGTCGCGGCGTTGTTAGTGTAAACCAATTGGATGAGGGCTAACGAATCCGGCCCGCCGAAGGAGAGTCGGCCCATGTGGCTGACGTCGAAGAGGCCGGCGCCGGAACGAACCGCGCTATGTTCGTCGATGATGGTCGTGTACTGGACTGGCATGTCCCAGCCGCCGAAATCGACCATGCGCGCGCCGTGGGAGACATGCCAATCATAAAGAACGGTGCGCTGGCCCATGCGTGTGCTCTCGCGAAAATCCGATGCGGAGAGTGTACGAATTGAAGATGCAAATGGACACTTGAGCGACTGCCCGTGCTAGCCTCAATCTCCCTTCCACGGTTCTTCGCGAAACTCAAGCGGGGCGCCGCAACAGTCGCAGATGCCGGCCTCGGTGCGACGGATGGTGCAGATGTCGCACCAGTAATAGGCCTCGTGCAGCTTGCCGTTGACGATCGTCTTGAAATTGATCACCTGCAACACCTCGGAGTTGGGGATCTTGCGAGCTGTCAGGCGAACGTTTCGGTTGCGCAGCTTGGAATCGGTGAAGAACATGCGCGAGCCGCTATCCTTCAGAAGTGGAAAAATCCTGCCTTCGGCGGTGTGAAGCACCAGGATTTTCTGATCGGCGTCGACGAGCGTTTTGTCCTTGGCGAGCAGTTCAGCGAGGGCCACAATCTTTCCGGTAAGGAGTTCCTTTTTGCCTTCCGTACTCGGTCCGTTGTCGAGTCCGGCAAAGGCGGGTGACAACGCAACGCCCAAGGCAAGTAGGAGGCACGCACGTCGCTTCCACAGGTTCATCCGACACCTCCATCGAAGCAGCGAGACCTCACCACCCGCCTGGAAGCCGGGCAATCGCTTCACGAAATGCCGTGGCCGTCTGAAATCGCTGATTCGGGTCGCGATCCACGGCCTTGAGCAAGAACGCCACAACTTCGTCATCCAGGTCGGCGCGCAACTCCTTCGGGTTTCGCGGTGCGTTGTTGACGATGGCACGCAACACTTCCTGTGACGGACCTTTCTCCCAAGGCAGGTCGCCGGTAAACGTTTCGTAGGCAGTGACACCCAGGGCAAAGCAATCGACGCGATGGTCCGTTGCCGCGCGGCGAATAAGCTCCGGCGCCAGGTATTCTTTGGTCCCGGTGCGGTTTCCCGGCCGGCAAAACTCCGGCTTATACGGAATGGCCAGGCCGAAATCAATGATCTTGACCGTCCCCGACTTGTCCACCATAACATTGCGCGGGCAAATATCACGGTGAAGGAAACCGGCTTTGTGCATGTACTCGATTCCGGTGGCGTACTGAGCCAGGAAATTCACCCGATTTCCGTCGAGGTCTTTGTTCTTCGTCTCGATGAGATAGTTGAGCCCAACGCCGTCGATGAGTTCCATGACGATATACGGTTCTTCATCCGTCGTGATGCCGTGTTCGTAGGTCTGCACGATATTCGTGTGCTTGAGAATCATGCAGATTTCGCCTTCGGTCGGCTTTTTCAAGCCGGGAAAGCGAGCCTCAAATTTCTTTGTCTTCTCGCGATCGAGCACCTTGAGGCACACGGTTCTGCCGGAATCGCGATCGCGCGCTCGCCAAACCTTGGACATGCTCCCCTGCCCGGTGCGTCCCAGGAGGTCGAAGCGTTGCGCGATATTCACCGGCGACTTCTCGTCGCTTGTGGAGAACAACTGCTTTATGGCGTCTAGTAGGCCCATCGGATTAGTGGCCAGTGTTCAGTGTTCAGTGTTCAGAAGTCGGTGATCAGAAGTCAGGTGACTATGTCTTTTTTGGCTACTGACCCCTGATCACTGACGACCGATTCGGTCCTATCGTTCACAATAATCGATTATTCGCGCCAGTTCCATCCGTAAATCGGGGCGAGGGATAATCCGATCGACAAACCCGTGCTTGAGCAAGAATTCGCTCGTTTGAAAGCCATCGGGAAGCTCGATGCGGACCGTGTTCCAGATTGTGCGTTTTCCGGCAAACCCAACGAGCGCCCCTGGCTCGGCGAGCGTGATGTCTCCCTGGAGCGCGAAGCTGGCGGCGACGCCGCCCATCGTGGGATTCGTCAAGATGGAAACATAAAGGCCGCCTGCTTTGTCGTAGCGAGCCAGCGCGGCCGACACCTTGGCCATCTGCATGAGCGACAGGATGCCTTCCTGCATGCGCGCTCCGCCTCCGGAGCCGCTGACGATGATGAGCGGCAAGGCGAGGCGGGTCGCCTCCTCCGTGGCGCGCGTTAACTTTTCGCCCACGACGGAACCCATGCTGCCGGCCATGAACGCGAAGTCGGTCACCGCAAGCACCACCGCCCGGCCGCGAATGTAGCCACGTCCCACTACGGCTGCATCGAGCATACCGGTTTTCGCTTGCTCCGCCTTCAGGCGTTGACTGTAGACCACGCGGTCATTGAATTCCAACGGGTCCTTCGGCCGAATGTCGGTAAACCACTCCTCGAAGCTCTCTTCATCGAGTAGCTGTTTGATACGGCCACGAGCCGGCAGGTAGAAATGATGTCGGCACTCGGGGCAGACGTTGAAACGCGTTTCGGCTTCTTTGCGGAACACCGTGGCCTTGCACTGCGGACAACGCATCCACAGGCCTTCGGGTACACCGCGTTTTCGAGCGTGTGCTGCCATTGCGAAATCCATCAGCCGTAGGTCAGGCTTTCGAGCCTGACGTTCAATCGTCGATGTCAGGCTGGAACGCCTGAGCTACGTTAACCTTCCGAGAGGGCGGCGATGCCGGGAAGGTTCTTGCCCTCCAAGAGCTCGAGCGACGCGCCGCCTCCGGTCGAGCAGTGGGTGACTTTGCTGTCGGCCTTCCACTTGACTGCCGCTGTCGCGGTGTCGCCGCCGCCGATGATGGTGACGGCGCCGCGAGCAGTGGCGGCGACCATTGCATCCATAAGCGCCCGCGTGCCTCCGGCGAACCTGTCCCACTCGAACACGCCGACGGGGCCGTTCCAGATAATCGTGTTGGCGCGGGCCATGACTTCTTGGAACCTCGCGATGCTCGCGGGGCCACAGTCGAGTCCTTGCCAGCCTGCGGGTATCCCGTGCTGCGCCGTAACGACTTTGGTATTTGCGTCCTTATCGTACTTGTCGGCCGCCAAAAAATCGACGGGAAGATGGATCGGTTTGTTCTTGGCCTTCGCCTTCTCCATCACCTTGGCGACGACCTCGGCTCCCTTGGGATCGAACAGCGACGTACCGATCTCCATGTTGGTGAGCACTTTGAGGAACGTGTACGCCATCCCGCCACCGATGATGATTTCGTCGGCTTTATCGAGAAGGTTCTCGATCAGCAAAATCTTGTCGGCAACCTTGGCCCCGCCGAGGATGGCAAGCAGGGGCCGACGCGGGTGGTCAAGCACCTTGGCGAAGGCGTCGAGCTCCTTCTTGACCAGAAAGCCGGCGGCCTTCTGCGAGAGCTCAGCGCCGACCATGGAACTATGGGCGCGATGCGCCGTGCCGAAAGCGTCGTTGACGTAGACATCGCCGAGTTTGGACAACGATGCGCGGAACGCGGCAATTTCTTCCGGTGTTGCTTTCTTGATCGTCTCCCCGGTCTTCTCATCCTTGATCTTGCCTTCCTCCGCGACATGAAAGCGAAGGTTCTCAAGGAGGACTACATCGCCCGGCTTGGCGGACGCACATGCAGCTTCCACTTCCGGGCCGACGCAATCGTTCAAGAACTTGACGGGACGGGCCAACAACTCTTCCAGCTTCGCGGCGATCGGTTTCAGGCTGTACTTGGCCTTGCGCTCGCCGTCAGGCCGGCCGAGATGGCTCATCAAGATGACGGCGGCGCCTTGGTTGAGCGCGTACTGGATCGTCGGCAACGCTGCGACGATGCGCTGCGGATTCGTGATCGCTCCTGTCGCCTTGTCCTGCGGCACGTTGAAGTCGACGCGCATAACAACGCGTTTGCCCTTCAGCGACAGCTTCTCGATCGAAAGTTTCGGCATGATGTAGTCCCCGTTTAGCCGCTCGCCGGAGACGAGCGGCCAAACGACTATTTCACCCCCGCCATGAGTTTCAGCAGATCGACACAACGATTCGAGTAGCCCCATTCGTTGTCGTACCAGCTGATGAGCTTGAAGAAGTTGGCCTTCTTCTGGTTGTTCTCCGGGCCGGACCCGTGAATGCTCATGCCGGCGTCGTAGTCGTAGATGCTGGAAAACGGATCGTGCAGGAAATCGCTGGAGACGACGGGATCATCGGTGTAAGCCAGATAGCCCTTGAGGTATGTTTCCGACGCCTGTTTCATCTTGGCCGAGATCTCGTCGTAGGTGGTTTCCTTGACCGTGCGAACGGAAAGATCGACGACGGAAACGGTGGCCGTGGGAACGCGGAAGGACATGCCTGTGAGCTTGCCCTTGAGTTCGGGAAACGCGGCGACGACGGCCTTGGTGGCGCCGGTCGTCGATGGAATGATGTTTGCCGCCGCTGCCCGGCCGCCCTTCCAGTCCTTTTTCGATCCGGGACCGTCGACGGTTTTCTGCGTGGCCGTGTAGCTGTGCACGGTGGTCATCAACGCTTCTGCGATGCCGAAGCCTTCCTTGAGCAGTACGTGAACAAGGGGCGCCAGGCAGTTGGTCGTGCAACTGGCGTTGGACACGATGCTGTGCTTGGCGTTGTCATATTTCTCATGATTGACGCCCATGACGATGGTGATGTCCTCGCCGCTCGCCGGGGCTGAGATGATGACCTTCTTCGCGCCCGCTTTGATGTGCCCTTTGGCCTTGTCGGCGTCCGTGAACAAACCCGTCGATTCGATGACGTAATCGACGCCGAGAGCTTTCCAAGGCAGCGCTTCGGGGCCGACCTTTTCGCCAAGGACGCGAATCGGTTGGCCGTCGACGACGAGCGTATCGTCCGCGGCGGCCGTGGGCGACGACTTCGTGGTGGTTACCGTGCTCTTGAATTTGCCTTGCGTCGTGTCGTATTTGAGCAGGTAAGCGAGGTTGTCGGCTGCGATGACGTCGTTGACGGCAACGACTTGGATGTTTTTGCCAAGCTCGCCTTGGTCAACCAGAGCGCGGAAAACGAGTCGTCCGATGCGACCGAAACCGTTGATGCCGAGACGGATCATGAAAGGCTCCTAAACAAACGGCGTGTGATTCATATCAATTAGATTATGATGGTGCGCTACTTCAGTCCATTCTTCGTTTAGCGCTCGCGTGGCGCCGTGCGAGCGCTAAACGTAAACAGGGAGAACATCATGCCGAACGTCGTTCGTGTTGCCGTCACCGGGGCGGCCGGCCAGGTCGCATACACCCTACTGCCTCGGCTTGCGTCGGGCGAGGTCTTCGGCGCCGACACGCAGGTAATCCTTCAGCTTCTGGAAATTCCGCCGTCGATCAATCCGAAGCCGATGCAGACGCTCGAAGGCGTGGCCATGGAGCTCGAAGACTGCGGCTTCAAGACCCTCAAGGACATCGTCGTCACCGATGATGAAAACAAGGCGTTCGAGGGCTGCAACTGGGCGCTCTTAGTCGGCGCCGCGCCGCGCGGCCCAGGCATGGAACGCAAGGACCTGCTCCTCAAGAACGCCCAGATCTTCCAGAAACAAGGCAAGGCGCTGGCGGCCAAGGCGGCGGCCGATGTCCGCATCCTCATCGTCGGCAACCCGTGCAACACCAACTGCCTCATCGCCTACAACAATGGCCGGTCGATCCCGGCCGAACGCTGGACCGCGATGACCCGGCTTGATCACAACCGCGCCCTCGCCGCCCTCGCCAAGAAAGCCGGCGTCGCCAATGCCTCCGTTACTTGCATGACCATCTGGGGCAATCATTCCAACACGCAATATCCGGACTTCACCAACGCCAAGATCATCGGCAAGCCGGCGACCGAAGTCATCACCGACCGCGCCTGGCTCGAAACCGCCTACGTCAAAGGCTGCCAGGAACGCGGCAAGGCGGTTATTGAAAAGCGCGGCCTGTCCAGCGCCTTCTCCGCGGCCAACGGCGCTCTCGATCACGTCAAGAGCCTCTTGACGCCGACGCCAGCAAATGACTGGGTCAGCATGGCCACCGTCTCCAAGGGCGAGTACGGCGTCCCCGCCGGCCTCGTCTTCGGGTATCCGTGTCGCTGCGACGGCAAGGGCAACTACACCATCGTCGATGGCCTTAAGCTCGACGCCTTCGGCCAAGAAAAATTCAAGCTGACCTTGAAAGAACTCGAAGAGGAACGCGACGCGGTGAAGGACTTGCTTGGGTGATACCCATCCTCGTTTAGCGCTTGCCTGGCGCCATGCGAACGCCAACCGAAGGTAGGTGACGCTTCAGCGAATCGGTATGGCGTACATCAACACATTCTCGCGGCTGTCAGCCTTCTGCGCCGACGCCGGCATCTGCGCCAGCGTCTTGCCGTCGGGACCGATGAACCAGGCGCCGCTAGCCCACCCGGTGCTAGCGGCTTTGGCGGACGGTGGATCGAATTCCGGATGGTACAGCCCCGCGTGATTATGCAGTGCGGCGTGCACCTTCAATTCGGCGATCCAGCCACTGGGTCCGGCCCAGCTTGCGCGAAACTTGTACCAGCCGGCCGTCGTGCCGCCCGTCGTATTCGCGTGCGGGCCGTAGATGAGTTGGGCGCCGTTGGCCGCGAGCTTTTGCAGATTTGCTTTGTCCGACCCGTCGGCGCAGATGGCGATTCCCATCTTGATGCCTTTCACATCGAAGACGCTGTGGTCCTTGCCGGCTTCGACGTAGTCTTTTTCCTTGGTCAGATAAATCTTGCGATGCACGGCAATGATGCGGCCTTGAGGATCGATGACGATCTGCACGTTCCAGCGTTTGCCGTCGGCGTCTTGAATCGCGAGGCCAACGCTGAGGTAGACGCCTTTCTCGATCGCTTTCCTCTGCAGGGCCTTGACCTCGGGGCCATCCAACTTGAGCCAAGTCATGGTTTTGCTAAAGCGGTAGCCGTTGAGCGAGAGTTCGGGAAAGCCGATGAAGTCGATGTGCTGGACAGTGAGCTTGTCAATGAAGTAGAGATGGCGTTTCAAATTGGCGTCGATGTTGGCCTGGTTGACAGTTGAATCGGGGCCGTCGGAGTAGAGCGACTTGATATTGACGAGCGCCATTTTCAATTCGGCCTTTTTCGCGTCCCCGGCGAACGTGCCGACATTGGCGGCAATAAGACTGGTACCGATCAGAACGACAAAACGCATGATGCGGACTCCCCATTCGAGAGTTCAGGCGGCGGCCGCGCCAAGCCAAATTTGCGAAGCGCCACGGCATGTCGGCCGGTATACTTATTGTGTATCGGATTATCGTAGGTCAGGCTTTCCAGCCTGACGATTGCCAGTCAGGCTGGAAAGCCTGACCTACAAGAGGTGCAACCATGCCAAGTTGGCTGACGTGGGTTCTGATCCTCGTGGTGGCCGTTGTGGTGGTTGCTGCCATCGCATTCCCGACGGCGGCGTGGTGGCAGGATCGCAACGCCCCGAAGTTCATCACAGCCACGATTACCAAGGGCCGTGTCGAGACAGTGGTCAACTCAAGCGGCACGATCAAACCGGTGCGCACCGTCGCCGTCGGCGCGTTCACTTCTGGGCCGATCAAGGAAGTCCTCTGCGACTTCAATAGCGAGATCACCGTGTCCGAAGACGTGCTGGCGGTCATCGACGACAAGCTTCAAGCGGCGGCCGTCAAGCGCGACGAAGCCGCCGTCGACACACAGGACGCCGATCGCCAGCGGATCGAGAATCTCTTAGAGCAGGCCGTTCGCAATCTCGAACGTGCCGACAAACTAAAGAAGGCGAATCCTAAGTTCATCTCTGCGACGGAGTATGACCAGTTTGATTTCGGCGTCAAGACACTCAAGGCCCAGCTGAAGCTGGCGGAAGCCGCGGTAAAGCAAGCCCGAGCCAATCTTCAGAACTCTCAGCAACAACATGACTATACGAAGATTCGCGGACCCAAGCAGATTGATCCCAAGAAGGGCGTCAAAGGCATCGTCATCGATCGTAAGATCGATCCGGGCCAAACGGTGGCGGCGACGTTTCAGACGCCCGAGCTTTTCACCATTGCTCTGGAGATGGACCGCCATGTCTATGTGTATGCTTCCGTGGACGAGGCCGACATCGGCGTTGTACGCGACAGCAAGGCGAAGAATCAACCCGTGGAGTTCACCATCGACGCGTATCCCGGCGAGCTCTTCAAGGGCGCCATCCACGACATCCGCTTGAATTCCACTACGCTGCAGAACGTCGTGACTTACCCCGTGGTGATCGACGCGCCCAATCAGATTATCAAGGGGCCGAAGCTCGAATTGAAGTTGAAGCCCGGCATGACGGCGAACATCACGTTCCCGATTGACGCCAAGGAGAACGTGGTGCGCGTGCCGATGTCGGCGATTCGCTTTACGCCTGGCAAGGAACATGTGCATCCGGATGATCGGCATTTGCTGGAAGCGGCGACGAGCGGACAGGCGATGGGGGGCACGCGGCGCACTGCCGGCGAGAAGGCCGACCTCGCTCAGCGCCGACAAAACCGCACTGTCTGGGTTCAGGAAGGCAAGCTCCTGCGCGCCGTTCCGGTCACGCTCGGCCTGACGGATCACCGCCACGCGGAACTCATCAAGGGCGATCTCAAGGACGGCGACATCGTTGTGACCGGGACCGAAGGCGCGTTCACGCCGAAGTGATTTTTTCGTCGCTGTCGGCGTTGCATTCCTGCTGCGCCTAAAGCGGCAAAGTCCGGGGTAGCCATGAGTGTCGTCGACCTCGTTTTTATCTCGCTGCGCATGCTTGGCCGAAACAAGCTGCGCTCGTTCCTGACGATTCTCGGCATCATGATCGGCATCGCCGCGGTGATGACGATGGTGTCGATCGGCCAAGGCGCCAGCGAGCTGGTCAAAGCGCAATTCAAGAACCTCGGCGCCAATGTCATCGTCGTCACTCCCGCCAGCAGCCGAACTCAAGGCGTACGTTCCGGCCTGATGATGACGCTCACGGAAGAAGACGCCCTCGCCATCGCCACCGAGTGTCCTTCGGTCTTGGCCGTGTCGCCTTTGATCGGCACCGGGGGGCAGGTGATACGCGACAACATCAACTGGGCGCCCAAAGAGATGCTCGGCACCGGGCCCGATTACATCATTGTCCGCAATTGGCCGGTGGAAACAGGACGATTCTTGAGCGACCGCGATGTGGCCACCATGGCGAAATATTGCGTGATTGGGCAGACTGTCGCTGACAAATTGTTCCCTGATGAGAATCCGATCGGACAGCGCATCCGTATTCGGAACATCCCATTCGATGTCATCGGTGTATTGTCCAAGAAAGGGGCCAACCTCTTCGGACAGGACCAGGACGACATTGTGTTGATGCCGTACACGACCGTGCGAAAGCGCATCGAGGGGTCGCCGTTCGCCAACGTCGGCTTCGCCCTCGTGTCGGCCCGCAGCGAGCAGTTGACGGGACAGGCGGTGCGCGAGATTCGCGTGCTCCTGACCGAGCGCCATCGCATCACCCCCGGGGACGAGCCCGACTTCGACGTGCGCAACATGGCGGAGATCGAAAACGTCATGAACATGATCACCGGCACGTTAACGGCGATGTTGTCGGCCATCGCCGCCATCTCTTTGGTGGTCGGCGGAGTGGGTATCATGAACATCATGCTCGTCTCCGTCACCGAGCGCACTCGCGAGATCGGCATCCGCATGGCCCTTGGCGCGACGCCGAGCGACATCCTGTGGCAGTTTCTCGTCGAGTCGGCCGTGCTATCCAGCGTCGGCGGGGCCATCGGCATCGCGCTCGGCGTTGCTGCGTCGGCGGGGTTGACCTGGATTATCAACAAGATTCTCCCATCGTCCAACTGGCCCTTCGTCGTGTCGATCCCCGCTGCGATCGTCGCCTTGCTGTTCGCCGCCGCCGTGGGTCTGTTCTTCGGCTACTACCCCGCCCGGCGCGCCAGCCTCCTCGATCCTATCGAGGCACTTCGGTATGATTAACTGCTAACAAGTGCTGAGTGCTGAGTCCTAGATGGCCATTTTACAAGTCCCTG
>VGZI01000147.1 GCA_016872605.1 Planctomycetota bacterium
CGTGCTGATCCAGCCGCCGTGAGCGTCCATCGCTTCAAGACACCATGCGCCGTAAGGCCGAGGCGCGAGCTTGCCGGCGCTCGGCCCCATGACAGCAAGCCCTGTTTTTTCGTCGAAGTAGTGAACTTCGTCTTTCGCCTTGCTCAAAGTCCGACCCAACACCGTATTCTTCATGCCGATTGGGTCGAAGACATTCTTCTGCACCGCGGCAGAATAAGTTTGACCCGTCACCTTCTCGACGACGCGGCCCAGGATGCAATAGCCGAAGTTCGAGTACGCGTAACGCGTGCCCGGATCGAAGTCGAGTTTTTGCGTCATCATGTAGTGAATGATGTCGGCTGGCTTGGCCGGTGGATCAACGTTGCGATCTTTCGCGATAAGCACGGAGCGAAACATCGGGTCGAACGATTTGGCGCGATCGTAGCCGGCCGTGTGGTGCAGAAGTTGTCGAATGGTGATGCGTTTGAGACGCGGGTCGGCCTCCGCTGGGATCGCGATCTGAAGAACGTCAAATGGATTGTCGTCGAGCTTCAACAGGCCGAGCTCGATGAGGCGCAGAATCATGGCTACGGTGATCGGCTTGGAAATGCTGGCGATGCGGAATCGCATCGTCGGCTGGAGGCCTAGGGTCCGCTCCTCGTCCGCGTGGCCGAAGCCGCGAGCATAGACGAGCTTGCCGTCCTTGGCGACGGCGAGCGAAGCGCCTGGGACCTGGTTCGCGCGCATAAACGTCAGCATCATCTCATCGAACGGAGCGAGCTCCGCGCTGGCGGCGCCGCTGATCGGGACCGTCTTGTCCTGGGCCTCCAATGCGAAGTCGATCGCCAACAATACGATAACGGCCGCGAGACAACCGTGTTTCAACATGACAATATCCTAGGCTAACGATTCAACGCTTTGACAATCGCGCTTGGTTCGTTTGTGCTGAGCAAAGACAGCGCGTTGTCGGCATTGAGCAACTTCTGAACCTGGATGGCTGGGTCGAACGCTCGGCTCAATTCGGCGCCGTTGAGTTGCGTTCCATCGCCGCGCACACCGCCGGCAATGACGACGCGCCGCGGCAGACACAGTGCGGCAAGATGCGCGACGTCGCCGACCTCGCGAAGCATCCCCGGCGCCATGATGCCGAGCCGCTGGTTCTTGTACGGCGTGTCGGTGACATAGGTGGCCAGCGAATCGACGGCGACGACATGGGTGATGCGGTTGTCGACGGCGGCGGCGGTCAACGCGACGATGCCCGCGGGGCCCCGACCAACGACCGCAATGCGTTTCGGCAGCTTGCCGTCGCGTTCATTGATGACATCAATCAAGCTGCGCACGTCGAGTGTCCATTGCCCGAGCAGCGGTCGGCCGATCCATAGCCCCCATTGCGCCGTGTTGTGGTCGGGGGCGCCGCCGATCTTGTCGCCGGGCCAGGCCAGAGTTCCCGTCGCACGCAGGTCGATCGTCACCACGCCCCAGCCACCACCTCGAAGCGACTCCGCAAGCGGGCTCTCGGCGCCCTTTGCCGCCCCATCGAGATCGAGCACGATCGCCAGCGAATCTCGGCTCCTCCACGGCCCACTTGCTGTCAGGAAGAGCCCCGGCTCGGGCACATATTCGATCCTTTGCGGGTTTGACATAATCGGTTCCCGTTGCGCGGTCCGCTTTGACGGGCCACGTAGGACTTCGTCGAGCAATTGCGTTCGGATCTTCGCCGCCTCCGTTCGCCACGCGTCCGCGGTGTCCGGAATCTTCCGCGCCGCCACGAGGCGTTTGCCTTCCACGCTCGCGAATTTCGGGATCGTCATCCAATCCGCGGGCCGGCTGTCGCCGGGGAAGCAGCGCAGTGATTCGGGGTCTTCAGTTTTCATCTGCGGATCGGGGATCGGGCTGCCATCCCCCTTGCCCTTGAGGTTTTTTTCGAGCCAGCCGTAGAGGGCTTCTCGCATGGCCTGACTG
Organism: Planctomycetota bacterium; assembly: GCA_016872605.1. Lineage (GTDB taxonomy): Bacteria > Planctomycetota > Planctomycetia > Gemmatales > Gemmataceae > SIAQ01. The sequence goes on from VGZI01000147.1 coordinate 1,942, forward strand.
TAATCGTGATGCCAATCGAAGGTCGTGTGCCGAACGCTGTCAGGCTTGTCGTAGACCTTGTAGACGCTCGTGGCGAAGGCGAGCGACTTTTTCGCTTCGGGGATGGAGAACTGGATGCCGTCCCTGGTGACGTTGATGACCATGAGCCCGCGCGGCGCCGTAAGTCCGAGGATGCCGCCTTCTTCGGTGAAACGCAATGCTCCGGGGACGACCTCGCACATGCAGCAAGCGGCTCCGAGATAGGCCTGATAATTGCCGACGGAGCAAACGGGGATGACGGCGCCGATGCGATCGTCAAAGGCGCCTGCATACATTGTCTGATTGCCGCCGCCCGATGCTCCGGTAATAGCGATTTTCGAGCCGTCGACCTCGGGCCGAGTGAGCAAATAATCGACCGCTCGCATGTTCTCGTACACTTGGAGGCCGGCGAGCGTCATGCCGGCGGGAAGTAGCGTGGCCGCGACCATCTCGCCGTGGTATTCGCCGAGATTCTTAGAGATCCCGCGCTCGCCGGCACCGAAGGCATCGACGGCCAGAACGAAGTACCCGAGCTTGGCAGGCCCGATACACCGTTTTTGCAGCACCGGATCGAGCCGGGCGCCGCGCCAATGGCCATGCACCGCAAGCAACGCCGGCACTTTCTCCCCTCGCCCCCCGGGAGAGGGGTTGGGGGTGAGGGCCTTGTCAGGCACATACGCGCTCGCGGTCATCCAAACGCCCGGCATCGTCTGAAAAATGATCTTCTCAATGCGGTACCCGTCGCGCTTGAGCACGCCCAGCACCTTCGGCTCCAGCGGACACTTCTCTGTCGGGACCGTTCCGAACGCCTGCTGCAAGGCATCACGAATGTTCCGGCGGCGCGTGTCCCATGAGGCGCGATCAGCCGGTGGTTTGTCGTCGGCCCGCATCGTCGACGCCTGCGACTTGATGAACTTGAGGTACTCGCGCTGCCGATCCGTTGGCCCTTGGGCTAGAAGGACTGAACTCGCCGACAGCACGATCAAGGAAAACAAAGTGATTCGCATGGGAAGATCTCTGTGCAAGCGAAGGTTCACACGTCAGCATACCGTGAGACTGTCCCGGCGTCCGCTGTCAAAAACAGAAACGAGCATGCGCCTTTCGAATCTTGCTTTTGCGTACGATTCTGGTAGCATGGCGAGGAATCAGGCGACCCACGGGAGTAGGCCATGCACGAAACTGAAAACCCACGCTATCCGTTCGTCTCGCGCCGCGCCTTTCTGCAAGCCGGCACGATCGGCGCCCTTGGCCTCTCCATGGCCGGGGTGGCGGGATTGCGTGCGTCGAACCCGGATCGCGCGGAACGGCCCAAGGCGGTCATCTTCCTATTCCTTACGGGCGGAGCGTCGCAGCATGACACATTCGACATGAAACCCGGCGGACCGGTTGATTTCAAGGGAGAGTTCGACCCAATCGCCACGCGGACGCCGGGCATTCAGATTTGCGAGCACATGCCGATGATCGCGCAGTGTAGCCAGCACTGGTCGCTGGTGCGATCGTTGACGCACACCAATAACGGGCACGACGCGGCCACGTACCTGATGCTGACGGGCCGATCGCAGCTGCCGACGAACTTCCGCTCCAGCCGACCACAGAGTACCGATTTTCCATCGATCACGGCCATCGCCGGTGCCAAGACGCAGCGGCGCGGCATCTGGCCCGGCGCCGCCGTCCTGCCCGAAAAAATCTATCACTCGAACACCGGGATCTATCCAGGACAATTCGCGGGCCTTCTGGGCAGCCGCCACGAACCGTGGTTCCTGGAGATGACCGACAAGCCGCACGCGTATCATTCGTATTCCGGTGCCTTTCCGGAGTATCTTTTCGACCTGCACCGCGGCGAACCGTCCGATCGGCGTGATTGGCGTTTCGAAGTGCCCAACCTGACGTTGCCCGAAGGCGCCCTCGATTCGCGCCATCGCCAACGCATGAACCTGCTCGGCCACATCGAAAGCCAGCAGCGCGGCCTCGACACCGCCGCGTCCGCCGCTGGGTACGATCGTGTGCGTCAATCGGCCGTTTCGCTCTTGACGAATCCGTCAGTCCGGCACGCCTTCGATGTCCGCAACGCCCCGCGCCGGGTGCTCGAACGCTATGGCGACAATTCGTTCGGCTGGTCGCTGCTCATGGCCCGTCGGCTCGTCGAAGCGGGCGTCAACATGGTCCAGGTCAACATGGGCAACTTCGGCTCCTGGGACCTGCATGGCAACAACTTCCCGTGCCTGAAGAACTACCTCTTCCCGCCCACCGACCGAGCCGTCTCGGCCCTGATCGAGGATCTACACCAGAGCGGCCTGCTCGACGACACCCTCGTCGTGATGGCCGGCGAATTTGGCCGTACGCCACAGATCACGCACATCGCGCGAAACATTTACCGAACGCCGGGCCGCGACCACTGGGGCCCGGTGCAGACGGCATGGTTCGCCGGCGGCGGCGTGCGCGGCGGCACGGTCATCGGCGCCTCCGACGCGAATGGCGCGTATCCGTCGGCCGATCCGCAGACTCCCGAGAACTTCGCCGCCACCATCTACGACGCTCTAGGCATCCCCCGCAGCGCCGAATGGCACGACACCACCGGCCGCCCCTACCACGTCTACATGGCCGAGCCGATTCGGGGATTGAGAGCCTCGTAACGTCGGTTATCTGCACGCACCCTCTTCGGTTTGTAAAATGACGATTCAGACGCCCAGGGGTGAGGTACTCCGAACCCCTGGGATTCGGAGAACCTCATCCCAGGGCTTCTTATGACCCTTTCCGACATCCGCGCCAAGGTGGAAGCCGGCCAACGCCTCTCCTTCGACGACGGCCTGTTTCTCGAAAACCAGGTCGATCTCTTCACGCTCGGCGAACTCGCGAACTTGGTGCGCGAACGCAAGAACGGCAACGTCGCGTACTACAACGTCAACACGCATCTCAACGCGACCAACGTCTGCGTTTATCGCTGCGTCTTCTGCGCGTTCCGGGCCGACCTGAAGAGCGAGAAGGGTTACGTGATGCCGGATGAGCAGATTCTGCACCGGGCGAAGGAGGCGCAAGAACGCGGCGCGACCGAACTGCACATCGTCGGCGGCCTGCACCATCAGTTGCCGTACGAGTGGTACCTCAACGTCGTTCGCATCGTCCATCAGCACTACCCGCGGCTGCACCTCAAGGCGTACACCGCCGTCGAATGGGACTGGTTCGCTCGGCTCACGGGCCGACCGACAAAGGACATCCTCGCCGAGTTCAAGGACGCGGGCCTCGGCAGTTTGCCCGGCGGCGGGGCCGAGATTTTCCATCCCGAAGTCCGCGACATCATCTGCGAACACAAGGCCGACACCGACGCCTGGCTCCGCATCCATCGCGAAGCCCACGAGCTCGGCCTCCGCTCCAACGCCACCATGCTTTACGGCCATATCGAAAAGCCGTTGCACCGGATCGACCATCTCTGCAAACTGCGTGAGCTGCAAGACGAGACCGGCGGCTTCCAGACCCTCATCCCGCTCGCCTTCCATCCGGACAACACGAAGCTCGGCATCGACCACAAGATCCAAAAGCCGAGCGCGATCACGGACCTGCGCATGATCGCGATCAGCCGGCTCATGCTCGACAACTTCCCGCACATCAAAGCCTACTGGATCATGCTTGGCATCCCGACCGCTCAGCTCGCGCTCAGTTACGGTGCCGACGACATCGACGGCACCGTCGTCCACGAAAAGATCTACCACGACGCCGGCAGCGACACGCCGCAAGAATTGACGGTTGCTCAACTCCGCCGCCTGATCGAGGAAGCTGGAAGAGTGCCAGTCGAACGCGACACGCTGTACCACGAAGTGATCCGCAGCGAGCGAGATTGGCAAACCGGAAGGCAGTTGGCGTTGCCTGTGGTGGCGGTGTAGGTCCATTTGTAATGCCACCCGCCGCCGGGTACAATACCCTCATGTCTACGGCGGAAAAAATCCTGCTGGCACCCCAAGAATACCTGGCCCGCGAACGCAAGGCCGAGTTCAAGAGCGGATTCTATCGCGGCGAAATGTTCGCCATGGCCGGCGCGACCTGGGAACACACGCTTGTCAAAGACAATACCTGCCAAGAAGCGGGCCAGCAATTGAAGGGTGGGCCCTACCGAGTCGTCACCAGCGATTTGCGCGAGCTCGTCGACAAAACTGGCCTGTACACTTATCCCGATATCATTGTCGTGTGCGATGAGCCGCAGTTCGAAGACAAGATGTTCGATACGCTGCTGAATCCGCGCGTTCTGATGGAGGTCTTATTCGAATCCACAAAAGGATACGATCGCGGCGACAAGTTCGCTCACTATCGCAAGATCCCGTCGCTGCAGGAATACATCGTCATCGCTAAAGACGAGCCGTACGTCGAACGCCACGTCCGCCAACCAAAAGGCGATTGGCTGATGACCGAAATACACGGCCTCGAACACACTTTGACGTTCACGAGCATTCCCGTCAAGATCGCACTCGCGGACATCTACCGCGGCGTGAAGTTCCCTGACCAACCAGCACGATAGCGATTATCGACGGCTGGAGCAGATGCTCACGTCGAGTTGATCATCTGCTCTTTTCGTGCACCTCTCGCAGAGGAAGTGTAAGCGATTTGCCAAGCGATCGCACAGTAGTGGGCATGTCGTCGGACGTTTCACCTTGGGCGGCCGCCTCGACGGTCGGCTTCAAAACCGTAGAGCTAATCTCGGTCGGAATTGCGAGGGACAAAATTGGTGCAAGACGCGACGCGCGAGGGGGTGCTGTATGGGTTGGGGGCGTACCTGTGGTGGGGGCTCGTGCCGCTCTATTTTCGTTGGCTCGGGCCGGTCGAGCCGCTCGACATCCTGGCGCATCGCATTGTCTGGTCGGCGGTTTTTCTGGCGGCGCTCATCACGCTGACGGGACGCTGGCCGGAGACGATCCGCTGTCTGACGACGCCGACGATCGTGTTGCCGCTCGCGGTGTCCGCGATCCTGGTTGCGTACAACTGGCTCATGTACATCGTCGGCGTCTACCTGCAAATCATCGTGCAGGCGAGCCTCGGCTATTTCATTCTTCCGCTGGTCAGCGTTCTGTTCGCGATGCTGATCTTTCACGAGACGCTGCGGCCGTTGCAGATCATCGCCGTCGTCGTCGCGCTCGGCGGGGTCGTGCGGTTGACATGGCTGGACGGCGAGTTCCCTTGGCTGGCGATCGCCCTGGCCGTCTCGTTCTCCGCTTACGGCATGATTCGCAAGCAAGTCGAGGTCGACGGCGTCATGGGCCTAACCGTCGAAACGTTCGTCCTACTCCCCGTCGCGGCGGCGTATCTAGCGTTCGGGTACGTCCAGCGCTCGGAGGTGGAGGACGTCGAACTGCTCGGCAAGCTGGCGCTGAGCGGGATCGTGACGGCGATTCCGCTCCTTTGCTTCGGCCAGGCGGCGCGGCGGCTTCCCTTCGCGACGCTCGGCTTCATGCAGTTCATCTCGCCGAGCGCGCAAATGCTGCTGGCCATCACCGTGTTCGACGAAACCGCCAAAGGAGGCTGGCTCGGCTACGGCCTGGTCTGGTCGGCGCTGGTGATCTTCTCGATCGACTCGTACCTGTGGTACCACCGAACCGAGGCTACCGAGCCGACGAAAACGCCTTAGCCAGCGTGGACCGCTGCGCCGTTGTGGCATGGTCTCTCGACCATGGATTTCTACACTCTTTCTTGAGAACGGACAGCAACGAGGCGTTAGCCAGGCTCAGGCTAGCACACTGTTGGGATTGCCAGCTAGTTTTTTCTATTGTTTTCCCATCCGTGCTACTATCCGCCAACTTCTTCGCGGCCGGCGAAGAAAGTCAAATACCAATCACGCAACCTCGAATATGCGAAATCACGAAAAACGCAAATGCCAGGTACGTCCTTTCGTGGTTCCCTGCGTTCGCGATCTGCGTTTGTGAACTCGTAGAGTCGTGGTTGCGGCTCAGCCGCGCCAGGTTCATCTGTGGTTCATTTTTCTTCTAATGCCCCACCATGAGGTAGGCGCGGAGTTCGCGGCAAATGGCGTCGCAGAAGTGTTTGCGAATCGTGGCTTCCTCGGCGTTTTCCTCGGCAGCGGGCGGCCTCACCACCGTAATGTCTACGAGCGTTCGCATGCCGACTTGCTTGTTGGCCATGTGAAGCTCCAGCGGTATCCAGTCGATTCGCTCTTCCTTGGCACTGGTTAGCCAACTCCACAGGCTCACCTCCGCTTCCGCCTCAAAGACGCGCGGCAGCCGGACCTTGATCACGCCGGCGTCGCTCTCGGCAACCTGCCCGCCGACTCCATCGACGAAGCCGCGCAGTTTGATGGCAGCCAGCTGTTCCACCATGCACGCTTCGAACTGGTCGAGCACATTACGCGCGTCAAAGCGATGGCGTTCGTTCAACGTCGAAACGGCGCTGTTCGATGAGCGCTCGAAGGCGCGATCATCGACGAATCGACATCCGAGACATTTTTGATACGCCTCGATGAGGGCGCGCGCCGACGCGGGCCGATCGGCCGGCGCCTTAGCCAGGCAGCTCATTACGAGCCGGTCGAGCGAGGCAGGCACGCTCACGCCCCAGTGCGCGAGCGGCGGCGGGTCGTGACGCACGTTGGCCAGCAAAACCTGCATTGGCTCCTTCACCGATTCGAACGGCACATGGCCCGTCAGCATGTAATAGAGAAGCACGCCGACGCTGAACAAATCGCCGCGGTGATCGACTTGTCGGCCTTCGATCTGCTCGGGGCAGATGAAGTCAGGCGTGCCGCCGTCGATGGCGTTTCCCTTGTTGGCGAGCTGTCCCGACGGGATGTAAAACCCGATGCCCCGCGCCAAGCCGAAGTCCATCACTTTGATCGATTCCCGCGACGTGTCGGGATCGACCACCATGATGTTGACGGGCGTGAGGTCCCGGTGCAGCAAGCCGTTGTCATGAGCTGTCTGCAAGAAAAGGCAGAGCGGCGCCAGGATGCGTCCCGTGCGCAACGCGGGCAAGCGGTCGTGCCGTTGCACGAGGTCGTCGAGCGTGATGCCGCGGACGTATTCCATCACGATGAAAGGAGGCTCGATGCCTGGCGGGGAGGCCTCGATGAAGCCGACGGCGTTGGGATGGCGGAAACGCCGCATTAGGTCGATTTCCTGATGAAAGCGTTGGCGCACCTTCGCATCCGCCAGAAGATGCTCGTGCACGGTTTTGACTACGACCGCTTCATCGGAACTTTTGTGGCGCGCCAGAAACGCCTTGCCCATGCCCCCCTCGCCGAGCAGCTTGACAATTTCGTAGTCGTCCAGTCCGAGAAAGCCGGTCGGGAGCGTCAGAGTTGCCATGAGCCTACACCTGCGGCGCGAGCATGGGAGAAACAGGACTCCGCCCAAGTGTAGGTCGAAAAACGACAGGAAGCCAGCGAGCGGGAAAGGTTTAGAGCGAAACCGCCAAGCGCTGGCGAAGACTCTTGATCGCGGGGCGCAAATTGTCGTCGGGGCAGCGTTGTTGACTTGTAGACCGCTGGCGAGGGTCTCCCGCGCGACCAAGGATGCTCGCCGGGAGGCCCGTATTGCCGCCATCAAGAGTCTAACCGGGAAGGTCTGTGGGGCACGTTTTCAACGTGCCACGTGCCGTGTTTTTCGGGTTATGGCACGTTGAAAACGTGCCCCACGCGGCTTGGCGGATAGACTCCAAAAAATCAACGAGCCTGCAGTTTATGCAAGGCTGATCCTTGCTTGCGCTGCGGGCTCGTTTTCGATTCCAGACTACCGCGCTGCGGCGCCAACGACGGCGCTGGTGTTGAAGTCAACACGCGTCTCCGACCCAGGCGTGATCAAGACCCGCTGCGTTTCGCTGATCGTCCGGCCATCGCGAACGATTTCGACACGCAGATTGTAGGTGTAGCGCTGGTTCGGATCGAGCGCCGGCGTGTTGAACGAACGGACCGCCGACGTCAGCGGGCATACGACGTTCTCCACCCACAGCTTGGCGTCGCTCGGCAATTCGACCGTGACGCGAGCGGTGTTTGCAGGAACGGACACTTCTTCGTTCTTGTCCTTCTTCTTGCCCTTCTTCGGCTCGCCTACGCCTTCACTCGACGGGACCGGCACGACTCTGCCGCCGCCGCAGCAGGCCGGGCCTGTGTGAACGACAACCGGGCCGCTGCACGGTGAGCAAGCGCGATAGTAGTAGACCGGCGCCGAACAGCAATGGTACGCCACCGAGCAGCCGTGGCAGTGGTGCCGATGGAAAATCGGGAAGATGCGATGGCTGCAACCGTGGCAGGCATACCCGCTGTAGCCGCTATAGCAACTGTAACCGCTATAGCACGAATAGTAATGGTGATGGTGCCAGGTCGGCGCTGCGCCGCCGGCCGTGAGCATGGTCGCGAGAACTACGCTGTACATGGATGATTTCTCCGTGCGAAATGGACAGGCCGCTCGCCAGGGTGAGGACGCCGTCCGGTTCACGACACAAAGTCGACGCACTATTCAATTCCATCGAATGCGAAAGACACGCAATCTGGATCAAATGTGCGGATTACAGGAATTGTAGGATAGGTTCTGCCGGTCGGCCAGCGCTAACATGCCACAATCACGTTGGAGATATTCACCCAGAGTCCATCCGGGAAGGCCTGTGGGCACGTTTGCAACGTGCCACGACCCGTGTTTTTCCGGGTTCAGGCCCGTTAAAAACGAGCCCACAGGCCTTCCCGGCTAAACTCTCAGAGCAGACTGCTGGCGACTTCACGTGGGTTCGCGACGACTCTACGCAACTGAAAACTCCATAAGTGGTTGAGCGCCGTGAACGAAAAGCGATGAACTGCGGTCATTGTTACTTCTTCGACGGTCCGGCGAAGACGTTCTCGCGCTCCAGCGGCAACTGAAACGCATCGGCGACGCGAGTCATGTAGTTGCACCACGCTGTGTGCCAGATGAGATCGACCGATCGATCCTCACCGAAAACCGTGACCAGCGCCTTGCGGTCGACATCGGCGAAGGCCTTCGGCTCTCGAGTCAACTTGTACGCCTTCTGAAATGCAAGCATCTCCGCCGGCGGGAAGCTTGACCACTCGCCACTGGCGAGTTTCTTGGTGCGCTGCGAGATCTCATCTTTGCCAAGGCCCGCGACCGCGAGCGTCATCTCGCTGTGGCCCATTCAGTAAAAACACTCATTGCTCCGCGTGACGATCCAAAATTGGGAGCTTGAAAAGACAGGGTTCAACCGTGCTTCCCTCTGAAACATCCCCATCGTGTCGCCCCACATTTGCGTCAACATCGGCTGATAACCGAGGCTCACGCGCGACCAGGCGATTTTCGCCATGCGCGCCTTCACCTCAGACGGCAGCTTGTCGAGCTTGGCCAGACCAGGCAAGGCGATGCGCGATTTGCGTTCCTTCTGTCTCTCCATGGCCTCGACAAGTTCCGCATCCGTTCGCTTGGGCCAATCGATCTTCGTCAAGTACACACCGGGAACCTTGGCGGCGACGACATCGTTCCATGGCGGCCGGGCCGGCGTCTTTAGCTTTTCCTTCTGACTTTTGTCGAGCAGGCAGTCGACCGGCAACAGCGGACCGCCGGGTTCGACCTTCGTTCCAATCGCCAACAGCACGCGATTGCGGAAGTTGGCCCAGGCCAGCGTATGCACCATGGCGACCACACACTCGGCGCCGTACTCCTTGATCAATTCCGCGACCTCGTCATCTGTTACTGTGTATGCAGCTTCTGTCATCTTCAGCGCAAACTCGATGACGGCGCGATCGTCGCCGCGGATCAGCTTCTTGATATCGACGTCCCCACGTCCGGCACGACGCAGATCGGCCAAGGCGTACCGCCTGGCATACTCGCAGTCCATGGCCTCCGCGGCCGCCAGATGAAGCTTGCCCGCCAACACCGGCCCCAGCGGGTTCTTCGCTCGGTGCAGGTAGTCGAGCCGAAGCATCGCCGCCGTCGTCTTGGGCAACGGCTTCGCGAGCGTCAACGCCCAGGCAGGCAGTGACTTCTTGGCGACGCCAAGTTGTTCGGCAACGACATGGGCGTCCGCTGCCGGGAAGCGATCTTGAGCCGACGCCGGATACAGCACGAAACAGGATAGGATCACGACGCCGAATGCGCAAAATACCTTCATTTTTTTTCCCGGGACGAAGTGCTTCGGGCGTCCACTGACAGACCACGTTGCCGTGGCCGTGGTGTGTACGCAGACCACGGCGAACGATCCGCGGCGTGGCGCTCCTTCGGTGATTGTATTCGATGGAATGCGTCAGCGGGTGTAGGTTTTTCTTGCAACGGAACATGGCGCCTGCGGGTTCGCCTGGGTCGGATTCCCGGCCCAGGCCACGGCAACGTGGGCCGTCCCGCCGGTCATGCGGTTGCGAACGCCGCGGCGCGGTCCGCTTTCGAGGCGTAGCGGATCGTGGTGCCTTGCAGAGTGACCTCAGCGGCCTTCTTCCAGCCGGACATCATTCTTCCCTTGCATGACCAACAGGTTGAACAGGGGCAGGGTGTCGGCGGAGTTCAGCTTCTGGGCGTCCATGAAGCCATGCATGTAGTTGTTGGGGATGAAGCCAAGCGATTCGGGCCATTGCGGGTCGACCGGGACCCAGCCGGCGCCGGCGATGTAAACCTCGGCCCAATTGTGACTGATGAGGTTGCCGAACTCCAGGCTGTCGCCGGGCGGGACCTTGTACATGCCCCAGATCGGCCGTGCAGGGATGCCGGCCGCGCGGCACAGGCCGGTGAACAGCATCGCGCAACCCCGGCACTCGGCATGGCCGCGCTTGACGATGTCGTCCACCGACTTGAAATCGAGTTCGCCGATGGTCTTCTTCTGCAGCTTGTACTCGATGTTCTTCTTGAGCCAGGCCTGGATGTTGCCGACCCTGGCGATCGCATTGTCCCCCTTCAGGCTGGCTGACAACTTCTTGAGGGTCGGGCTCTTGGGATCGATGGTGGCGATCGGACCGAGGCTGGCCTTGGCGTCGGCCGGCAGCGGGGCGGAGGGCGACGCCTTGGCCAGCAATTTCTTGTAGCTGTACGGCTGCGTCACGATCTTGAACGTGAGCGGAAATGGCTCCTTCCCTTGTGGCACGATCATGACCACGTCGTTGACCTCGCCCCGGACCAACTTGTGGCTCTTGACCCCGCTGACCTCGTAGGAAACACTCTGGTAGGGCAAGCCGGTCCGCGGCACGGCGATGGCGATGGCGCCATTGACAATTCGGCCGCGCTGCGGGTCGAGCTTCCAGTGGAGCGTGAAGGTCCTCTTGTCGAGGTAGTTCTTTAGAAACTGCTGAGCGTTTTGGACTGCCGCTGAGCCGAGATCGCGCTTCACCACGGTTTCGCAAAACTCGCGCGCCAGCTCGAGTTCCTGCTCCTTGAGCGCGTGCATCGCTCCGAGCAGATAGTAGGTCGCGACCTTGTCGTTGAGTTTGATGGCGGCGCGGGCATGCTCCAGTCCGTCGGCGAACTTGCCGGTCTTGAACTCCAGCTCGCTGAGGTCGCCAAGATACTTGTCGTTGGCCGGCGCCAAGAGGACGGCCTTTTTCATGAGCGCCGCGGCCTGCTCGAACTCCTTACGGCCGGCCAGTTCCGAGGCTTTGGCGGCGAGGTCCTTGGCTTGCCGCTCGTCGCCCTGGGCGGCGACGGATTCAAGGACGCAGAGAACGCAGACGAGGGAGAGCATTATCTTGTGGATCATGGAAACCTCAGCGGACGGACGAACCAGGTTGCCGTGGCCGGGGTCCGTACTCGGCCCCCGGCGAACCCGAGAGGCAGCCGTCCAAGTAAACTACGCCGACGCGTCTCCAACCGAATAGGTGTCCGCCAAAGCATTCTGTCACTGGCACTTCGCCGTGGGTCGAGTACGGACTTCGGCCACGGTTACGTGGCCCGTCCCGCCAAAAGTTGGGCCTCTCGTCCTCGCGCCTATTTCCGCGTTTCGCGAAAGAGCAGTACGGCAAGCCCCGCGTAAACAAGGAACCCCGGAATGCTCGCCCACATCGGCACGGGGACGCCGTCCAAGATGACGTCCGATTGCATGATCAAGCGCGTCAACTGCATGAGCGCCAGGAGCGCGAAGACGACCACGGATATGTATGCGACGGGCCTCATGCTTATCTCCCTCAAGGCGATGGGAAAAGGTCACGTGCTTGGTATGTGCTCGTCCAGTACTTTCTTATTCGCCAGAAATTCGCGCCGGATCAGTGCGACGGCCAGCCCAGGACAGAAACGGTAAAGCCACCACAGGACCCGCCAGCGCCACGGTATCACGATCACGGCCCGGTTTTTCGCGACCGCAGCCAGCGCTTGACGGGCGGACGCGAAAAGAATCATGCATCCGAAGACGATCGAGAGAACGGTTACCCGTTTCATAGCCAGGGCCTATTCCAAGTGTGTGTCTATCCGACAACGTCCAAGCGAGTTGAACCACAGGACTATTCAGCAGCTGCGAGATGGGGGACCTCCCTTTCCCGAACATACTGATCGTATGCTCATAAAAGTGCAAGAGGATTCCGGACTTTTTTGTTGGATCATGTTGGTGGCGAACATTTTATTAGCTTGCGCTCGCGCAAACTATCGCAGAACCCACACCGGCCCAAGCACCGCCCATCACATTTCTCCCAGCACTCCGTCAAGCTGTTGGTAGTTGTACTCCATCCCGTCGGTCATGCCCGTTGCGAACGCCGCGTCGCGGTCGGCCTTCGAGGCGTATCGGATCGTGGTCGTCACGTTGGTGATGCCGCCTGTCTCCTGGAAGGTGACGGTGATGATTGACGGTTCACCTCCCATCGATCCA
>VGZI01000148.1 GCA_016872605.1 Planctomycetota bacterium
CGATGAAGCGAACGAGAGCGTCGCGTTCCCACTTGACATCGTCTTGATTCTCGCCGGCCCCCGCGCCGCCCGGGACGCCGGGTTTCATCGGATCGCCGCCGGGTTTGCCTTTGGGGGGCCCGACACCGCCTGGGGGCACACCGAAGCCGCCACCTGGACCACCAACGCCGACTCCGCCGCCGGGGGGCTCGATAAGCCAAGCGGAGAAGTACCGGTCCGCATTGTTTCCCGCCCCGGGTCCGACACCGCCCATGGGAGGCTTGAAGCCTTTCGGGTCCTTTTCCGCGGGCGCATCCTTGGCCGGCTCCTTAAGCCCCATGGCGTGATAGATGTTGTAGAAGTGATCTTTGCCGAAGAGCCGTTCGTAGAGCACTGGATCTTCCGCGAGCACTTGCTTGGGCTTCTTGGCGACAACCTTGCGGTCTGGCGTGATGTCCTCGGGAGGATTGTTGTCGCCGGGAGGCTGCATCTTGTCTTTGCCCCCCTTGCCCAAGGGGAGCATTGGCCCGCTGCCCATCGGATTGGGGCCGCCTTTGCCCACGGGAGGCATTGGATTGCCTCCGCCAGCGACCGCCCCTTCGTTCTTCTGCTCCGGCTCGTCGTCCGCCAGCCGGGCCAAGCCCAGGTTAGCCTTCGTCTTCTCATCCATCTTGAATTCGTATGCCGGATATTTCACGTTGCCCAGCTTCGGCAGCGGCGTGGTCAGGCCCATGAAGACGTATGGTTCATAGGGTTCATAGACTTTGTCATCATAGATCGCCAAACGCAGGAGCTTGTTGAGCGGCGCCGCTACTTCCAGCTTGTTCTTCGCTGGGTCAAAACCGATCAACACTTGGCCATTCTCGTTGACTTTCTTGCCGTCGACATACTCGAACTTAACGATGTCCATGCCGCGGATGTAGGGGAGATCCTCTTTGCCATCGAGGAGTTCTTTCTGGCTGACTCGAAGCGCTCGCTTGAATTCTTCCATTTGCTTGGCCATGGGGAAGATTGCAGTGACCAGGACCATGCGGCGGACTTCGCCAGCCTTGACGACGTCGAGAGGCCCGGCGGTCCCGCCGCCGCCCATGCCCTGGTTTCCGCCCGGAGGCTTGCCTTTATCTTTGAAGCGATCAATGCCGCCGCCCGGATTGCCGATGCCGGGGCCGGGGCCTCCGCCGCCCGCGCCGGCGGGACCATCGAAGCAGCGCAGCGTGTCGTTGGCGACGCCGTCATGCACATACGCGATGCCGCGAATGTAATCGAGGTGAATAAACTCCTTTCCCTCCTTGATGGCCAGCACAACGGGGTTGCCTCGACGCGAACCCTGGTCCGGGGGCAGCGAAACATAGGGAGTTGCCTCGAATGGAAGATTCAAAATTGTCCACGGCTGCGTGCTCGACAGACGAATTTCCTTGTCCTTGCCTAGCTCTTGCTTCGGCACAGCGTTTTTTGAGGCGGCGATTTGCTTCGTGACCCCGTCATATTCCTCATGCCATGGCTTGCCGGTCGGTCCCCTGCCGGCGCTCATGGCGTTCCAAAGGCCCCAGCCGCCCAGCGTGACGGCGATGAAGGCGCAGACGCCAAGGGCGACTTTTTCGCCGTGGTTAAACAGGAAGTCCTTGATGGCTTCCATGTCGAAGTTCTTCATCTTGTCGACTCCTCACAAAAAGCGGATGCGTTGCGACACCACATGTGAGCAAGGCGCGAGTTTTCCTTTATCACAACATCGAGCATTCGAGCGCCAGTGAGAGGACCTTCGCTGGCGCTCGGACAACCCAAAACCAAAGCCAGACAATCCACGAGGTCTATTATTGCTTTTTCTCGGCCACAGGTCGAGAGGGAAAGCGATGGTAGATCGTCATGTTGCCATAGATGACGAGTTCAAAGTTTGTTTCAACGTCGTTCGATCCACCTGCGGTGCTGGGTTGACCACTTCCGCTGCCCATGGGTCCACCGCCCATTGGCCCGCCTGGAGGAACGCCGAAGCCGCCGCCTAGACCGCCGAACTTCGGATCTTTTCCGCCTGGGCCCGGGCCCCCTTCTTTCTTTTCTTGGCCGCCGGGCTGGAGTGAGGTGGAGTAGTGATTCAGCAACACCTGCGTTTGCAGGAAGCGGAGTTTCGAGTTATTGAAGTGGGTGAGCACGCGATTCACATGATCCTGCTCGACGATGAGAGCGATGGCCACCGGAATACGGCGAGACGGGTCGGTGACGTCGATGTAGCGATTGGTCCAGTAGCCGTGGGGCAACTCCTTGGTGTTCTTGGTAGCGCCGCCCCCGCCGCCCCCGCCGCCTCCGATGCCGAAGCCTTTGCCGCCACCGAACTCCATCTTGCCGCCGCCGCCTGGCGGTCCGCCGCCGCCTGGCGGTCCGCCACCACCACCACCGTCGCCGCCCGCGTCGGCCTTCTCGACGTCGCGTTCATCGAATGGCCGCAGCGGATTCTCGAAGGCGCGATTGGAAAGCGAAATATCATCCCCATCGACCGATCCGATGCTGATATGATCGATGCGTTTGATTGCAGCCGTCTCCCAGGTCAGTACCTGCTGTACGCCGTAGATACCGGTGCGGCCCGCTTCATTGCTCTGCACCTCAAAGTCCTTGCGATAGGAATCGCCTCCGCGCGGATCCCCGGCCGGCATGAGCGGATCGGCGCTGATCTCAAATTCCGGCCGCTCGTCTTCGTCGTCCTTGTAACGCGGCTTCTTATCGCGATCGTGCATGATGACGCGGAACTTGATGCGATCGACCTTCTGCTTACGTTTGAGCAGGTTCTTGATCTCGAACTTGAGCACATTTGTCTTCGACTTCAGCTCCACGGTGATCTCAAAAGCTCCGTTACTGAACTTGTAGGGCTTGTCGCGCGTCTCGCCTTTCTCCTTGGCGTTAAAAACGAACCCTACCGGCTTGAAAACGCTGATTTCGTCGTTGACATCGCGAATGATTTGGTAGATCTCGCGCTGAATCCAGATATCCTCCATGGCCATCCAGGCTTCCTTCCAGAGCGGATTGGCCTTGTCCCAGCCTTTCTTTCCTTCGCGTTCGCGATTCATGAACCGAATGAAGCGCACGCGATCTGATTCTTCTGGAAGCTTGTCGTTCAGGTACGGCCAATTGTTGAGTTGCACGACACCTTTGCCGTTCTTGCGCACCGGATCGACCGTTTCCAGTATCTCGTGAATGAGCGGGTAATAGCTGTCGGCGAATTCAGCCTCTTCTTTGTCCAGGAGTTCGTCGCCGAAGTAGCGGCCCACTTGATAGGTGATAGCCACGAGCGAGCCTTTTTGCCGGAGTAACTCGTCGGCGGAACGATATTCTTTCTTCGGCTCGCCTTCGCCATCGGCGATCAACATCGACCGTTTTGCACGGTAGAACCAAACGGGGCCTTTCTTGCGAACGCGAACTAAAGCGCGATTCTCCTCGACATCAACCAACTCGCCGTGAGCGAGGCAGAGCTGTCCCGGCTCTAAATCGGTCCGATCTTCCGGCCAGTTCTTCTCGTCGGTTTTCTTGAAGACCTTGATTTCATGGGCGAAGTTGCCGTGTTCGAAATCGAATTTCTTCTCAACCTCGCGAGACCAGGTGAAGAGGTCTTTCTGAGCCAGATAGGCCGCCTTCCAGACCTTGGCCTCTTGCGCCTTGGCCACCTTTACCTGGTCCTGCCAGAACTCAATAGATTCCTGATTGTGGCTTGCACGCAGCCCCTTGGCGCCGGTAATCTCCCCCTTGTATTTCCCTGCAGTCTTCTGCGCATCGTCGGAACCATAGATTTGGATGTATCCAAGTCCGGCGAGCGTCAGAACCGCAGTGACGCCGATGAGAACCCAGAATTTATGCTTCAGGAGCATTTCTTTGGTGATGTTGTTCATGATCGATTCCTGAATGTCGCTAGAGGCGAGCGGCTATAGTGTATTCCCCGTTTTCTCCGTCCCCCGTTGCAGGGGAGAGAGGCAGTAGAAGAGGCTATTTCTTTTCGTCCGTATTGACTGGAGTGGCACTGGCGATCGGTTCGCGCCAGACGAAGACGATGACGAACTCCGTGCGCGACATGCCGCGTTCAACGCCGTCCTTGGCCTTGCCGTCGGCAGGGCCTGGGCCTTTGCCGGGGTCGTTCGGTCTGAACTTTCCAGCGTCGCCACCGGGCGGTTTCATGCCTGGCCCGCCGCCGGGTTTGCCGACCGGTCCGCCGCCGCCACCACCGCCGCCACCGCCGATGGCCTTGCGAGCCGCTTCACCGATGGGTTGATGATCAAGGCGATTGTTCTTTTTCGGCTCTGCGCCACCGCCACCGCCTCCTCCACCATCACCTCCTCCTCCGACCTGGTTGAACTGCATTTTGTCGCCCCCCCCCTCTTTGCCGCCGTCCGCTTTCTCCGGCTGGATGCCGATGACAAGATCACGCAGGTAGCTATGCTCCGTGATCCCGGGCTGCCCCGCTGCGATCACCGGCTTCTTGTATAGGTGAAGGAACCCGATTCGTTCTTTGACCCGGTCGATGATTTCTTTTTCCGACTTGGCGCCGCCAGGATTGTCTTTGCCGAATCGTGGAAATCCCAGGTTTTCCACGATAGAGTCTTTAACAAAATTCTCGCCGGCGCGATGGTATGTAGAGCCCCGAATCTCGATGATCCAGCCGTCTTTTCCCTTTTCGAAAAGCGGACTCTTTTTCATCTCCTCAGGGTCCGTTGACTTGACGAAATTCCTGATCATTTCCTTTTCGAGGTCCTGCATGCCGTCCAAGTTCTCGCCGTCCTTGTGGAGTTTGCGGAAAAACGGTCCGAGGTCGTCGGTATACATCGGGTTGATGCCCACGATGTTGATCTGGATCAGATTCTGTTTGATGAACTGATCCATTTTCTCCGTTTCATCCTGATCCATGTCCTTGTGTTTGGCGACATTGAATCGCTTGAGGCTTTTTTCCTCTTTTATGTCTTTGGTGTCGATAAAAAAGTCGGCGATGTTCCTCACGTCGGCCTCCGGGAGATCCTTGAGCCGACCGATTTTCTTGTACTCGAACAGCAGGTTCGCGTATTGCGAGGCTTTGTTCGAGTCCCAGTAGATCTGCTTAGGCTGGCGCCGCGCTTTTGTGGCCAGCGCCAGGCGGCCGCCGTTGGCCTGAGGGAGCGCCATGTTCACATACTGATGCAAGAGCTGCCAGTTGGGCCGATCGGGCACGCCCGAACCGACTTGATCTAGTTGCGCGAGGCGTTCGCCAAACTCCGTTTCCGCTTTGGCGCCTTCATCGTTTCTCTTTTTGGTTTCTCCGGCGACGCGTTCGAGATCTTTCTGGGCTTTCTTGTTCTGATCGTTGATAATCGCGTTGCGTTCCATGCCCTGAGCGAAGGCCAGCACGCACAGGCCGAACAGCAGAGACGCCGCCGCCGCCACGGCCCACGGCTTCTTGCCGCGTATCACTCGTTCCAGGCGAACCTCGTGTGGCAGGAGGTTGGTCTGAAGGTGCGATTGCTTGAGCCCCTGCAGCGCGAGCCCATAGGCTACGCCGAAGCTCATGATGTTTTCCATGAACGTCGGCGCTGTCGTAACCGATTCGCCGGTCGCACGGTTGAGCTTTTGGTATTTGCGAACCTCCAGCTGCAGCTTTTCTTGCAGAAACTTCTGCAAGCCCGGCAGACGAAACGCATTGCCCAGCCCGACCATGTACTGAATCTTGGCGTTGCGATGCGTGTTGGTGAAGTAGCCGAGCGAGCGCTGCACCTCGCCGACGAAATCGTTGAGCACCTGCTTGAGGGCCGTAAGGATCTTCTTGAGCTCGGCCGATCCGGACTTGGCGGCATTCTTTTTCAGATGCTCGGCCTTGGCGAACGTGAGCTTCATTTCCTTGGTGAGGGCGCGGGTGAAGTGGTTGCCTCCGATGGGAATCGGACGCTGCCAAATAATCCGTCCGCCATTGGTGATGACGAGGTTGGAGCTATCGGTGCCGATTTCCAGGGCAACCACGCACTCCTGGTTGTCGGCATCATCGGTCGGTTCGCAGCCGGTCTTGCCCAAAAGGTCGTAGGCAAGCATGTTGCAAAGTGCCAGCGACGCCATCTGAACGAGGTGCACTTCCACGCCGACGTCCTTGAACTGCGCGATGGCGCGATTCACCATGTCGCGTTTGATGGCAAACAAGCCGATTTCCGTTTCCAGCGCCAACCCGTCCACGATGTCCCCCTTGTTGAGCCGTTGGTAATCCCAGACGACTTCTTCAAGGGGGAACGGAATCTGCTGCTTCGCTTCAAATTTGACGATGTCGACAATCTTTTTCTCGTCGACCGGCGGAAGCTTGACGAAGCGTGCCAGTCCGCTTTGGCCGGGAACGGAGATCGCGATCATATCGCCTTGAATCTGATTGCGCGAAAGGAATTGCTTGAGCGCCTCCCGCGTCAACTCATCGGGGTCGGCGTCCGGTTGACTGAGAATCTTGGGATGCTCAATGTACTCGAATGCGGTGGCGACCACTTCGCCGTCACGCATCTCGAGGCGAACGGCCTTGAGCGCTGATTGTCCGAGATCGATGCCCCACACACCGGGATTGCGCGCAGCCATATTAAGTCACCTTGAGAGGAAACATCACGTCCCTCATATCTAGATCGAGGGACCGGGAGTGAAGGTTTGGCCGACAGGCCGATTTACCGCTGGACATGCAAACCTAACCATGGTGCGGGCGACCTCCGCTGCCGACCTTATCAGATTAACATGATCGGAAAATGTTTGTCAATCATTTCCTTGCGAATTTCCGAATCTTTTGGAAGATTCCGGCCAATCGCGCACCTTGACCAGGCGCGAATTTGCCGCCGAGCATGATTTCAAGGTGCTCCGCACCGGAATTCTCACCACGGATCGCACAGCGCCGCCATGGAAACGGACTGCCTGACGAACCCGCCTGAAGGGGCACCGTCGTCGGCACGGAGGTGACGCTGTCGCTGACCCGAACGGTGAACCTGTCGTCACCGGCGTAGTCGGTGTCGGGGATGTAAACGAACCTGCCGCCGGACAAAGATGGTGACGGCGCCGCCAGCGCTGGTCGCGAACACCTCGCCGACGTTCTTGGCCACGAGTCGGCAAAGCTTCCGTCCCACCTCGCGAAGTTGCTGCTCGAAGTCGAAAACGAGCCAGTAGAGCGAACGCTCGCGCACCTCGTCGTGTCTGTCGTCGAGGCAGCCAACCAGTGTGGACATCACCAGGCTCAACTCCCGCTCATCGCAATCGCCCAACGCGTTCAATCGATGTGCGGCTTTGCGCATCGCTACCATGCCCACGATGGCCTTGATCGGCTTGTGTCGGCGGGCGTGAGTAGGCCCTGGCTTCCTAGACCCAGTGCCGACGGCTTTTTCTCATCCGTGAGTCTGACTTTACCCCCTCGCGGCCCGCCGCCAACCAGCAGGGAACAAGACTGCCGACAGCCAGCCACCGGGCTGGATGAGACATCACGGTTCCCATTCGAAAGTGAAGTTTCCCCGGTTGACTCCACGACGGCGACACCTACCCGGACCCTGCGCCGAGATGTCGGGAGACGATGAAAGCATGATCATCATTTCTGCGTTGGCGCAAACCTGCGAATTCCCTGCCCCGAGATGGTCGTCGTCAGCAAATACACGTCGCCGTCTTCGTCTTCGCCGAAAGACAGAATCGGCACGTTCGGGTCCTGAATCGGTCGATTGGCGACGACGCGTTTCTTGCTTTCGTCATACTTCAGACCCCAGATTTTCGTGGTGACGTAATCGCCGTGGAGGTAGTAGCCGTCGAGTTCGGGCAATCGTTTTCCCCGGTACACGTGCCCGCCGGTGACCGACTTGCCGATGTCGTGGTGGTACTCCCAGATCGGGTCGATCATCTTGGCGTTGACGCCGACGCCGCTTGAGCTGAAGGGGTGCAGCGATTCACGCACGCTCCAGCCGTAGTTGCCTCCCTTTTCGATGATGTTGATTTCCTCGTAAAGGTTCTGGCCCACTTCACCGGCCCAGAGCTTTCCGGTCTTGCGATCGAACGACATTCGCCAGATGTTCCTCAGCCCGTACGCCCAGACCTCCGGTTTGGCGTCCTTGACGCCGACAAACGGATTGTCCTTCGGGATAGCGTACGCCATCTTGTCGGCCTTGGCGTCCACATCGATGCGCAGCACTTTTCCGAGCAGACTGTTCAGCTTCTGACCGACCTTGAGCGGGTCGTCAGCCGAACCGCCGTCGCCCAGCGCGATGTAGAGGTAGCCATCGGGGCCGAAGCAGATTGTGCCGCCGTCGTGGTTCCAGTACGGCCGTTTGATGCGGAATATCTCCTCTTCCGAAGCCGGATCGGCTTTATTCGGATCGTCCTTGCTGACCTTGAATCGCGAGATCACATTGACGGTTTTGTCTTTCTTGAGCGTGTAGAAGACGAAGAACTCGCCGTTGGTCTTGTATTTGGGATGGAACGCCAGGCCGAGCATGCCCTGCTCGTTCTCGTTATCGGAGTAGAAGACCTGTTTCTCAATGTAGAGGAAGATCTTGGTCTTTTCCGCAGCCTGGTCGTTCGGGAAGACGTGGATCGTCCCTTGCTGGATGCCGACGAAGACGCGATTCGAGCCATCGCCGGCGTGCGTCAACATTAACGGACGAAGCGGGAACTGTTTGCCTTTTTCGGTGATGCCTTCCCAGCCGGTCCACTGGAGTTTGGGAAACGCGACTTCCGTCTTGAAGGACAAGGGCGAAACGTCGACTTCCCAGCCGGGGATCGTCGTCGGCAGCCTGGTGAGCGTTCCTTCCTTCATGTCCGGGATGATGACAGCTTGACCACTGCGATCCAGGCAGAGATCGGCTGCCGACTTGAAGCCCTCGGCCATCAGGATCGGCTTCTGCCCAGGCCGTGGAATGCCCCACACCTTGCCGCTCTGCCAGCTTGTGATGAACAGTCGGCCAAAGTGGTCCCAGGCGAGCCCGTCGCCGCCCTGGAAGCCGCCGGCGATCTTTGTCGATTGGCCGTCGGTAACGCGGATGCGCAGTAGATCTCCCGACATCAAGTCGAGCATAAGCAGATGGTTCTTGCCGTCCATGACGAGTCCATTGGGCGTCTTCACAAGCGGGTTCTTCTTGCCGTCGGTCACGGTCGTGACGATGGTTTTGCCCTTCTTGGCGGCGTCGTCCTTCGCCTTCGGATTGGGCGGCACGACGACGAGGCGATAGACCGCCCCGCCGTTCCCCTTGAGATCGCCCGAATCGGACACATACAGCACGCCATGCTCATCGACGCAGATGTCGTTTAAAAATAGCGGCGGCGTCGGAAACGCCTTCTCGTCGGCGATGACGGTCACGGTTCCCTTCGAATCGACGCGCACGACGCGCTTGTTGTCGTTGACAAAAAGTTGATTCGCCCAGAAGCCGGCGCCGAAGACAATGCCTTTGGGATCGTCGAGCCCCTTGGCCACCTCGGTAACCTTCCCCGCTTTGTCGACAGCCACGATGCGCCCATCGCCGTCCTTGCCAAACTCGCCGATCTCGCTGACATAGATGCGGCCATCGTTGCCGACCGCGACCGACTCGGGGTTCTTCAGTCCGGTAACGAACGGCTTGGGGAGCTTGCTGTCTTGAGCGTGCGTAGTCGGTGGAAAAACAGCGAGCAGCCAAATGACAAGAAACATGATCCGTTTCATCGAACAACATCCTTTCAAGGGTGACATGTCTCGGAACCGTCCCTGAGACGTTACAATCTAACGCACCAATTGGTAGGTGCGAAATGCAGTTTTACCGTGCATGCTGCTGGCTCTTTGGTTACGATAGAATCTAGGACCGACCAGTGGTTCAATTCCGGATTTAAACATGTTTCGGCCGCTGATCCTTGACTTTCTCGATGTGATGCTGCCGACGGCGGCTGCATTCGGTGCGCTGGCGGTAGGGCGTTATTTGAACCGCGTGGAAGTATGGGTGTTTCGCGTGGTCGTCAGCGTGGTCGTGTCTGTCGTGTTGCTTTTGGGGCTTTCTTATTTCACGCCGATTCACGCCTATGTGAGCGATGGCTTATGGTGGATGGGAGGGCTGACCACGATCATGTGCACGGCAGCGATGCTTCTGATCGGCATCGTCTGGAGTTCAGAAGAGCGGAGCACAAGCACAGCGTTTCTTAGGACGATCGTTGCGCTAGTTATGCTCATCATCGCCCTAACATCGGGTGGGAGGCTTTGGTGGCGATTCTTTGCCGAGGTAGCGTGGAACAACAGCCCCGACCAGGCTGGTCTCCTCAAGCAGAGCTCGGGTTGGACATGTTCCCCGGCCGTTGCTGCAATGCTGCTTCATCACCACGGCATCCAAACGACCGAAGGCGAAATGGCGTATCTTGCCAACACCTCATTTCTCGGAACAGATGCACCATCCATTGCCCGTGCCTTGACGGTGAAAGCCGATCAGACGTTTGACGCACTTATCCTGCGAGCTGATTATGGCGATTGCCTCCGTCAGCCCACTCCGTTTTTGGCATGTATTCATGTGCCCCGATTGGGGGGACATGCCGTTCTCGTTTTGAGCGTGGATGACAGCGCGATGGAATTGGTTGATCCTCGCTTTGGCCAAAAACAACGAATGCCGCGTTCTGAGGTCGAAAAACAATGGGATGGCACGATCGTGATACTCAGAAAGTCTCGCTAACAATAACGTGTAAGGTGTCCTATGCCTAGCAAACCAACGACGATCGACGAATATTTGGCGACGGTGACGAAGGAACAGCGAGCCGCACTCGAAAAGGTGCGCCAGGCCATCCACAAAGCCGCCCCGAACGCCGAAGAATGCATCAACTACGGTGTGCCGGCGTTTCGTCTGGACGGCATGGTGTTCGCCGGATTCGGAGCAGCGAAAAAGCACTGCTCGTATTTCCCCATGAGCGGCTCTATCGTCGCCGCGTTCACAAAGGAGTTGAAAGGCTACGAGACGACGAAGGGAAGCATCCACTTCTCAGTTGATAAGCCTCTGCCGCCGTCGCTCATTCGAAAACTGGTGAAGGCGCGCCTGGGGGAGATCTCGGCAAGAAAAACGAAGAAGTAGCGACCTGTTTCTGATCTCGCGACTCGAGCGCGAAGCCGCAAGCGGCAGATGGGGTCGGAGGGAGTCGAACCCTCACCCCCTGATTAAAAGTCAGGTCCGCTGCCGTTACGATCACGACCCCGTTTCCCGCCTGCGCTTAGCGCTCACATGGCGCCGCAAGAGTGCTACGCGCGCGGAATGGCTCGTACGGGAGTCGAACCCGTGTCTGCTGCGTGAAAAACAGCGATCCTGTGCCGTTAGACGAACGAGCCGTGTCGATGGCGAACGATGAAGTAACCGGGGAATTGCGCGCGAGGTTCGCGGATTTGCCGGTATCCCAGGGGTTCGGAGTCGTTCACTCCTTGGCCTTCGCGGTTATTCCACGTCATCCAACAGATGTCCAAGCTTGTCTTTTTTCGTCTTCAGATAGCGTGCGTTGTGCTGATTCGGTTCGACCTTGATCGGCAAGCTCTCGACGATGCGCAGACCGTAACCGTCGAGGCCGACGACCTTGCGCGGATTGTTGGTCAGGAGGCGGATATCGCGGACGCCGAGGTCAAAGAGAATCTGGGCGCCGATGCCGTACTGACGAAGATCGGGGGCGAAACCGAGAGCTTTGTTCGCCTCGACGGTGTCGAGTTGTTCTTCCTGTTGGAGCTTGTACGCTTTCAATTTCGGCAAGAGCCCGATGCCTCGGCCTTCTTGTCGCATGTAGAGGACGACGCCCTTGCCGGCCTGGGCGACCTGGGCCATCGCTTGATGGAGTTGCGGTCCGCAATCGCAGAGCATGCTGCCGAGGATATCGCCGGTGAGACATTGGCTGTGAATGCGGACGATGATAGGCTCCGCCTGGACGGGGACGACGCCATCGGCCTCGATACCGACGCCGCCCATGCATAGGGCCAGGTGAGGCTCCGGATCGACGACCGAGGTATACGGGATCAGATCGAACTCGCCGAAGCGCGTCGGCAACTTGACGACGAATTCGCGATGGATCAGTCGCTCGCGCTGTCGGCGATACTTGATCAGGTCTTCGATCGAACACATTTTGATCTGATGTTGCTGGCAGAACTCGCGCAAGTAAGGCAATCGCGCCATCGTGCCATCGGGATGCACGATCTCGCAGATGACGGCCGCTTCCTTGAAGCCGGCGAGGCGTGCGAGATCCACACTTCCTTCGGTGTGCCCTGCCCTCACGAGGACGCCGCCATCCTTGGCACGTAGGCCGAACACGTGGCCTTTGCCTCGCACCAGATCGTTCGGCGTTGCGTTGTCGTCGATGGCGACGGCAACGGTGCGAGCGCGATCGAAAGCGCTGGTTCCCGTCGTGATGCCGAAGCGCGCGTCGATCTGAAGAGTGAACGGCGTCGTCTGCGTTTCGGGGCTGCCGCTCGCAACGACGTCGAGGTGCAGCCGTTCGCAAATGGTTCGCGACATGGCCAGGCAGACGATGCCGCACGCGTTCCGCATCATGAAGTTGATGGACTCCGGCGTGGCATGCTCCGCGGGAATGACGAGATCACCCTCGTTTTCGCGCTCTTCATCATCGACGAGCACGATCATTCGGCCAGCCTTAAGCTCGGCGAGTGCGTCTTCGATCGAAACGAAATCCTGCGCGTTCGGCATGGTTCTTGCCCGGTGTTTTGGTGTAGCTACATGTATTCTATTGCCGTTTGTTATTCACGAAAGTGACGTAGCAATGTAGGGTGCGCGAAACGCACCGCTCCGCTGAACGACGTCCGCGGATGGTGCGTTTCACGCACCCTACAGCAGAATCGCACACGGTGACATAGGCTTGTCAGGCTAAAAAACCTGACCACCTTCGGCGAAAACTTGACCGGCGGGGCGGGAATTCCCAAAATTGTAGTACCCCGCGTGTTGCTGGCGCCTGCCTGATTTGTCGACCCCCCGACAACTCGACCGGTCATTCCATGACCACCCCTGTTGAAAGAACTCTCAGATGAGCACTCGTCGCGTCGGTCTTTGGCTTATTGGCGCCCTCGGGGGCGTGGCTTCTACGGCTGTCCTCGGCATCTCGGCGCTGTCCCGAAAATTGACGGACACCACCAGCCTGGTGACGGCGACGCCGATGTTCGACGGCATCGATCTCGACGACTGGCCCAGCATCGTCATCGGCGGGCACGACATTCGCCAAAGCAGCTATGCGGAAGCCGTCCGCGATTTGAACCAGCGTTCCAACGTCTTCAACGAAGCGTTGATTCAGGCCTGCCAGCCCGATCTGGACCAATGGACCGCCAACATTTGCCCCGGCACGGTCCTCGGCGCCGGCACAACCATCGGCAAGCTCGCCGACATGCCGGAAGTCAAACGCGTCAACACGCCGCGCGAGGCCATTGAACGCGTGCAAGCAGATCTGCGCGATTTCAAGGCAAGGAATAAGCTCGATCAACTCGTCGTCGCCAATGTCTCGTCGACCGAGCCGCCCAAAGAGTTGGATGAGCGTTACGACAGCGTTCTGCGCTTCGCCACTTCGCTCGAAGCCACGGATGCCGGCATCCCGGCCAGCGCGCTCTACGCCTGGGCGGCGCTCGACCTCGGCATCCCATACATCAACTTCACGCCGTCGCTCGGCGCCTCCTTCCCTGCCGCCATCGATCTGGCCAATGAACGCAAGACCACTGTCAGCGGCAAAGACGGCAAGACCGGCGAGACGATGATGAAAACCGTCCTCGCCCCCATGTTCGCGTACCGCAACTTCCGCATCCTGAGCTGGGTCGGTCACAACATCTTCGGCAACCGCGACGCCGTCGTTCTCGACGACCCCGTCAACCGTGCTTCCAAGATTCAGACCAAGGACAAGGTCATCAGTTCCATCGTCGGGTACAAGCCGCAAACGCACGTGTCGATCGAGTACATCCAATCGCTCGACGACTGGAAGACCGCCTGGGACCACATCCATTTCCAGGGATTCCTGAACACCAAGATGATCCTGCAATTCCTCTGGCAAGGCTGCGACTCGCTGCTGGCCGCCCCGTTGTTGCTCGACATCGTCCGCCTGACGCTCTTGGCGCAACGCCGCGGCGAGGTCGGCATCCTGTCACATTTGGCCTGCTTCTTCAAGAGCCCGATGGGTTGCGACGAACACGATTTCTTCAAGCAGATGGAGATGCTGGCGGAATATGCTGACAAAGTGAGATGACTCTCCCCGTTTAGCGTTCAGTGGGAAGCGGCAATCGCGTTGCCGCTCCCGAGCGGCCCCGAACCTACTCGCCAATTGACAGAAATCCATCAGAGCGATATTTTGTCGGTGAGGGAGTTCATCTTCGCGGAGTGCACCGATGAAGGCTGTTGAATTTGTTGAATTGTTGCGACGCAAGCCGTTCATTCCGCTCAGAATTCACATGTCGGACGGCGTGACATACGAAATCTACCACCCAGACAACATCATTGTTGGCCGCACACGTGTTGACATCGGGCGTGGCGCCGATCCGCAAGGCATCGTGGATCGTGTCGATTATTGCTCTCTTGAGCATGTCGTTCGCGTGGAGGAAATCGCGAAGAAAGCAAAGTCCAAGGGAACTCAAGCGTAGCCGTAACCAAGCAGCGGTGTTTGACACTGGCTAACTGAGTTGATCCTTCCAGAAGGTCATCACACTTTTTGCATAGGATTCGAAACGTAGATCGCCCTTGTGAACCTTCGAGGCCACAAAATTACCCGACTTGTCGCAAGTATATGATTGCACGGTAACTGAGCCGCGTTCAC
>VGZI01000149.1 GCA_016872605.1 Planctomycetota bacterium
GGTCTGCGTGGCCTGCTTCGGGAGGGCGAGGCTCCTGCCGAGCCGGAAGCGACAGGATACTCGTCCGAAATCGAGTATTTCGCGGGCTCGCGGCTCGGCAGGAGCCTCGCCCTCCCGTGCCGTTTGCCAACCATGTCGTGCACCCAGAAATCCCGCGCCTACGCGGACGTGCCTTGACCCCTGTTGCCGATTTGCGGTATATACGCAAGCCACGGATTGTCACGGAGGACGCGCTATGTCATTGCTCGAAGTCAAGGGGCTGGTCAAATTCTACGGCGACCGAGCGGTCGTCAACGGCGTCGACTTCGAGGTCAACCGCGGCGAGGTCGTCGGCCTGCTCGGGCCCAATGGCGCCGGCAAAACCACCAGCTTTCGCATGGCGACGGGGCAGATTACGCCAGACGAGGGAACCGTCTGGTTCAACGGCGAAGACGTCACCGACCTTCCCATGTACGAGCGCGCCCGCCTCGGCATGGCGTACCTGCCTCAGGAGACCAGCGTCTTTCGCAATCTCACCGTCGAGCAGAACCTGCTCGCCATCATGGAAATCATGCCCGATCTCCGCTCGCTGGGACGATCGTTGTCGAGCACCGAGCGGTATGAACGCATGGAGGCGGCAATCCTCCGATTCGGACTCACCAAAGTTCGCACCAACTACGCCGCGGGGCTTTCGGGCGGTGAAAAACGTCGGCTCGAAATCGCCCGCTCGCTCCTCACCGAGCCGATGCTCATCCTTTTCGATGAGCCCTTCACCGGCATCGATCCGATCACCATTGCCGAGATTCGCGAGATCATCGTCGAATTGCGCAACGAAGGGATTGGCATTCTTCTGACGGATCACAACGTGCACGAGGCCCTCAAGATCACGACGCGCAGCTATCTGATCAAGGACGGCAAAGTGCGCACCCACGGCACGCCGGCGGAAATCGTGCGGGATCCGATTGCGATCGCGGAGTACCTTGGGACCGGGTTCAGTGAGCGAAACTACGCCCCGAGTCCGGAGGCGAGACCGGTCGCGCCCGCGCAGCCGGTTGCCATTGCGCCGCCCGCGCCGGCGCCGAAGGCGCCTGTCGCCAATGAGCCGGCGCCGGCAACACTCGAGTTTCCCGGTCCGCCGCCGTCCAAGCTGACGCCGGCGCAAATGATCTTGGAGCAGGAGAAGATTCAACGGCTCATCGAAAAGCTCAAAACGTCCGACCAGGCCATGGCAGTAGAGGAACTGGTCAAGAAGGGCCCAGCCGCCATCCCGGCGCTGCTTAACGCGCTGGAACGGCGCGATCCGGAGTTGCGACAGGCAGCCGTCGAGGTGTTGCAGAAGATTCTCAAGCGTCCGGTTCCGTTTGACGCGTTCGCTCCGGAAGCGGTCCGCAAGCAGCAGCTGGCCGCCCTTCGCGATGTGTTCGAACGAAAAGCGGGTTGATACCGTCGCTTAGCCGCTCGCCTTTGGCGAGCGCCTTCGCCAGTGACGAACGGCAACGCTATTTCGACCCCGTCAGTTCGGCGATGCGCCGGTCAGCCTCGGCGTGGCGGCGTGGGTCGACTTCGTGAGTCTTCACTTCGCGGTAAAGTTCCAGCGCTCGCGTGCGGTTGTTGAGTTGCTTGTCGAAAATGCGAGCGGCTCGTAAGCGCGCGTCGTACGACGTCTTTGGATTCCATTGAAAACACCGCTGATAATATTCCACCGCCAAATAGTGCATGCGGTACGCCTTGCTCTCATAGATGTCGCCCAGCATGAACGCGACGTCGGAGATCTTGTCGCTCTGCGGATACTTGGTCAGGATCTCTTGAAAGAGCAACTCAGCCCGGCGTTGATTGTCCGTGTATTTGTCGCCTAGGCCCTGATCCTTATACGTCATGGCCCAAGTAAACAGCTTGTTCGCTTCCGGAATATTGGTGTGGCCGTTGAGATTGGGGGGCGGCACGACCAGGTGCAGAATGAACGCGTGTTTCGGGATGCGGTGGAAGGCGACGAGTTCCTCCTTGGCCCAGCGCTCGCGTTCCTTATCGTTGACCTGGTGATAGTGGACGTAGAGTTGTTCGAGCGTCTTCTGGTACTCGCGGCGCGCGGTGAGGAGTTTTTGCACCAGTTCAAGGTCGCTTTGCTTGCCGACGGCATCGCCCGGTTGGGTCTGCGCATTGGGGACGGCAGCCGCCACGAGGATAGCGAAGAGGACCACCAACGCAGCCAACCAACGCTGGGCCACAATTCGCCTCCAGAGCGAGCGCTCACGCGCCAGCCCCGGACTGGCGCTACGTCTTTAACGCGGGGTGATCGCCTGTGCCACCCATGCGGCCAAAGATCATTCGACCGGCCGGCGTCTGCAACACGCTGGTGACAGTGATCGCCACTTCTTGGCCGATCGCCTGGCGGCCTTGCTCGACCACCACCATCGTGCCGTCTTCGAGGTATCCGACGCCCTGACCGATCTGATCGCCTTGCTTGACGATTTTGACGGTCAACACTTCACCGGGCAGGGCAACCAGTTTCAGGGCGTTGGACAATTCGTTCAGGTTGATGACTTCGACGCCTTGAAGCTGAGCGATCTTGTTCAGGTTGAAGTCATTCGTTACGACCCGGGCACTCAGAGCTTTCGCCAGGACGACTAAACGTTCGTCAACTTTCTGAATGTCGCGCAATTCCGGCAGGTTTCCCTCGTAAATCTCCAGTTCAATTTTCGGATCGGCCTGCAGCCGTTTGAGCACGTCCAGCCCGCGGCGGCCGCGATTTCGCCGAATCTTGTCGGAGCTATCGGCAATCGCTTGCAATTCTTGCAAAACAAAGCGCGGCACGATCACCTTGCTATCGATGATCCCGGTATCACAGATATCGGCAATTCGGCCGTCGATAATCACACTGGTATCCAAAACCAACGGCTTGGCGCCTTTGACCTGCTTCTGAAATTCGACATAAGGGATGATGAAGCGAAACTCATCCTTGGTTTGTAGCAGCATCGAAATGGCGATATAGCAGGCCAGCACCGTGATCAGAAGCTGCGTCGTCTTCTCGATGCGAGCGGATCGCGATTCGATGATTTGCATGCTGGCGAGATACTGATGAACAATCGGCTGAACCGCGAACCAGAAAAGCCAGGCGATTGCCAACCCGCCGAGCAAACCGAGGCTGACGGCCGACAGGGTGGTGATGTCCTTTTCACGAGTTGCGGCATCGAGCGACAGGGCGCCGAGAAAGAACAAGCAGATCGCTCCGACGCAAAAGGCCACGACCAGTCCGATGGCGAAGCCGCTCAGAACGCTGGCGAAACGTTCTTCGGATCCAATGGCGCCGATTAATGCATCGGTGGCGATGCCGACGGTCAGGACGAACAATATGAATCGCACAACCCAGACGAGCTTGGCGGGCCCGCTGAGAATGTCGACGAGTAGATCAATCAAGATAACCTCCCGATTTCGACGGGTCAGGATTCGTGTTTTCAAGAAAGCCGACAATCCGGGATGCTCTCAATCACCCAATTCTCGGAGAGCGTATTTCTGAAAATCATCAGAGCGTAACGGAGATTCGCCGGCGCCGTTTGCCACCCGCTTTCACGGGGTACGAACAATCCTTCAGCCCGCATCCAAAGTGGAGGCGATGGCGGGGAGTTATTATGCGCTTGGAATGGAGAGGAAACGTCGTTCGGCCTCGCCGGATCTCAGTCCAAAACCAACGTTCTGATATGTTACACAAAGGACGTGGGTTGGAACAGGCGCAAATGCTCATCCTGTGCGTAACGATCGGTCATGCCGGCCAAGTAGTCGCAAATGGTCTGCTCAAGCCCCTGCTGGTTCGCCCGTTCTCGATAACGCGGCGGCAAGGCCAGCGGGTGACTTCGGAATTCGCCAAACATCTCCCGCACAAGTCTTTGCCCCTTGTAGGCCATTCGCAGGATGCGGTAGTGTCGATAAACGTTTTCGTGCAGAAAGGCCTCCAGATTCGACTTGAGTTGCTTCACTTCCACACTCGGCACAACCAGAAGATGCCGGCAACGACGAACGGCGTCTACGCTGGTGACCTTTTCGGCTTCAAGGTTCTTCTTCGTCGTCTCCAGTAGGTCAACGACTTGCCAATCGATCAGTTTGCGAATGACCGTCGGCTGAAATTGCTCCGGCCGAATCGCGCGATGCTCGCCGCGAACCCGTTCGACCGCGGCAGTCCAAAATGGCACGTCGGCGAGTTGATCGAGTGTGATCAACCCAACACTCAGGGCGTCGTCGATGTCATGGCAATCGTACGCCAGGCTGTCCACGGCATCGACCACCTGTGCTTCCAAAAGAGGTTGGCCCACAGAAAGGTATGGCTTCACCTCTGGAGCATCGGGCCTCTTGCTGTGCATGGCCTGCGATTCCAGAACCTCCCACGACAGATTCAGGCCGGGAAAATCGGGATAGCGGTACTCGAGCAACTCGACGAGCCGGAGGCCGTGACGATTGTGCTCGTACCCGCCATGGTCGCGCATGCATTCATCCAAGGCGGTTTCGCCGGCGTGTCCGAACGGCGGATGGCCCAAATCGTGCAACAGCGCGACGGCCTCGGTCAAATCCTCGTTGAGGCCGAGCGCCCGTGCGATGGTCCGAGCGATTTGCGTCACCTCCAGGGTGTGCGTCAGACGTGTGCGATGATAGTCGCCGACCTGATTGACGAGCACCTGCGTCTTGTGCATCAACCTCCGGAAAGCAGTCGAATGGACGATGCGGTCGCGATCACGCTGATACAGCGTGCGAAAAGGATGCACGGGTTCGGCATGTTTGCGCCCCTTGCTCTTCCGCGTCCGCATGGCATACGGTGCGAGACAGCGCTCCTCGTACTCAAATGGATCGATGGCTGCATTGGCTGGCATGGAAACCCCTGGGCATGCTGGTTCTTCGTTTAGCGTTCGCATGGCGCTACGCGGGCGCCAAGGTGAGCGGCCGGAAGCGAAATACCCGCCGTAGCGTGGACTGAAGCCCAGGCTACATTTTTGGGTGTCTGCCGGCGGGTACACTTTGTCGGCCGCTCGTCTAAACGAAATCCGCTAATTACTCTCCTTCAGTCGCTCGGTCAGGAAAACGAAAAACTGATCGAGCGACTGGACCATCACGCGAGTATCAGAGAACACCGGCATGAAGTTCGTGTCGCCGAACCAGCGCGGCACGATATGCCAGTGCAAATGGCCGGGCAAACCGGCGCCGGCGGCCTTGCCGAGGTTCAGGCCGATGTTGAATCCGTCCGGCTTCATCGATTCGCGCAGGATCGTAACCATACGGGCCAGCGTTTGATGCAGTTCTGCAATCTCGCCTGCGTCCAAATCATGTAACTCCGCCTTGTGTGCCTTCGGGGCAACCAAGAGGTGGCCGTTGTTGTAAGGGAATCGATTGAGCACCACGACGCTCGCCGGCCCGCGCCAGGCGATCAAATTCTCACGATCCGCCTGCTCCGAGAGCCCCTTGCAGATAAAGCAAGGATCGTGCTCGGCCGGCGGTTTGGCAGCGGCGACATACGCTAGACGCCATGGCGCCCAGAGACGGTCCATGAATACGCCCTCATGTAGGGTGCGTGGAACGCACCTCGCTTCCCGAAGTAGTGCGTTTCACGCACCCTACGGGATATGTTACGCTATTTTGACGTGAACGCCTGCGGACGTGGCGGGACACATTTCCTATCATTAGTACTTCGCCGCATTGTCGGTGAGGCAGAGCGCACTAAACTGACATTGGCGATCCTGATCCGCCTGCTCAAGCTGGTCTGCTCGTCTTAGTCCTTATTCTGAAAAGAGTTACGATCATGGCCGTACCGAAGAGGCGTACGTCGAAAGCCCGACAGGGCAAACGGCGCAGCCACCACCACCTGAAAACCCGACAAAATACCTACTGCACGCGCTGCGGCGAACCCGTTCGACCGCATTTCGTTTGCTCCAACTGCGGTTGGCTCAACTCCCAAGCCCGCGAAGCCATCCTCATCGAAGAAGAAGAAGAGGGGAGCTAACCCATGCGTGTCGCACTCGATGCGATGGGGGGCGATTACGCGCCCGTTCCAATCGTGCAAGGTGCGGTCCTCGCCGTGCAAGCCGATCCCGAATTGCACGTCGTCCTCGTCGGCGATCAAGCGCAAGTCGAGCCGCTCCTCGCCTCCGCGCAGGCGGTGCGCGAGCGCCTTGAGATCTGCCACGCCAGCCAGGTGATCGGCATGGACGAATCGCCGGCGCTGGCCTTCCGCAAAAAACCGGATAACTCCATCAGCCGTTGCTGGCAGCTCCTGCAGCAACGCAAAGTCAACGCCATCGTTGGCGCCGGACATACCGGCGCCATGGTCGCGGGCGGGTTCATGATGCGCCTCTTTCTCAAAGGCGTCCGACGGCCCGGCATCGCTACTCTCATGCCGACCCAGCAAGGCCTCTCCGTCCTCCTCGACGTCGGCGCCAATGTGCATCCCAAGCCGGAACATCTTTATCAATACGGCGTCATGGGCGCCATCTTCGCCAAACATATTCTTCAGCGCGATAAGCCCAAAATCGGCCTGCTCAACATCGGTTCCGAGGAAGACAAGGGCAACGAACTCGCCAAGGAAACCCAGGATCTCTTCCGTTCCAGTCCGCTCAAGGACCAATTCATCGGCAATGTCGAAGGGCGCGACATCCATCGCGGTGTCTGCGAAGTCATCGTGACCGAAGGCTTTGTCGGCAACGTCGTTCTCAAGGTCTGCGAGGGCTTGTTCGAGTTCATCATGAAAGTCGTGGGCAAGGAACTCCTTAGCACGCTGAAGAGTGAACTCCAACTCGGACAGCTGGCGCTGCAAAACATCCTGAAGCGATACGACTATGATGAATTGGGCGGCGCGCCTCTCTTGGGAGTCGACGGCATTTGCATCATATGCCACGGCAGCTCAAAGGAGCGCGCCATCGCCAGCGCCATCGCCGTCGCCGCCAAGTACGCTCGATCCAATTTGAACGATCTCATCGTCAAAGAACTGTCCAGCGGCGGACAACAAGTTTAGCCAGTCGCCTCGGGCGAGCGCGACGTCTGCTTGCTCGCCGAAAGCGAGCGGCTGAACGAATTGGAATTTTCGTATGCCAAAGCTCGCATTCCTTTTTCCCGGACAAGGCGCTCAGTACGTCGGCATGGCAGCGGGCTTGTGCGAATCACTTCCCGCGGCACGAGAGCTCTTCGAAGAGGCGTCCTCCGTCCTCGGTTACGATTTGCTCGAAGTTTGCACGAAGGGGCCGAAGGAACGGCTCGACAGCACCGTGATCAGTCAGCCGGCGATCTACGTCGCCAGCCTCGCTGCACTGGAGAGCTTGCGCGCTCAATCGCCGGAGATCGAGAACGCAGTCATCGCCTCTGCGGGCTTGAGCCTGGGCGAATACACCGCCTTGGCGTTTGCCGGGGTGCTCCGCTTTGCCGACGGATTGCGGCTCGTGAAAACGCGCGGCGAAGCGATGCAGACAGCCAGCGACGCCACACCGAGCGGTATGGTCAGCATCCTGCTCCTGCCGATCGACAAGATCGAAGAGCTATGCGTCCAATCGCGAACCTGCGGCACGATTCAGATCGCGAACTTGCTTTGTCCCGGGAACACGGTGGTGTCGGGAACGAAAGCCGCGTGCGACGAGATCGACAAATTGGCGACGGCAGCGGGGGCGAAAACGGTGCGCCTCTCGGTCGCCGGCGCGTTTCACACCGACATCATGAAACCGGCCGATCAGACTCTGGCCGCCGCGCTGGACAAAGCGACATTGCACGCGGCGCGAATCCCTATCTGGTCGAACGTCGACGCCAAGCCGCACACGGACCCGGCCGAGATTCGCGGCCTGCTAGTGAAGCAGGTGATCCAGCCCGTGCATTGGGAAACGACGATGCGTGGCTTGCTCGCTCAGGGCGTCGAAAAGTTCTACGAGATCGGACCGCAACGAGTTCTCGCCGGTTTGCTCAAACGCGTCGACCGCAAGATCGAATGCGTGAATATCCAGGTCTGAGGAAAGCGCCGCTGTCAGGACCGCGACCGTAACGGGGCGAGGGAAGTCTCACTGACGGTCGCGGCTCTGACGAATCACGACGTGCGTTCCGGCGTTTTTGTGGGGCGTTTGCGCGGGCTGCGAGCTTTCGCGGGCGCTGCGGCGATCACCGGCAGCGGCGGCGGAATCTCGACAGGCCGACGTTGCGCATTCTGAACCGCGATCTCCAAGAATCGCTCCTGACTACGCATCGGCGGTTGATCCACGCCGCGCTGCACCCGACGATACGCGCCGTCCGGCAAAAGCTCGCGCGCCTTGGCGTTGTCCGCCAGGCCAAGCGCCAGGATTTCGTGCACCAGCCGGTTTTTTAATTCCGTGTGATCTACCGGGAACGCCACTTCCACGCGCCGGCTCAAGTTGCGGTCCATCCAGTCGGCTGACCCAACGTACACCTGTGAATCGCCGTTGTTGTGGAAATAAAAAATTCGGCTGTGCTCCAGAAAGCGATCGACAATGGAAATCACCCGAATATTCTCGCTGATCCCTGGAATCCCGGGCCGCAGTGCACAAACACCGCGGCAAATCAGATCAATCTTCACGCCCGCCTGGCTCGCGCGATACAGCGCCTGAATGACCGCCGGCTCCAACAGCCCGTTAATTTTGGCGATGATCCGGCCCGTTCGACCTGCCTTGGCGTTCTCTGCCTCTTGCTGAATGCGCTCGATCATGAACGCCTGCATTCGGCTCGGGGCGACGATGAGCTTGCGCCACTGAGGCAGTTCCGAGTAGCCGGTGAGGTAGTTGAAGAGCGCGGACGCGTCGTCGCAGAAGTCGTTGTTGCACGTGAAGAAGCCGAGGTCGGTGTAGACGCGCGCCGTCGTCGGGTTGTAGTTGCCCGTCGCCATGTGCACATAGCGGCGGATGCCGTCTTCCTCGCGGCGAACGACGAGCGCGACCTTGCAATGCGTCTTGAGTCCGACGAAGCCGAAGACGACATGCACGCCCGCCTTCTCCAGTTCGCGAGCCCAGGCGATGTTGCGCTCCTCGTCGAGCCGCGCTTTCAGTTCGATCACCGCGGTGACTTGCTTGCCATTGTCGGCCGCGAGTTGCAGGGCCTTGACGATCGGCGAATCGCTGCTGGTGCGATAGAGCGTCTGCTTGATGGCGAGCACGCGGTCATCGCGGGCAGCTGTTTCGATGAACTCGACCACGTGGCTGAACGACTCGTACGGATGATGCACGAGGATGTCGCGCGCCTTGATGGCCGCGAAGACGTTTGGCGCATTCACGAACTCGGTCACCTGTTGTGCCACGAACTGCGGATCGCGCAAGCTCGGATAGCCGGGCAGATTGTAAACCTGAAACAATCCGGTCAGATCGAGCAGGTCGTCGCTTGGGTAAACGTCGGTCGCCTCCAGGTCGAGCGCTTGCATCAAGTAGTTGTTGATGAGCGGATGAGCATTGGCCTCGATTTCCAGGCGTACCGCGAATCCCCGGCGGCGCTTGCGAACTTCTTCCTCGATCGTCTTGAGCAAATCCTCGACTTCATCGTCGTCGATCTCGTACTCACTATTGCGGCTCACGCGGAAAACGGTGGCGTGTTCGATTTCCATGCCGGGGAACAAGTCGGGCAGGTGCAGGCGAATCACCGTTTCCAGTGGGATGAGTGTGTACCCAGCGTCGGTCTTTTGCTGGACGAAACGCGGCAAGACAGCCGGAACCTGCACGACGGCGAGACGCCGGTCGGTCTCGCGCGGGCGTTTCAGAAGCACCGCCAAGTTCAGCGACTTGTTCAACAGGTGCGGAAACGGATGCCCTTGATCGATCGCCAGCGGGGTCAAGACGGGGAAGATGTCGCGGCGAAAGGCGGCGGTCAGCACATCTTTTTGTTTGTCGCCCAGATCCTTGTGCGTTCGGATGAGGAGCCCCTCTTTTTCAAGGGCCGGCAGGAGTTGCTCGCGCAAGCACTGGTTGCCCGCCTGGAGCATCTCGCGGACCGTCGTGCTGATAGCGGCGAGCTGATCGCGCGGGGCCATGCGATCGGCGCCTGAGCCGACGTTGATGCCGGCCGCGACCTTTTGCTGCAGGCCGCCCACGCGCACCATGAAGAACTCATCGAGATTCGAAGCGCAGATGGCCAGGAACTTGATTCGCTCCAAGAGCGGAACGCCGGGATCGAGGGCCTCGTCGAGCACGCGGCGATTGAACGCCAGCCAGCTCAGTTCCCGGTTGATGTACAAGCTCGGATCGTCCAGCGCCGACACGGGCGCCGGCCCTGGCGCTTCCGGCTTTCGCGGCGTCACGATTCCATTGTTCTCTTGCATGAAATGCTCCGCACCAGCGTCATGCGAGCATCTCGCCCGCACCCGTATTATACCTGGAGAGCACATCCACTTGACCAGGCCGTTTCTTTTCTTGGTTTCTTCACAATCGGTGTCGTGCACCGCGCCATCCGCCCGCGTAAGCGCCACGGGGCTAAACGAAGGTTCATTTCCTACAATACCCGTCGCCCGAAAATCTCGGCGAGATCGCATGATGAAAACGCTGGCGGAGTTTCGCGCCGTTTACCAGACACCGTTGCCCGACTTGTTGTTCCGGGCTGCGTCCGTCCATCGGCAGCACCACGATCCGGCGGACATTCAACGCTGCGTCCTGTTGAGCATCAAGACCGGCGGCTGTCCAGAAGACTGCGGCTACTGTGCGCAAAGCGCGCATTTCACCACGGGCGTCGATGCCACGCCGCTGTTGAGCGTCGAGGAAGTGCGCGACAAAGCGACCAAGGCAAAAGAACTCGGCGCCTCGCGGTTCTGCATGGGAACGGCCTGGCGCGAGGTCAAGGATGGTGCGCAGTTTGAGCAAGTGCTCGACATGGTTCGCACGGTGCGCGATCTCGGCATGGAAGCGTGCGTCACCCTCGGCATGTTGACCGAATCGCAGGCCGAACAACTCGCGGAAGCAGGCCTGACGGCGTACAACCACAACCTCGACACGTCGCGCGAGTATTATCCCAACGTCATCTCGACGCGCACCTATGACGATCGTTTGCAGACGTTACAGGCCGTCCAAAAAGCGGGCATCTCCGTTTGCTGCGGCGGCATCATCGGCATGGGCGAAAGCGAGGACGATCGCCTGCGCCTGCTCGTTGAGCTTTCAAATCTCGACACGCCGCCGGAGAGCGTGCCGATCAACTGTCTCGTTCCGATCGCCGGCACACCCCTGGCCGAGGTCCGCCCGGTCGACTCGATCGAACTTGTGCGTTTGATCGCGACAGCGCGTGTCGCCTTCCCGAAAGCGCGCGTCCGCCTCAGCGCCGGCCGCGATCGCATGAGCCGGGAGCTGCAGATCCTCTGCTTCATGGCGGGAGCGAACTCGATTTTCTTCGGGGATAAGTTGTTGACAGCGCCGAACCCGTCGGCCGAGGGGGACGCGGACCTCTTCCGCGCGATGGGCCTCCCAACAGGAATGGCGCATGGATCCTGTGGCGAAACACGCCGCAGTCTGGCAGTATTATGAACCTTTTCGATCGTTGGCAGAGTGAACTCAACGAGCTAACAGCGCTGGGGCGATATCGATCGTTGAATCAGCCAGCGGGCGTCGATTTCTCGTCCAACGATTATCTTGGCTACAGCAAGAAAGTCTGGCCCCATTCGAATCGATCGCGCAGTGGGACGGCGTCGCGTCTCTTGCGAGGGCACGATCCGATTTGGGACGAGCTGGAAGCGAAGCTGGCCGCCTGGCATGGGGCGGAATCCGCCTTGATGTTCTCGAGCGGCTACGTCGCCAACGAGGGATTGCTGAGCACGATCTGCGCGGCGGGCGACGTCGTTTTTTCCGATCAGAGTAATCACGCCTCAATCATCGATGGTCTTCGCATGAGCCGGGCCGAGAAGATTGTCTTTCCGCATAACGATGTTAGCCGCCTCGGAGAGGCCATGCGGGCGCGGCACGCGAAGAGGTCGGCGAATCAGGCGTGGTTCATCGTTACCGAATCGCTTTTCGGAATGGAGGGCGATCAAGCGCCATTGCCAGAGATGGCGGATCTCGCCCGCAAGTACGACGCGCACCTTGTCGTCGATGAGGCTCATGCGACTGGATGTTTCAGCGACACCGGCAGTGGACTGGTCGATTCCTTCGGCCTTCGCGATCACGTGTTGGCCACGATGCACACCGGCGGCAAGGCGCTGGCTGTCCCCGGCGCCTACGTCGCCGGCTCGGCTCGGCTCAAAAAGCTGCTCGTCAATCGCTGCCGGCACTTCATTTTCACCACCGCTCTGCCCCCGCAAATCGGCGCCTGGTGGTTGGATGTGCTCGACGTGGTCGTTTCCGATCACGCGGCTCGTCAATCGCTGCGTCGCAATAGCACGGTCTTTTGCGATTGCCTGCGGGAACACGGACTCCAAGTGCCGGCCGCTGGATATGTCGTCCCGGTTGTCATTGGCTCGGATCAGGCGGCCGTGGCGCGAGCGGACAGGTTGCAAACTCTTGGCTTCGACGTCCGGGCTATCCGCCCGCCCACGGTTCCGCCTGGCGCCGCTCGCTTGCGCATCTCCATTCACGCCGACCACGAGGAAGCGACCTTGCGTGAGTTGGCCGGTCTTTTGGGTGAATGAGAGCATCTTCTGCGCCAGCCAGCGGCCAGGGTCACATCTGCGACAGCATCGACATGGCCAGTCGGCCGAGACTCTCCTCGCTAACGGCGACGGCATCGCCACATTCGGGACACGAGATTTGTCCGTATTCGGTGAGCGATGAGAAGATCATGTCTTCGAACGTTGCACCGTCGCCGAGCGCGTACCACGGCCCGGTCTCGAACATGCGATCGACAACGTCCTCGCACGAAGCGTCCGGCGGCGCCACGAATCGGCAAGCACAGCAATCGCAGTACAGTTCAATCTGCATGAGCATCCTCGCAAAGTCATGTGGAAGATTTTTCAGACCATCTTCCAAAAGCAACCGCGATGCCAGGCCACGCAGATTGGGCTTGATTTTTTCTGGATGACGCGCAACACATGACAGAATCGAGCGTTGCGACTTGGAGATCGGATGAGGAGGATTGACGAAGGAAGCAAGACGGCGCAAAGATTACGGGCGGAGCCGTTGTCAAAACGACTCCGCCCGTGGTAGGTTTTACAAATCAGAACTTGAAACGCTACCGAAGGTCCTCACTGTGCATCAGGGCCGAACTGGGCGTTCATGGCGATGTCATAGGCGGCCATGGCGGCGTGTGCGGCGCGGTAGGCGCCTTCGTCGATCGCCGTTGCCGGGCCGAAGATGTAGCCTTCGCGGATCATGAAGTCGGCCAATTCCTGAACCGAACGGCCTCCCTTGCCGTCTTCAACCCATCGTTGATACTTGGCCTGTGCGAGCGCTTCTCCCTGGCGGAGCGCCCTGGTTCCTTCCGCCAGTTCCTGCAGGAATCGCTTGGCTTCCAGGTACTGTGGCGTCGGAATGTCGTTGACTTTTTTGACGAGTTCCTCACGATAGCGATCGAGATCGCCTTGCACTTCCTTCGCCAGATTTTGATCGATGCGATTGGCGTACGCCTCTTTGACGAGCACTTGCAGTTGCTTTTCCAGCTTCTGGCGAGCGGCGGGGTTGAGAA
The DNA here is from genome assembly GCA_016872605.1 of Planctomycetota bacterium. Lineage (GTDB taxonomy): Bacteria > Planctomycetota > Planctomycetia > Gemmatales > Gemmataceae > SIAQ01. Next base: position 13,528 of record VGZI01000149.1, read on the forward strand.
CTTCATCGAGCCCGCCCGGGAACACCAGTTTGCTCGTCCCATCGCGGAAGTCGCGGAGCAGGCCGACGCCGTAGATCGACTTGGTCACGTTGAGCGAAGAGAGCGTGTCTTCGGTAAGGATGATCGGCTCAAGAGCGGTTTTCTTTCCGGGAAACTTGGCGAGGTCCTTGAGCAAATAATTGAGCGACTTGCCGTTGGAGATTTCGCCGGGCAGCGAGTTGGCTTGCAGCCGCCTGAGCGTGAGCTTGGCGTTTTTCTCTTGTTCTTCGGTGTAGCTTGGCGTGTTGGCCTTGATGTACATCTCGAGGTCGAAGCGTTTCTTCTTGGTGTCGAGTTTGGCCTGTTGAGCGAGTTCGCGCGTGATGCGAGCTTGCTCGATGGTGTTGACGGTCTGGCCATAGGCTCGCATGAGATCGGCGCCACCGCTGAGAACCGAGCCGGCGCCGTAATACGGATTGTTGTACGGGTTGTAGGGGTTGTACGGGTTGTAGGGATTGGCTACCGTCGGATCGACGGCGGCATAAGGATTCGAACCGACGCCGTAGCCGGGGGCGGACGGCACATAGGGTGTAGCGACGTACGGATTCGCCGCGACTGGCGGGACGTACGGTGTCGTATACGCCGGGTAATACGGCGCGGCGTAGTTGTAGTTCGGATAGTAGAGATTAGGGTACGGCGTGCCGTAGTACGCCTGATTGTAGGTCTGCAGTTGCATGTTCGCCATGTACTGCTGCTGGATCCACGCCGCCTGGGCCTGTTGCATTCGGGCGTACTGCATCGCGGGAGTCGGCCCATAGGGATAGAATTGCGCCGACACTGGGGCCGGGCAGTACGCAAGGGCCAACAGGAACAAACCTGCAGCTACCAGTGCCTGAGTGGAGAGTCTCATGAGATCACCTCGATCACAAAAAGATTGGCGTATTGTGCTAGGTCGTGTGGACAATACATGGGCAGCGGAGGTAAACTGCGGACCCTGTTTTTGCGAACCACGGAGGGTCCGCCATGCTTCCGCGCCACGCGATTTCGGATGAACACTGGGAA
>VGZI01000150.1 GCA_016872605.1 Planctomycetota bacterium
GAGGGCGAGGCTCCTGCCGAGCCGCGAGCCCGCGAAATACTCGATTTCGGACGAGTATCCTGTCGCTTCCGGCTCGGCAGGAGCCTCGCCCTCCCGAAGCAGGCCACGCAGACCATGTCGTGCACCCTTTATTGGTGACGTTGGGCGTTTGGCCGGCGAGCAATCTGGCTTTCTTCAGGACACGATAGACGCTGGACGGGCTGCACGCGACGACATCGGCATCGAGCATCATGAAGGTCATGCGGCGTCGTGCCGTTCAACCAGAAGGAAAAAATCGCCGGCTGGGTCGAGTTTTCCGCGAAGTACATTCCCGAAGCGGACCTAATCCGCGACAAGACAGCGTACATCAAGCCGATGCCGAAGGCGGAGAAGAAGTAGCGGGCGACGGGCCAACCTTCGCTAACGCTTCAGGCTCTGATGCCACGTCAATTTCCCGCCGGGACAACGGCGCCACTCGGCACGATCGGTTCGACGCGGATGTCGTCGAAGTAGACCGTTCCGACGCCGGTCAACGCCAGCGTCACGTTGATCGTGCCTGACGCCGGGATGCGACGGTAGACGGTGAACTTTCGCCAGGGGAGTGGACTGGTCATGCGAATCGCCAACGGTTCGCCGCCGGCGCTGTCATAGATCAAGGCGCCGTCTTGGCTGCCCGTGATCGGCGCCGGGATGTTGACCCAGCCGCTCACTTGGACGAGTGTCCCTGGCGGCAGCTTGACGTCGGGACTGACGAGCGCCACCACGGTGCGTTCGAGCGCCGCCGGCGCCGCTCGGCCCACACGTGGCTTGACCTGCAACATCGCGCATTGCTTGCCTTCCACGGGGAACTCCACCTTTCGAGCCACCTGCGTGATGGGTTTCTTGGCGTCCGTTTTCTTCGGGTCCGCCTTGGGATCGACGGGCTCGACTCGTGTGACTGCGAGTTCCGTTACGCGCTCGGCGATCAGATCGACTTCGTCCAACGTGTGACGATCCGGTCGCCAAAGCTCCTGACGTCGATCAGCCGGCATCTCGAAGTCGCCGCCCCGCAGCTGGTTCGGCCCAACCGTCGCCTTGCCCGGCTGAATCTGATTCACAAACTGCCAATGCTTGGGCAACGTGTAATAGGACACCGCGTACGGACTGGCGACCGGCGTATCCAGGCCGCGCACCGCCTTCTCCCATTGCGCACGCATCAGAATGCGCAACGGCCGAAGCGCTCGCTGCGCCTCCAGATACGCCTCGCTGAAGTTGCGGCCTTCCCAGAGGTCCTTCGATTTTTGCAGCCGCTTCTTGCAATCCGCAAGCAGCATGTTCGCATCCGGCACGGCGCCGCCGAGTTGTTCGAGTTGTGGCTGAAGCCCCACGACCTTTTCGTATTCGTAGAAGGCCATGTCATACGACCACTGAGCTGCCAGCTGTCGGCGCGCACGTGATTGATCCTGCAAGCGGCCCATGAATTGCGTGTCCGACGTGAAGACCACGGTCGAGGTCAGGCCGAACTCCGGCAGCGTGATGCGCATACCGGTGTCGACGCGTTCCATCTTGAGTCCGCGCACATCGCCCGGCGAGACTTCCCAGGCTTGGGCGGTCTTGGGCACCTGCGGAACCGTCATCGTCAACTTGGCCGCCGCGGCCTGCGCCGGCACGAACTGCGAGAACCTTCCCTGCCAGATCGGAATGACCAGCACCCCCTGGTTACAACGCAATACCGCCGCCTTCACGTCGGCTACCGAGGTGTCGATCCATTGCACCGTTTCGTCGGCCGTCACCAGCATCGGCTCGATCATTTCGATTTCCTGATTTAGAAGCGCACAGCACAAAAGCCGATCGCGCCCCTGATGGCTGTCCGCCAGGAAGCGATCGGACCAGAACGCCAGCCCCTTCATGCCCGAAGCGATGGCCGAGTAGGCGAGCAAGCGAATCTGCTCCGGCTGCGGACCGACAGGCGTGCGAAACTCGGCGCGGGCGTCCTGGTTGTAGAGCAGCTCCGCGTACCAGTCGGGCAAATGCGTTTGAATCCAGGTCCAGGTGAAGACGCCGGGGTTGGCCAAGCGTCGCCGTGCGTCAAGCCATTCGCGATATTTGGGCAATTCCAGCGTCGTCATGAGCGGAAAGCGATGGACGCCCACGAGGTTGATCGTGCGCGAATACGGAAGCAAGCCATCGACGACGTCGCCGCACAGCGGGCGGCCTGGATCGGCCTGGCGAGCAATCTCGACGGCCCGCGCCACCGGGGTCGCATGCTCGAACGCCAGGAGCCCGTTGAGCCGGCGGAAGATCACGGCGTCGTTGTCGGCAAATCGCTGGGCCTCCTTGGCGATCTCTTCGGGCGAGAGCACTTGGCCTTTTTCATTCATCACGCGAAGCTCCGGAACCACCCACAAACCAAGGTCGGTCGCTTCCTTCACGAGCACGAGATTAACCTTTGGATCAAAACAGACCGTGTTGAAGCCGGCGTTTCGCAGCACGGGGAGGGTGGTGTCGGTGTAGCGGACAGCACGGAAGAACAGTCGCTGATTGCCGATCACGAGCCGATTGGCGTTGAACTCGACAACGCTGTTCTTGCGCGGCACGACGACGTTCTTGGGCGGATTGTTATTGTCCGGCAGCGCCGCGACGGGCGGAGCGTCGGTGACCGGGCCGATCTCCAGATCGTCGATCCAGGCGCGCGTCGGTCCCGGACCGGCGTACACATTCAGCACGAGCGCATCGATGTAGGCGCCGGTGAAGTCGTAGTTGCGGCCCGGCTCTTTGCCGTTCATCGCCTGCTGCTGCTTTTTCGCGAGCAAGACAGGCCGGGGAATTTCTATCAATTGCCATTGCCCGGTTTGCTGGTACGCTTCACCTTCGATGTAGGTGGTGAGCAGGTAGTCGAGGTTGTTGGGATCGCGTTCCTTGGGGAGGACGATGCGAGCCAGAAGCTTCATGCCCGCGCGATTGCCGCGGAGCCAAACGCTGACACGCAGGTCCTCGTTGATCGGCGCTTTGCCGACGGGGTAGATGAAATGGATGTATTTGCCCTGCTTGGCGTCGATATCGATAAGCTCGCTACCCCGGCCGTTGTGCGGGTCGCGATCGTCGATGCGGTGAGCCAGCTCGTCATAGGGAGCGTCGAAGCCGCCTTTGAGCCAGCCGACTTTAGTTTCAAACCCGTTGCGATGAACCGCCGACTGGGCGCCGGCTTGTTCGGCGATTGCAAGCAGGCCGATCGCGACTCCAACCGCGACGATCATTGACCAAACGTTGCGCTGACGCATGGCTCCACCTCATGGGGAATCCGGCTGCGCAAACCGCGCAACCTGGTATCCCGCCAAGGGTTTTAGCACACCGTTCGTTAACAAAAAAGGCCAGTCATGTTGCCAAATGTTAACACAGCAAAGCCTGGTCGATCGGAGCGGCCAGCGAATCTCCTTATTTTTCACACAATGGCGGCTGCCGCGAATCGAGCGAACATCCTGGCACGCAAGTTGCATTCCTCCACCAAAACATCACATGGAACCCGCTCGCGGCACACCCGGGTATAGTCATGGCTCAACCAAAATCTCCCGAATGGCGCAAGGATCAGATTCCCACCGAACTGATCCAACTCACCAAGGATATCGAGCAGCTTCCGCTCCACATTCGGCAAAAGCTGTTGCCTTTGTGCGAGCGCTTGCATCACTACAACCGCCTGCATAGCCGGCTGTTGAAGATCGCTCAGGAAGCCGTCGATCAGTTGCAGCTCGACGCGAAGTACATGATGTTCGACCTGGAAGCGACCCGCCGCGAGCGCGATGAATTGCTTCGCGAGTTACGCGGGCTCGATGAAGAAGTGCAATGATCGAAGGCCGCCCGCCTCTACGAGGCGGGGCTGAACACATCCTGCCAGCGCTGACGAATCTGGGCCGGCGTTGCCGTTCCGGTCGTGCCGATCTGCTGAATCGTGATCGATGCGATGAGGTTTCCGAACGCGGCGGCTTCAACCAACGTTGTGCCGCAAGCAAGGGCACATGCCATCGCCGCGCTGCTGGAGTCCCCTGCTCCGACCGAGTCAATCGGGCCAGCAACCGGATAGGCGGGCACTTCAATGGCGCCGCCGTTCAACTCGACGACGAGCATCCCTCTCTCGCTGCGCGTGCAGATCACAGGCCGATCCGTTTTGTTGACTAGCATCTTCAACGCTTCGTTCAGGTCGTGGCACCTCGTCGCACGCAGGCATTCGCGTTCGTTCGGTTTGAGCCAAACGTTGCGAAAGAAACCGATACGTTCCCGGCTGTCGGCGATGACGATCTTCTTCGCGTCACTCTCCGCAAGTTCCTCGAGCCGAGCACGCACGCACGCCGTCACGACGCCGCAGTCCGGCTCGCTCACCTGGTCGAGCACGAGCAAGACATCGGAGGACGCCCATGATTGCGCCAGCATCCGGAGAATCGTGTTTTCAACTGTCGCCGGCAGCGGGGCGCGGTTCTTGATGTCGAGCCGATTCAGCTCACGCTGCCCGAACATCGGCTTCGCATAGGTCGGCGTGCGGCAATCGCGTGTGGAAACGATGTTGTTCATGCAAACCGACGGCGCTCTCTCCAACGCCTGTCGCAGTTCGTATCCTTCGCCGTCGTCGCCGACCATGCTGATCGGCACGACACGTCCGGCGCCGAGCGCGACAAGGTTGTTGATCACGGTCCCCGCGGCCCCCGGCATTGCGCGAACGCGGACGACCTGGTACGCATCCAGCCCGGTTTCGATCGACGGCTCCGTCAAGGCGGGATCGATGTCCAGGTAGCGATCCAGAAAAAGGTCGCCCAACACGCCGATCGTGCGATTCGGGATGGTCGCCAGGATGTGCTCGATCGTGGCGGTGGTTAGCATGCTCGCACCTGCTCCTCCGCCACGCCCAATTCGAGCCAATACGCCGGCAGCGGCGCGACGAGCGTCATCGGTTCGTAATGCAAGGGGTGCAGAAACGTCAAACTCCGGGCGTGCAGCGCGATGATGCGGTCGCGCGCCAGGTCTGCCGGTGGGCCGAACGGTCGCGTGGAACCATAGAGCGAGTCGCCCAAGAGCGGGTGGCCGTGCGTCGCGGCTTGAATGCGAATCTGATGCATTCGGCCTGTGTGAGGGCGGAACTCCACCAGCGTGCCGATCGCACATGTTTGCAACACACGATATTCCATCACGGCGTGCTTGGCCCCGTCGGCGTTCGGCGGCGCCGTCTCGGTTCGCGCTTCGTCGGCGATCTTGCGCAACCAGTCATCCCATACTCCTTCCGTCGGCTGCAATTCCCCTTCGACGACGCCCCAGTAGACTTTGGTCACCGTGCGATCGCGAAACTGCTCCGCAAGCCTCTGGGCCGACTTGCTGTTACGGGCAAACAGCACGACGCCGGAGACAGGGCGATCCAGCCGATGCGGCACGCCGAGATAGACGTTGCCCGGTTTGCCGTATTTTTCCTTGAGATACGCTTTGACCATTGCTTCCAGCGTCGGGATGCCGGCCGGCACGCCCTGCGTCAAGAGACCGGCCGGCTTGACGACGGCAATGCAATGGTTGTCCTCGAACAGAATCTGCAACGGGTCCGCCATGATGCGATCAACGTTTCTCAATCGAGATGTTGCTACGCAGCAGCACGTTTCGTTCGCCGTTGCCGCGCATCGTGTCGATGTACTCGATCGATATCACATCGCCGGGAACTACCATCAGAAATCGATCCTCGCGCGTGGTGGGACGCGAACGCGGGAAGATCGCCCCTTCAAAGACGCCGGTGTTTGTGCCGGTCTCGTTCAGAATAATCGTCTTGCGGTCGCCGCTTCGGCTCAGGGCCGTCACGGTCACCTGTTCCTTTTTCGTCGCATCGAGATTGCGGTCGAAGTCGGTCACGCGAATCGTCAACGCCTGTCCGATGCTGGCGAATTTCGCGATCTTGTCGTCGCCACCGATCAACTCGACGACGGCATCGGTTCCTGCCAGCATGACCTCGCCCCAGAAACTTGGCTTCTTGCTAATGCGCACGAGCGGATCGTCGTTCACCCAGTGGTAGAAGATGTTCGTGCCCGTATCGACCTGTAGTTCGAAGCCGAGCGTTTGGCCCGGCTTGAGATCGGCGTGGCGTAGCTCCGCTTTCGGAATCAGCATCTCCATCGACCAGCCCGTGGCCGTCTTCTTGCCGGCGCGAAGCATGACGTCTGGCCCCGCCGAGGGCAGGGCAACGATCGTCCAGGCTTCGCGGCCATTCTTGCGAAAGATGCGCGATTCATAGCCGGGCGTGCCCATATCGCCGGGAGTGCCGAACGGGAAGGCGAAGAACTGATGGGCGTTCGGCTCGCCGCGCTGATGGGCGCGCGTGTTGAGCGTATCGACGAAGATTTCGACGCCGTCGTTGTCCCAGAACGCCCAGGCGCCGGTCGCTGGCTTTGCGCCATTTTCAATGGCGCCGCTCGTGTCCACGACATCGACGGCGAGCAGAATACCCTTGGAGCAATACGCCAGGTGCGCTTTCGCCTTGCGATTTTCCGGCGCAACCACCACGGGCTTGGTCGGTCGGCCACGCTCGATCGGCGTCAGCGTGATGGCCGGGATGTCTTTCCAGTCCGAGAGCTCGCCATCGATCTTGATGGCATCGTCGCGCACCAGCGGCACGTTGGCGAATCCGCGCCACTGCACCGGAAGCATCGGCTTCTGTTCCGGCTTCTTCTCCTCGACGACGGGCTTCTTTTCGTCCTGCTTCTTGGCGATTTCTTTGGGCTTCTCTTCCTTCTTCGGCTCCGCTTTTTTTTCCGGCTCCACCGGCTTGGCTTGTTTCACGATCAGTTTCTTCGCGTCGTCGGCATTCGGCGGCTCCTCGTCTTTCTTTTTGGGTGCGGGTTTCAACATCGACCTTTGGGCCGACGGCGTTTCAGAGCGTTGCGATGTCAACATTTCCGGAAGGAACATCAGCGAGAGAATGCCGACCGGCAACAAGCAGAACACCACCGCCGCGGCAGCAATCCAAAAGACGGCATATGCCAATGTCGGCGGCGGCGGGTCGGCCTGTTTCGTCATGGCCGGCTGCGTCGCCGCCGACTCGCTACGCGGAATCGCCACGCCACACACAGGACACGTCCCGGCCTGCATCTCCTCCGCCGTCATCGGCGCTTCACACTGGCGACATCGCATCGAACTCATGGATCCCCCCTTGTCCTATCTGAGATTATACCGATCCACGGCTCAATTCTCGATGTTCGTCACGCGCGCGATTGATACGATGACGGTAGCCCTCACCTACGAAGGACCCCGCCATGATGCGAGCGATTCCTGTTCTTTGCGTTTTGACGCTTGGCCTGACTGGAGCGAGTATGTCGCAAGACGAGAAGAAAAAAAAGCTCCCCGATCCGACGCCGCGGAAGGAAGCCATCCTGAAGACGTTCGTCGCCGAGTTTGTCGCGATCACGCCGGGCAAAGACAAGTTTCCGGAGAGCTTCATGATGGGCTCCGAGAAAGGCGGCCACGACAACGAGCGCCCCGCGCACAAGGTCACCTTCAAGTACTCCTTTGCGATGGCCAAATATGAGGTGACACAGGAGCTATTTCACGTAGTCGTCGGCATGAACCCGGCTGAGTTTGTGGGGCTGCGCAACGGCATCGATCGCGTCAACTGGAACGACGCCAACCTGTTCTGCGAGAAGGCAACAAAAGCACTGCGCGAGGCCAAGCTGATCGCCGCCGACGAGCGGATTCGCCTGCCGTCGGAAGCGGAGTGGGAGTATTGTTGCCGCGCGAGCACAACGACGGCATGGTCCTTCGGCGATGACGCGAAGGAGCTCGGAAAATACTCGTGGTTCAAAGACAACTCGGCCGGCGAGGATCCCCCCGTAGGCAGAAAACTCCCCAACGCCTGGGGATTGTACGACATGCACGGCTATGTCTGGGAATGGTGCCTCGACGCCTGGCACCCCGACTACAAGGACGCCCCGACCGATGGCAGCGCCCGGACCAAGACCGACAGCAACGATCGCGTTCTGCGCGGCGGCGCCTATCCCGATCCGCCCGACAAGCAGCGCTGCGCCTATCGCCACCATGCAGACCCGAATACTCGTACCGGCGCCATCGGCTTCCGCTGCGTCAAAGACAAGGTGAAATAACCAAGAAGCCCCAGGATGAGCGAAGCGAATCCTGGGGATAGGACCATCCGCCATGAAGCGAATCATTGCATTGGCATGCGCCATCATCATCAATGCGCCGCTGTGCGCCGATGATTGGCCGCAGTTCCTCGGCCCACGGCGCGACGGCACGTCATCGGAGAAGGGTCTGCTTGACGCCTTCCCCAAGGATGGTCCGAAGCTTATCTGGCAACGCGACGTCGGCGAAGGCTATAGCGGACCTGCCATCTCCAACGGCAAGCTCGTCCTTTTCCATCGCGTCGGCAACGACGAAGTCATCGAAGGCCTCGACGCCGCCACTGGAAAAGCCATGTGGAAGCAGAGCTATCCAACGGAGTTCACCGACGGCCAAACGCGCGTCCACGGGCCCCGCGCGACTCCGGCCATCGCCAACAATCGCGTCGTCACCCTCGGCGCCGAGGGCATTCTGACTTGCTTGTCGCTCGATAAGGGCGAAAAAATCTGGTCGCGTTCGCTCACCGACGATTACAAGACGTCCCTCGGCTACTTCGGCGTCGGCACTTCCCCCGTGATCGACGACGGCGCCGTCCTCGTGAACGTCGGCGGCAAACAGGCCGGCATCGTCGCCTTCGACCTTGCCAATGGCAAAGAACTCTGGAAGGCCACCGGCGATCCCGGCAGCTACGCGTCCCCCGTCATCTGCACTGTCGACGGCGCCCGCCTGGCCGTCTTCTTCACGCGCACCGGCGCCGTCGTGCTCGACGCGAAGACCGGCGCCGTCCGCTATCAGCAACGCTGGCGCTCTCGCATGGACGCCTCGGTCAACGGCGCGTCCCCTCTTGTCGTCGGCGATCGGGCCTTCTTCTCCTCCAGCTACGACACCGGCGCGCTGCTTCTGAAATTGACCAAGGATGGCGCCGAAAAGCTCTGGGAAGACGCACGCATCATGTCCAACCACTTCAACACCTGCGTCTACCACGATGGCCATCTCTACGGCTTCGACGGCCGCGTCGATTCGCCTACTGCGCCGACCTTTCGCTGCATTGAACTCAAGACGAAGAAAGTCAAATGGGAAAAGGAAGACTTCGGCAACGGCCCGCTGATCCTGGCCGACGGGCGTTTCGTCCTCTTGACCGAAAAAGGCGAGCTCTGCCTTGTGCAAGCCACGCCGACGGCCTACCGAGAGCTGGGCCGCACGAGCCTATTGAACGCCGGCCCCGTGCGAGCGCATCCAGCGCTGGCGGCCGGCCGATTCTTTGCGCGCGATCAGAAAAAACTGGTGTGCGTTGATCTGAAGAAATGACGAGCAAATCCAGCTTCGTTTAGCGTTCGCCTGGCGCCATGCGAACGCTAAACGAAAACCGATCAATCACCATCACGTTTTCGAGTCGCGTCTTGGTCAAGGCCATTGAGCGTGGCTGAACTCGCCTTGCCGACGGTCGGCTCGCTCCAGTGTGCTTCTTCGGGGTTGTCGCGCAAGTCCCGTTTGAGCGATTGCCGGCGTTTCTTGTTGCCGGCTTTTTTGACGTCACGTTTCAACTTGCGCGTCCGCCGTTTGTCGCGATCCATGGACCATTCCTTGCGATAACCTGCTACTTGATGGTGCGAAGCTTGGTGATGACGTCGTTCTCGAGCGCGGCGCCGGTATCGAGGCGCTCGTTGTTCAGGTTGCTCCAGAGGACGTCGAGCGCTGTGTTGTAGGCGCCGGCGCGCTCGTTGAAGTGATTCACCACAGCTTCCCACGCAGGAGTGACAGGAATATCCAGTTTCCACTCATCTCCCTCCTTGACAAGCGTAAGTTTGCCCGATGCCGCGGTGAACGAAAGAACGTTCTTGAACATGAGATGGTCGAGGTTCTTGAGTTCTTCATTGAAGTTGAAAGGACTTCGCAGCGTGTATGGCGTTTCGACCTTGTATGCAGCGTACGCCTTTTTTTCTCCGTCCATCTTGGGTGCGTCTCCCGCTTTGAAATTCGTTGGGAACGGATCGAGCGCAAACAGCGTAACCTTGAGCTTATCAGTCATGAGGCTCTTGTTATCGGCCCAATTACGAATCTTGTCGATAAGTCCGCCGAGCTTGTTGGCCTTCTCGTGAGTTTTCTTGAGGTTATCGCCACAGGCCTTGGTCGTGTAATACGCCGCGATGTCGTACTTCCGCGCATGAATGGCTTCGCGGAACTTGTCCATCGCTTCGCCCGGTGTCGATGCGGCGGTGTAGCCTTGCGCGCCGGCGAGGCCCTTGTCCATGCTCTCGCGCGTGAAAATCCAGAATCCGGGGATGACGCGAAAGAAGATCAAAATCGGCACGAGCACAATCACTAACAAGATCACCACGATGATGAGGTGCGATACGCGAAATTCCATAAGCCGACTCCTGAAAGAAAGGAAATGAAGGAGATAAACTACTCAAGAGTATCGGAGACGGAGCGATGGTGCAAGAGGGGAGCGGGGAATCTGCCTGTTTACGTTTAGCCCGGATTATTCCTTGTGAAGAATTCTGACCACAGAGGCACAGACAACACAGAGAGAAAATGGATTAGGTAAAATACACTATGTCTCATCTGGTGGCAGGGGGGAAATTCGCCATAAGTCATTTACCGGATTGCATTTCTCTGTGTTCTCTGCGTCTCTGTGGTGAATAATTCGGGTTAGCGCTCGCATGGCGCCACTCGAGCGCTAAACATTAACTTCACCGCGCTAGTCGCCGCGCAGATTCAGGCCGAGTTGCCGAAGTTTCTCACGAACTTCGTTGAGCGAGGTCATGCCGAAGTTCTTGGCTTCGAGCAATTCGTCGGCCGTGCGCATGATAAGATCGCCGATGGTGGTGATCGTCAGGCGGTTCATGCATTTGCGGGCGCGGACGGACAGGTTCAAGTCGCTCACCGGCTTGTTCAGAAGCGCTTGCTCGGCTTCGCTCAATTGCTGATTGGGCACATAGCGGCGCTCGATGGTGGCCCCTTGCTCCAGCGCCTGGCCGACGCGCAGTCCCTGGGCCTGGAGAATCACCTTGATCTCGTTCAGCGACGTTTCGCCGAAATTCTTGCTGCTCAACAATTGCTGTTCGTTGACGCGCGTCAGATCGCCCAGCGTGCGGATATTCATCTTCTTCAAGCAATTGCGGCTGCGCACCGAAAGCTCGAAATCGGTGACGGGAATCTCCAGCACCTGGTTGAAGCGGCTGCTGGCGGCCTCGGCTTCCGGGTTGTAATACATCGTCAACGAGGCCTCGGCGTCCTTCAGGAAGAGCCGGGCTTGTTCGTCGTTCGGGTTGGCATGCAGGATGCGGCGATAACAATCGACGGCCTTGTCGTACTTGTCGCAATCTTCGTAGAGAATGCCGAGGTTCATGAGCAAGCCGACATGGATCGGCGGGTGGGTGATGCAGCGTTCGTAAAAGTCGACGGCGTCGTCGTCGTTGCCGGCCAGGTCGTTGCAATGCCCGAGCTGAAAGAGAGCGCCGGTGTGAGTGGGGTCGAGTTCGACGGCCTTTTCGAAGTGCTTGATAGCGCTATCGCGTTGCCCTTCGAGTAAATAGCAGCAGGCGATCTGGAAGTGGTACTCAGGATTGTGGGACGCCTGGCTCTCGACTTCCTTAAGGACGCTGCGTGCTTGGGTGACGTCGCCTTTGAGACGATGAATGCCGGCACGCTGCAGCTTGACCTGATTGACGTTGTACCCGGATTTTTCGGCCTTCTCGAAGGCCTTGATCGCCTCGTCGAGCTGTTGCTTTTCCAGGAGGGCTTTGCCGAGGTAAAAGTTGGCGAGCGCGCCTTCCGCCTGCTTGAAGTTCTCGATGGCGTCGGCGATATGGCCGAGGAAATACTGAGCGATCGCCAGTTTGAGATGCCAGCGTTTGCCCTGGGGCGTGCCGGCATTGGTTTCCGTCTTTTTCTTGAGCAGCTCCGCCGATTCCCGCAGCGACCGATATTGCGTTTTGCCTTGAGCCAGGCCGGCCCGGAGTTTTTCCACGGTGCCTGCGTCGCAGTCTTCTCGTTCCACCATCAACGCTTTCAAGTCGATCAGGATCGTGTCCACCATCTCGAAGCAACCTCCCGCGCCTGGAGTGATTGGCAACAGCAAAGGGTTAATATATATTGCAGCCGCCGCGAAACGCAAGCCCCGGCGCAATACTCCCCTCTCCGTCCGGGAGAGGGGTTGGGGGTGAGGGGCGAGCTTGCAAGTCGCAGGATTGTCAACCCTCACCCCTGCCCCTCTCCCAGAGGGAGAGGGGAGCCATCGCCGTTTTTTCGCTGCCCATCAATTGCATTTCACGCCATAAGCTCAGATAATGAACCGCGTACTTTCGTCGTCAACCAAGGGGGCATCGCATGCTACGCAATCTCGGGATGGGACTCCTTTCGCTGGTCACCTTCACCTCGATCGGCTTGGCCGGCGCGAGCAATAGCCTGATGGACGTGGCGCCCAGCGGCAAAGCCCTCATCGTCGCCAACACCGACAACGGCACGATCACTCTCATCGATCTAACCAAGAACGAAGCCGTCCGCGAGATCAAGGTCGGCAAGAAGCCCGAAGGGGTCACCTGGATCGGCGATGGACCCCTCGCTGCGGTCACCCTCTATCACGAAAGCTGCGTCGTCATTATCGACACCAACACCGGCAAGATCGAGAAGACGATCAAGACGGCCGCGGAGCCCTACGGCATCGTCGCCGACCGCGAGGGCAAGCGCGCTTGGGTCAGCAACGAATACCCGGGCCTGGTGAGCGAGATCGACCTCAAGGAAGGAAGGGTGCTGCGCGAGATCCCCGCCAGCTCGATGGTGCGCGGCATCGCCGTTGCGCCCGACAGCAAACGCGTCTACGTCAGCGAATTCTACACCGGCATGCTCAAGGCCATCGATCTTGACTCCGCCAAGGTCGTCGATTCTTGGAGAGGGCACTCGACAGACAACCTCGCTCGCCACGTGCTCGTGCATCCGACTCGGCCCAAGGCGTATGTCGCTCACATCCGCTCGATGATCAAGGTCGCCGACGGCGCCGGATCGATCTTTCCACAGCTCAGCATTCACGATCTAAAGCCGGGCGAGGGACGCCGCCGTGTCTCCTTCGGCATGGATACCTTCAACGGCGTCTACGTTGTCACCAATCCGTGGGAGACCGCCATCGCCCCCGACGGCAAACGGCTCTACCTCATCTACGCCGGCACCAACGACATGAACTATTGCCGAGTCGTCGATGACGACTACAAGGAGATCGAAAGCGCCGGCTTCCCGGCCCGCACAGGCCAAAACCCGCGCGCCGTCCGCGTCAGCCCGGATAGCAAGTACCTCTATGTCTACAACGCGATGGACTTCGCCGTCGCCGTTTATAACGCGACGTCGATGAGCGTCGTCAAGACCATCAAGACATGTGAGCCGGCCAAGACGCCGGAATGGGTGCGCGGCAAGATCCTCTTCAACACCGCCAATTCGCCGATGTCAAGCCGACGCTGGGTCGCTTGCTCCTCATGCCATCCGGACGGCCTGCATGACGCCCGCGTTTGGCAGCAAGCCGAGGGACTCCGCCGCACCACCGCCTTCATCGGCATGGCCCACACGCACCCCTTGCACTGGTCCGCTGACCGTGACGAAGTCCAGGACTTCGAATACACCGTGCGCAGCAAGCTCATGTTCGGCACCGGCTTCTTGAAGGGCCAGATCAAGCCAAAAGTGGGCTTCCACAAGGTCGAGCTGGAAGAGAAGACGTCGGGTCGATCGAAGGACCTCGACGCCATCGCCATCTACAGCAACTCGCTCGACTTCCCTCTGTCGCCGCACATCGCTGCGCCAGGCAAGCTCACCGAGTCGGCCGAGCGCGGCAAGGCGATCTTCCACCGCAAGGACGTCGGCTGCGCTTCCTGCCACAGCGGGCCGTACTACTCCGACAGCAGCCTCAAGAAACCGTTTAATCTTCACGACGTCGGCACGGGCCGCAACGACAAAACCGAACGCATGGGCACGAAGTACGACACGCCAACGCTGCTCGGCATCTATCGCGGCGCCCCCTACCTGCACGACGGCTCCGCCCCGACGTTGCGCGATGTTCTCACCACGCAGAACACCGAGGACAGGCACGGCAAGACAAGCCACCTCGCCAAAAACGAGATCGACGATCTGGTTCAGTTCCTGCAATCGCTGCCATACGAGAATCCGCCGGAGGCGACGCCGAACTCGGTTGAATACCGTGTGCAACCGGCGCTGAAAAAGTCGGCGTCGCGGTGAAATACAACAAACACGTACTGCGGCTGGGGTCGCGCAAGCCGGTTCACTCGAAACCACGAACCACGGCCACGGGGCCCATGCTACAATAGATCACAGAGGCTATCATGGCGCAGACCATCCTCGCGACCTTTGAAGACGGCGTTCTCAAGCCCGCCGAGGCCCTCGATCTGCCGGAGCGTACGCAGGTTCGGCTGACATTGGAGCCGGTCCAAAGCGAACTGACCGTCGAAGAGCGGTTGGCTGCTTTTGATGACTTCATGAGGATTACCAAGCCCCACGCGGG
>VGZI01000151.1 GCA_016872605.1 Planctomycetota bacterium
GCTTGCCAGCTTGACGCAAACGTCCCGTTTTGTCCAGGCCAATTGCAGCTGCAAAGCGATTTGTGAAATGGTCATCTAGGCAAAGTAATCCCTCATCGAATTCTTAGAATTGGCATGATACACTAGAAAAGTAATGAGTGATCTTCTGCAATCAGGCTCTCTGCCAGAACTGGCCCCGAAAAGCGTCAGGCTTGAAAGCCGGCGCCGAACTGGTCTCCACCCCTAGAAAATGCGGCCCGGACGCCCAACATTACGGATATTTAACTGTAATACTTTGAAAGAAATCGGCCATGCACGCCATCAGACAGGGGTCTCGCCGTGAAGATTGAATGATTGCGTTTCACTTGCAACTGCTGTCAAAGCATACGCATATGGCGAACGCTCATTGTTTATTAATAAATTGATTCTGACCTGCGATTCGCCGCCGGTCGCTGTATTTAGGTCATGTAGCTATTAAACTCACGCGAAAATCATCTGTTCGTTGTAATTCAGAGGGAGATAATCCCTCCAGCGCTCCGCCACCGGAGAATTTCGACGAGGTGGTGGAGGCGCATTGGACGGCAGTCTATCGGCTCGTTTACTCGCTGACGGGAAGTCCGCATGACACCGAAGATATAACGCAGGAGACCTTCCTTCGGGCGATACGGCGGTGGGACACGTTCAAGGCCGGCACGAATTTGCGCGCATGGTTGCTGCGGATCGCGACCAACGCGTTTTTCGACATCAAGCGAAAGAAGCAGACGCTCAAGATCGGTCCGCTTACGGAAGACGTGGTCAGCGAGGAAAAGTCGGCGGAAAGCGAGTTGGATGTCGCCGAGCAGAGCAAACTGATCCGCGTGGCTATGCAGGAATTGACGGAACTGACTCGACTTGTGTTCCACCTGCGCGTCACGGAGGATTTGTCGTTCAAGGAGATCGCGGGAATTGCGGGCGTCACGGAGGTCGCCGCCCGCCAACACATGCATCAGGCTCGATCGAAGCTTTTGAAACGCCTAGGGGAGTCCGCCGCCGAGGGGAACTCATGAACTGCGACTATGTACAGACCTGGCTAATGCAGGTGGATAGCCTGCTCGTCAAGGACTGGCCGCGCGACATGAATCGGCATCTCAAGCGATGTGCCGTCTGTGCGAAGTTTGCGCGCTCCCTGTACAAGATGGAAGTGGACTGGCGAGATCAGCCCATGCCGCCGGGGTGCGAAGACGCCAAGAAGCGATTTCTCAAGACGATCGATCATCCGACTAAGCCTATCGAGACGGAAGCGCCGGCTGCCGCGGAAACCGAGACTCGCGCCAAGCCCGCGTTGCATCCCTGGCATCCCATCCGCTGGGTCGGGGCGGCCGCCATGGTGCTGATCGCTCTGGGGGCGTTGGCG
Source organism: Planctomycetota bacterium (assembly GCA_016872605.1). Lineage (GTDB taxonomy): Bacteria > Planctomycetota > Planctomycetia > Gemmatales > Gemmataceae > SIAQ01. The sequence continues at coordinate 1,373 of VGZI01000151.1, forward strand.
TACATGCTGTTTGGTCCCAGTTCCACGCAGGCCGCCCCTTCGACTCTCATCGACCGCTTGATCGACTGGAACGTCGCCATCACCAACGCGGACGTCGAGCGGCGGAAAGAGCTTCTCGAAGAAGAGCCCACGCTGCGCCGTGAACTGGAAAAGGACCAAGCCCTACTGACGCTGGAGGAGCATGAGCTTGCCGATGAGCTTCTTCGATCCGGGCGTTGGCTCGCTCAGAATGAAGACGACATCGTCAAGGAAGCGGAGAAGATCGAGAAAATCTCCAACCTGCTTGCCGATCGCGCCGCAGCCGCCGAGAAGAAAGGCAATGAACTCGATCGCGATCGCTACGCACATGGCTACGATCGCTTCATGCAGTACGGCGTCTATCCCATGCAGCAATGGAAGACGCCTCTGTTTATGAAGTTCCTGGCGCCGAAAGGACTCGACTTCAAGAAGGGCCCATCTGACAAGGGCGGCTTCGACAAGGACAAAGGCGGCTGGGACAAGCGCGATTCCGAGAAAGAACGCAGCGATCGGCTCACCGCCCAGAAACTACTTCTGGATCGCATTTGGCAGCGCACGCCCGATCGCCAACGCCCCGACCTGCACAAGAAATTTGACGGCTACTCAAAAAAAGTGGGCTCGATGTTCAAGTTCGGCGGCAAACGCTGAATGTCGCTCAACTCCGCGTACCTTTACGCGAAGTACATGACTTCCTCGGCCTCCGGCACCGTCGGACGCGGCGCTTCCTCCATTCCCAGAAGTCGGCGATAATCCTTGTCGAACAATTCAACGTGCAGATGCATCATCTCGGTGGCGAACTGGCCGACAAGGTACGGCTTGCCATGATTTGAATAGTCCTGCGCCTTGTGCAGGAATTCTTCCGCGTCTTGATCGAAGCGTGCTTGCAGCCGTTCGATGGTCGTCGCAAGGTGCGCGCGTTCATTTCCCAATGTAAGGCGCTGCAAGTTGTTGATTCGCTCCTGGATCGACGGCGAGGCCGGGATACCCTCTCCAAAGCCCGCCGGAAGCTGGCCTTGCATGCACACCGGGAAGTACAACTCTACTTTTGGAGCTCCAAAGGCGACCCACGCGATCGGCGGTTGATCCTCGGCGTGCAAGTCGACGAGAAAGCTCGAAGCCAGCGCGGTTTTGGCGTTGGGAAGGAAATCCCGATTTTGCACGAAGTGATCGCCTAGCATGCGGCGCAGGAAGTACAGATCGATCGCCCCCTGTTGTTGTGCGAGCGCCAAGCTGGCATGTCCCCAGCGTTTGGACGCAACGCTTGTGATCGGCGTTTTTTCCGCCAGGCAGCGCACGAAGTCGATCTTACTGCCGTCGTCGTTCCACCAGCCTTGCTCGATCACGTACGTCGCCAGACCTGGCGCCAACCGGCGCCAGTCTTGACGGATCATGGCCGCATCCGTGACCACGCGTGTATGGCCGCATTCGAGCAGCGCCCAGTATCGGCCCGCGGTTTCCAATACGAACGCCTCGTCGCTGTCGGCAATAAGCAGGATACTGTCGCGAGGCGCGGTGGCCGGTGTTTGACCGTACCGCTCCAGTAGATCGGTGAGGACTTCGACGGCGTGATGCGCCTTATGGCTTCGCTCCAGGGCCAGGCGAACAAGGTCGTCGCCCGTCAATGAGGTGCCATTGCTGGCCAGGCGGCTGTGCCAGCCGGTGACGCCGATCGCGACGCGATGCTCATTAATCCCGTGCGTGAATCCCCATTGGCCGACGCGCTGCAGGCCAAGGACCGAATTCGTCTGGCGAACTTGGGGAATCTCGATCAGGCCGACGTGGAGCATCTCGCCGGGATCGTGCATCTGCCCCGGATTGACCTGAACCGAATGACGTGCGTCCGGTTCGGCATGGTGATTGAGGCCGAACAGAGTTGTCCCGTTGGCCGAGGCTTCTTTGAGGGCTACTATCATGTCGCTTCCCATGATCAACCTCCTTTTTCGCCTGCTACTCACGGGCTACCACATCCATGACCAGCGATTTGAGTGCCGATCGTCAAGAAACGCGCTGAAATCTCTCAGGTACGATACTCAGACAGGAATTGGATCGAATACCATTAGTATTATTGGAACCGAGTCAAGAGCCTATTACAACAGTAAAACCCACATTTTGTGAAATATTTTTGCAGATTACGCAGCTTATGCGGCCGGACTTGGCTCAAAACCGCTCACCGGCGCGCCGATTACGTTTAGCGGCCGCCGCGCCTAGCCAGGACCTAATCCTAATCCACAGTAATGCTCTCCACCTCCCCCGTCGCCATGTCGAGCAACACAAACGTGCGAACCGCGACGCGCTGCAGCGCCCCTGGATTGATCACGCGCGTTCGGCCCACGCGATGCTCCTTGGCGACGTGGGTATGCCCGTGAAACAGAAAATCGAAGGCGTCGGCGTATTCGAGTTCCGACAGCAGCATGCGATTGTCGCCGTGGACAAAAGCGATCGAGCGATTCGCCAACTCGAGCTGGCCCCAGTCGCCGTGCAGCGTGCCGCCGATGTCGGTGATGGCGCGTTCGATATCGTCGCGCAGATAGTCGCAATTGCCCCAGACGAAATGCGTGCGCGCCGGAAAGAGATGCACGGTCTCGTCGTCGCAGATGTCGCCGCAGTGGAGGATGACTTCGGCGCCGCGGGCTTGGGCGATGTCGAGCGCACTCTGCACGGAGACGGTACGGCTATGCGTGTCGCTGATGACCGCGATGAGCATGGCGGACCCTCGATGGCTCGGCTCGCCAACGACATTACCCGATGCGTGTGGCGATGCTGATGCTCTTGCCGATGTCGAGCAATATCTTGCGGAACGTGCTGCCGCCGCGCGCCCCGGCGTCGAGATCGAACACGTCGCCTTTTACAGTGTGATGCAACGGCGTATAGCGGTCCTGCACATAGTCCGGCGCCACAATGTGCAGCTGATCGATATGCGCCTGCGACAGCGCCGTAGCGACATCCTCCAGACTGCGGATGCGCCCGTCCGGTGTCAACGGCGGCTCGTCGGTGATCAAGATCAGGATGCGCGTCACGCCCTGATCGAAAGGCTGGTGGCAGGCCAGCGCGATCGCGTCGAAGCTGCTTTCGCCGTCGTTGGCCCCGCCGCCGTCGGCGACGAGCCGCGACACCTGCTTCTTGAACATCCCCGCATCCTTGGTGAACGGTTTACCCTGAAACGTCAACACCTCCGGCGGCTCGTCTTCCTCCAGGTCGCGAAAGGCGATCAGCCCGACTTTGGCCGACAGCCCTTCGGAGTGGATGTAGTCCATGAAGTCCTTGATGTTGTCTTTTACGCCTTCGATTTCCCCCGCCATGCTGCCGGTGATATCGAGGACGAACATGACCTGGGCTCGGCCGCCGCGCAGTTCGAGGCGATCGTGGCACATCAGGCTCTTGTCGGAGAGCGGCTTGAAGCCCGGGTTGCCACAGTACGGGCACGCCGGCGAACCGCTCAGCTGCCCGGCGTCGATGTCCAGGCCATACCCCGACGACACTTCGGCAGCGTAATCACGCCCCACCGGGTACGCGCGCTCCGCCTGGTAACCGCCGGCCGAACGCCGATAGCGCATCAAGTAGAGGTTGCCGTCTTTTTGACATCGTGAAAACAAGATCAACTGCGAGGCCGCATGCAGTGATGACGATCCGCTCTGTGTCGGCATCTCAACGCCGGGCGGCAGCGCGGGCAGTTCGAACGGCTTTCCCTCGCCGCCGACGCGCACGCTGGCCGTGCTCACCGAAGCGCTCACCCATTTGAAAAACGCTTGCAGCGCGCCCGGCGTCAGCGTCTTCATGAGCAGCGTGACCGGCGTGATGGCTTTGAGCACGTCCATATCGACGTCTTCGCCGCAGCCGATGGCGATGATGTTGGCATCCTTCGGCGACACGGTTGCGCGAAAGCGGTTCAGACCATCGCGCCAGTTGTCGGTCGGCTGGCCGTCGGTCATGAGGAAAATGATGGGACGCCAATCGCCGCGTTGCTCTGCCGTCGACTTGCGGACTTCGTTGCGAATCGATTGGGCGAGCAACTCGAGCCCAGCGCCGAGGTTCGTGCCGGGACCGACGTAGAGCGGTGGCGGCGAGAATTGCAAGACCTCCGTCAGCGGCGCGACGACGCGCGGCTTCCCGCCGAACGTGATCACCGACATCCATGCCGTCTCGATCGCCATCGGGTCGCTTTTCACTTCGAAGCAGAGCTGCTGCAATCCCTGATTGACGGCCGCCAATGGATCGCCGACCATCGACTCGGAATTGTCGAGGAGCAAATAGATCGGCAGTCGGCGAATGAACGACATGGGTGTTTCTCGATGTTTACGTTTAGCGCTCGCCCGGCGCCATGCGAGCGCTAAACGGCAAGCGGGCTACCTCAGCATCCGTAAGCCTTCCACGTAGTAGCGATCGAGTTCCTGATCGTTAGGCGTTTCGGTCCGGATGCCTTCGGCAGGTACGTCCAGCTTCGCGGTCCACGCGGCGGCATTGAGAAGCAACGTGCGGAAGCTGTCGTTCTGCAGGTTTTTGTAATTGTGATACCCGGTGAAGCCGAAGCCGCGGCCGCCGTCGGGACGCACGTAGGCCCAGGCAACGTGCTGCGGCTTGCCGGCTTTGACCGCTTCGAGGACATCGGGGTTGCCATTGTGCGCGCCGGCCTTCTTGCCGTCCCAGCGCCCGGTCACCGTCTTGACGTCGGCGACGGCGGACAACACCGGCGTGACGCCTTTCATGCCTTCGACGAACCGCATGTGATAGTACCATTCGTCGTTGATCGAGAACGGCTTGACGCCGCGCGTCGTTTCGTGCTCCGGAATCTTGTCGAACTTCGGCGTCCAATGCGGATTGACCGACCAAAATGTTTCGAAGTAGCCGCCGATCCATTTAAGGAAATTGTCGCCTTGCTTGCCCTTGCTGACTTCGACGCCGTAATGAATGGCCATGAAGCCGGCGCCACGTTCGACGGCCGCGGCGATGTCCTTGTCCAATGCCGCCTGGCGAGCGTGGTTAAGCAGGACGATGTAGCAGTCGGCATGGCCGATGTCCTTGGGCCAAACTTCGCCCGATTTTTTCGGCAACGCCTGGTTGTCGACTTTCAACGCGCCGCCGGGCCAGCGTCCGCCCAGATGGACGACGGCGTAGCAATTCGGATAGCGAGCGTTGAGGACGCGCGCCATGTAGATGGCGCCGGCCTTGAACTCGTGGTTCCCCTTGCCGCCGTGCGTGTCGGGATCGGCAATGAAGATGATCTTTTTGACATCCTTGCCCGCCTTTTTCTGGGCGACGTAGTTGAAGATGTCTCTTTCCTCGCCCTTGCCCTGGGCCGACGCAGCCGTGGCCAGCGATACTCCTAATACGATGGCAATCACGGCGTTTAACACGAATTTCATGCTCGCACTCCCGAGATTGAGGGGAAAATGGTAGGGTTAAGGGAATTATAGGTAGAAAAAGCCCCGGAGTGAGGTACTCCGAACCCCGGGGCTTCCGAAGAAATCCCGCGCGCGCCCGATCCGCCGTCGTCGTCTTCTCTTCAGGACGTGCTGATGACTGAAACTGATGAAATCCTTGTCGGACGCGCACAGCGTGGCAATCAGGCCGCGTTTGAAGAGCTCGTCCGCCGTACGTCCCGGCTGATCTTCGCGCGCCTCTATCTCGAAACCGGCGACGCCCGGCGCGCGAGAAGATTCAACTCTCCGTTGAAGTCAGCGAAATCGACAAGGCGGCCACCGAGGCCAAGGAATTCGTTCGCTCCATCAAGGGACGCACGGCCGGCGGCAACGTCGTTCGCCTGCCCAATGGCCAGGCCAAAACCGTCCTCGTCTTCACCGTTCCGCTGGCTTCGCACGACGCACTGGTCAAGCAACTGCGCGGAGCAGGCAAGGAGATCCAGCTGAGCACGGAGACTAATCCCAACGTGCCCGACAACGATCTCGCCACCGCCCAGATCACGGTCACGCTGCAAACGCCCGCCCCGATCGTCGCCAGCGATGAAGGACTGAGCAGCTACGTCAAGCAAGGTCTGGGCTGGTGCTTCAAGATCTTCGCGTACTGCATGCTCGCCCTGATCACCGGCGTCGCACTGGCCATCCCCGTCGGTCTTCTGGGCTACGGAGGCTATTTTGTCTACGGCCGCATCTGGCCCGACGCCGCCGACAAGGAACCGGCGTCCGCCGAAGAAACGCCCGCCGCCCCGGATGCAACACCACCCGCCGACACGGGCGAGTAGGCCTCGAAGGCGTAGGTATTTGTCCGAGCGGCGACCGTTAGGGAGCGTCCCATGGAAACCGCTCCCGGACGGTCGCGGCTCTAATCATGTCCCATCTGTAGGGTGCGTGAAACGCACCGTCCGTCCGCTGGACAACGGCCCCGAACGATGCGTCTTACGCACCCTACGCGGCGGAATCTAGCGATTGACGGTGAGTTTGGGCAATGCGTCGCGGAGTTGCTTGACGCCGACGTCGGTCACCTTGGTGTCGTTCAGATCGATTTCACGCAACGACTTGAGTTCTCGCACCGACTTGAGTGCCGAGTCGCTGATCTTGGTGGAGCTGAGCCGAAGCTCCTCCAGCTTGGCCAGCGAGCGGAGTTCCATGAAGCCGCGATCGCTGATGTCCGTGTAGCCGAGGTTGAGCGTGCGCAGTTCGCCGAGGCCAACTATTGCTTTGAGTCCCTCGTCGGAGAGGCGAGTGCCGCGCACATCGAGTGAGCGGAGCGATTTCAGAGTAGCGAGGTGAATGATGCCCGCGTCGCCGACCTTGCAGCCAGCAAGCGATAGGTCGCGCAAGTTCGCCAATTGAGCGATCTCTCCAACAGATTTGTCCGCTAGATCGGTGTGTTGCAGGTTGAGGACGCGGAGGCTGCTCAGGTTCTTCAAGCCGACGCCGGTAACGCGGGTGTGCAAGAACGACAACGTCTGCAGTTCTCGAAGCGAGGCGAAGCCCTTCAGCGCCGCATCGGAGATCGGCGTGCCATCGAGCCGCAGCGTTTGCAGCTTGATGAGCGACGCTAGCGACATCGCCCCGGCGTCGCCCACCTTGGTTCCACTGAGATCGACCGCCTCCAGCTTGTTGAGTTTGCCGACAAACGGCATGGTTTGATCGGTGATCTTGGTGTCGCGCAAGATGACGACGCGCAAGCTTTGCAGCGACGCGATCGACTTCATCCCGTCATCGGTAACCGCCGATCCGCTTAGCTGCAGTTCCTTCAGCTCGACCAGACCGCGCAGATGGTCGAGCCCGGCGCCGGTGATAGCCGTCTCGGTCAGGCCCAGCGTCGTCAGCATTTTGAGGCCGGCAAGCTCCTTAAGCCCGTCGTCGGTTACTCGACTCAGGGAAAGGTCAACTCGCTGCAAGCGCGGCAATCGGCGCAGATGCTTGATGCCCTCGTCGCCGATCTTGTTGCCGAAAAGATCAAGCTCGCGCAACTCCGCAAAAGCGGCCAGTTCCTTGAGCATGTCGTCGGCAATTCGGCAATAGGACAGGTCGATGCCAACGACCGGATTGCCCTTGGCGGCCTGGTCGCGCACGATCTTGCCGCCCCACTGCTTGATCATGCCAATCGCCTTGTCCGCGTCATCGCCGGCCGCCGCGACAGTCGGCAGAAGGGCGAGCCAGAAGAGAATGCACCGAACAGTCAACATCATCGTTCGCATTGGAGTCATTGAGCGGCAATGGGCGGCTCTCCCCTACACTGAGGCAGGCGAGGAACAGGGAATTCTCAGCCCGATCGTCAATGAATGCGGCCGCCTTGGCGACGGAATCACTTCAGCGCAATCCGATCCCGCCCGCCCATCCAAGTCTGAAGCACTTCCGGAATGGCCACGCTACCATCAGCTTGCTGGTAGTTCTCGAGGATCGCGACCAGGCATCGGCTCACGGCGATGGCGGTGCCGTTCAGCGTATGAACGAATCTCGTGCCTTTGTGTTTGGGGCTCTTGTAGCGGATGTTGAGCCGGCGGGCCTGGAAGTCGGTGCAGTTGGATGTCGACGTGACCTCGCCGTACTCGCCGGCCTTGCCACGCGCGGGCATCCAGGCTTCGAGATCGTACTTGCGATAGGCCGGGCCGCCCAGATCGCCGGTGCAGGTGTCGATCACGTGGTACGGCAACTTCAGGCCCTGGAAGATTTCCTCCTCGATTTCGCGAATCTCCTCGTGGATGGCGTCCGACTGTTCCGGCACGCAGAACGCGAACATCTCGACCTTGGTGAACTGATGCACGCGATAAAGACCGCGAGTGTCGCGCCCCGGCGCCCCGGCTTCCGTGCGGAAACAATGCGACAGGCCAACGTACTTGAGCGGCAGCTTCGCCTCGTCCATGATCTGATCGCGATGCATGCCGCCCAGCGTGATCTCCGCCGTCGCGATCAAGCACAGGTCGGAGTTGGCGATCGAATAGATCTGCGTCCCCTCGCCGCGCGGCATGAACCCGATCCCTTCGAGCACATCGACGCGCGCCAGGTCCGGCGTGATGATTGGCGTGTAGCCGTGCTTGAGCAGCGTCGTCATTGCATACTGAACGAGGGCCAACTCCAGCAGTACCGCCTCATTCTTGAGGAAGTAGAACTTCTGCCCCGCCACCGCCGATCCCGCTTCGAAATCGACAAGATCGAGCCCCTCGGCAATCGCGACATGGTCCTTCGGCTTGAAGTCGAACTTCGTCGGCTCGCCCCAGGTCTTGATGACCTTGTTGTCCTCCGGCAGCGCTCCGATCGGCGCGGCTGGATGCGTCATGTTCGGAATGGTGCTGACAACGGCCTTGAGATCGATCTCGATTTGCTTGAGCTGCGTCTCCAACTCCGCAACTTCGCCGCGCAACTGTTTGCCGCGGGCGATCAGCTCCTGCTTTTTGGCCGGGTCTTTCTCCTGCCCCACGGTCTTGGCGCTGGCATTCGCTTCTTGCTGCTTGACCTGCATGGCCGAGATGAGCCGCCGCCGTTCGTCATCGAGCGCGACGACGCGATCGACGTCGGCGTTGACGTTGCGGTTCTTGCAGTTGGCTTTGACGGGGTCAAGGTTATCGCGGATGTATTGGGGGTCGAGCATGGAAGCCACTCGGGTTCGAAGGGTCAGTTAATATGGATTATACGGCCGGCGGTTCGCTCGACGATGAGCTGATCCCGGAGCACCTTTCGTGTATGTTTGATGTGGAAGGCCATCGCATGAGAATGTCTATGCCGATTCATGACTGGACACGAGTTGACGCAGGTATATTTCACGCCTTTCACCACGGCTGGATCGAAGAGCTTGCGCGGGCGCTCAATCGCGGCGTGCTGCCGGCGGATTACTATGCGTTGCCGGAGCAACACGCAGCTGGCTTCGGGCCAAACGTTTTGACCTTGCAGGGATCAAGTTGGGACGAGGGAGGTGTCGGCGAGGCCCCGACCACCAGCGAGGTGCTCATGGCGCCGAAGCTGACGCCGATCGCCGAGACCGATATGGAATTCTATCGCCGCAAGCAAAAGTCGGTAACGATCCGGCACGTGAGCGGTGATCGCATAGTGGCGAATTACGATGCGGTTGGCCCTTTTTGGCGTACAGGTCCGCCTCGCTTTCTTGCACGACGCGAACCTTGCGCGGTTTGTCGACCAGCGCGACTGATCCCCGCTGCCCATTCCCCGAAGTCAAATTCCCGTTTCCCTGGAGCGTCAAGACATCCGGACCAAATGGGCGCGTAGTCGGTCCCGGGAGGGCATGGTAGCCGAAAGGAAGCAGGCCGCCATTCAGAGCGGTGCGGAGTTCCGCGCTCCAGGCGTGGTGGAAGTCGTGAAAAATGCCAGCGTCAAGTCTCGTCCGGTCGTGAATGGGCATTGCATGTCTCCGCGGAGCGCTCAAGCTCGATTATTCCCGGACTGAGATCATTGATTTAACTTCTTGTGCCTCGTCGGTGTCATCCACAATTCCTCAATTCCGTGGCGTCTGTTATTGCATCCGAGTAACATAAATCGGCCAGCCCGTAATCGCAGCAAGCCGTCGCGGTTCTGGGATTCGAATGACCGTTCAAGATGAGAGAAGACACCGTGAACATGATGCGAATCGTCAGTTGCGTCGCCGTGCTTTCGGGAATCGCACCCACCTCCCTGAGCCAAGAAGTCTTGCTGGACCGACTCCGCGGGCATGTCAAGCATCTAGCCAGCGCTCCGCTCGAAGGCCGCGGCGTCGGCACGCGTGGCGAGGATTTGGCGATCGAATATATCAGCGGAGAGTTCACGAAGGCCGGGCTCAAGCCGGCGGGCGATCGCGGAACCTTTTACCAAGCCGTGCCGCTCGTGATGGTCACGACGGGGCCGACCGCCACGCTCTCGTTCACCAAGGGCGACAAATCAACATCGTTCAAAATCGAGGATGAGTTCGCCGGCGTCAGCAAATCGCAGCAGTCGGAGGACTTCGATGCCGAGGCGATTTTTCTTGGGCATGGCATCACGGCCCCTGAGTTCGGGTGGGACGATTATCAGGGCGTCGATGTCAAGGGTAAGGTCGTCGTCGTATTCACCAACGAGCCGCCGTCGGACGATCCCAAGTTCTTTGGCGGCACGGCGCTGACCTATTATGGCCGATGGACCTACAAGTATGAGGAGGCGGCACGTCGCGGCGCCAAGGCGGTGCTCATCATCCATACCGATGTGACGGCGGGATACCCGTACGGCGTCGTCAAGAAACTCAAGGGCGCTCAGCTTCGCCGCAATGCGAACGACGGGCATGCCTTGGCGTTTGCCGGCTGGTTACCCAAGAACGCGGGCAACAAGCTGCTCGCTTCGGTCGGCCTCACCGTTGAAGAGGCGCTCGCCAAGGCCGACACCAAGGGCTTCAAAGCCATCCCGCTCGGCGTTCGCATCAAGGGACATATTCCGACCACCGTGCAGAAAATCGTGAGCCGCAATGTTGTCGGCGTCGTCGAGGGGAGCGATCCTGCGTTGAAGTCGGAAGCGGTCATCTTCACGGCACACTGGGATCACCTGGGTCTGGGGAAGCCGACACCGGGCCTGAGCAACATCCATTACGGGGCGCTCGATAACGCCAGCGGTTGCGCCATCTTGTTGGAGATGGCCAACATCTGGGCCAAACAGAACCCGCGGCCCAAGCGCTCGGCAGTGTTTCTCTCCACGACGGCCGAAGAGAGCGGCCTGCTCGGCGCCGTCTTCTATGCCGCCAACCCGGCGTTCCCGCTCGGCAAGACGGCGCTCAACCTCAACTTCGACACGATCCTTCCGCTCGGCATCCCTGAGTCGGTTATCGTCAGCGGGGCCGAGCGCACCACGGCGTATGGGCTCCTCGAAGCGTCCGCGCGCAAACACAAGCTCGACATCGAGCCCGACAAGATGGCCCACCTCGGCTACTACTATCGCTCCGACCACTTCGCCCTGGCCCGCGGCGGCGTGCCAGCGTTCTCCATCTTCCCCGGCGAGAAGATCAAGGGCAAGTCGGCCGAGGTCGTGCAGAAGCTGCACTATGAGTTCATCGCCAAGACTTACCACACGCCGAACGATCAGTACCGCGACGACTGGGACTTCACCGGCTACCCGGTGCTGATGCGTTTCGCCTTCGACATCGCCCGGGATGCCGCCAACGCCAAGGGCCTGCCGACCTGGAGGGCGGGGGACGAGTTTTTGAAGGCACGCCAGATGAGCGGGGTGAAGTAGGTTTATCTCAATTGAAACGCTGAGAGCGCAGAGAACGCGGAGAGTACAACGGGATCTCTCTCAGCGTTCTCTGCGCTCTCCGCGTTTCAACGTTGACAGTACTCGTGTTTGACGCGATGTGTCTCCTGGCGATATAATGGCATCAAGCAAAATCCATACGAGAACGTGCATTATGAACAGAGCAATCCTGGCCTTGTGCGTCCTGCTGTTCGGCGTTCTGCCCTCAGCACGGGCATGCACCATTCCGGTTTTTCGCTATGCACTCGAGAAATGGGAGCTGGCGACGTACGAGGTGCTCGTCTATCACCACGGACCGCTTGCGAGCGATATCAAGAAGTCGCTGGACGCGTGGAGCAAGCCGGGCCGCGTGAATGCCGAGATTACGCTCATCGATCTCGATCAAGACGACGGGACCAATCTGGGCAATAATCGCGTCAATCTTTGGCTTCGGCACTGGAGCGATCAGAAGACGCCGTGGATGGTAGTGCGCTATCATCCGCCGCGCGAGGCGGCGTACACCGCCTGGTCGGGGCCGTGCACGGTGGCAAACGTCGCGAGCGTCATGGACTCGCCGATGCGGCAAGCGATCCTGGGGCATCTGACGCGCGGGCCGTCGGCGGTGTTCGTCGTGATGACCAGCGGCGACGCAAAGAAGGACAAGGCGGCGTACGACTTGGTGCGCGATCAGGCGAAGCTTTTGGAAAAGAAGATCACATTGCCGGAGCAGAGCAAGGAAGGCCCGCAAATCCAATTGCCTTTGCCGCTCAAGGTTTCGTTGCCCATGCTGGTGCTGGATCGCAAGCAGCCGGCCGAAGCGGGGCTTGTGTCTTTGCTGCTGAGCACAGAGGCCGGATTGGACAAAGTGGAGGGACCGATCGTATTCGTCATTTTCGGACGCGGTCGGGCATTGGCGAGCCTGTCCGGCGACGAACTCACCGCGGAAAACATGGCGGCGGCGACGATGTTTCTGTGCGGCAAATGCTCCTGCGACGTCAAGGACCTGAATCCCGGCGTGGACCTCCTTCTGGCTGCGAATTGGAAGGAGATCACCGACAAGCTCTTCGACGGCAAGCAGATCGTGCCGGCGCCGGCTGAGTCGCTCGGCACTTTCCCAACCAGCGCACCGGTGGAAGCGACGAAGGATATTTCGCTGCCTGCGCCAACCAAGACGACCGAAACGCCCAAGGAATCGCCGAATGCGCCGTCCGCGCCGCCGAGCCAGCGGCCGCACGAATCGCCCAGCATGACCGCCGCGCCGGAGCCGCCGACGTCGGATTGTCCGCTGTGTCGCAACTGGCTGTGGATCGCCACGGGCGCCGCCGGGGTATTGGTGATCGCCACGGGCTGGTGGGTAGTCGTC
>VGZI01000152.1 GCA_016872605.1 Planctomycetota bacterium
TAGAGGCGCGTGGCCGCATAAACCGCCAGGGCTCTCCACGCGTCATCGTTGGACGCAACAAGCTCGCTCAGAAAACCGGCCTGATCTTTGATTCGCACGGCGGCAGCGATTGAGCACATCCTGAACCAAACTTCCAACTCAGATGATTCGTCATGCTCGGCATCGCTGCATTTTTTTTCGAACCTCCGTCAAGTCGGTGATGGCCTTTTCCGCCAGCAGCGTGCCGTGATAGTCTTTTTTCGTCACCCGCACTGCCAGGGCCTGCAAATCGCGGCGTTTCGGCTCGTCGTCATTGCGTTCGAGCATCCAATAGCAGAGGCGAATGGCATTTCGCAGGCTCGCCTTGTCGGCTTGATTGTGCACATACTCGTCCACGAGGCGATCCCAATGTTCGATAGCGCTGCCACCGTTCGGATCGCGTGGCAGGTTGAGGTTGGCGCGGACCGATTGGATATCGCGTAAGTCGTCGGTAAGCCGAGACAGAACGCCGGGCAGAAACTGCGACAAGTCATCGAGCGGAACAATCAGCCGGCCAGTCATTCGTTGGACGAGATGAAAGCCTTCGTAAAGGATGGGATTAACGCGGGCAAGCTCCTGGAGAAGCCGCTTGAGCGTTTGGCTGCGCAGACGCGTGTCGAGAGCGACAGACCGTAGGCCGTTTCCGTGGCTCGCTTGTCCGCCAGCGACGTAAATCTCCTTGGCGCCGATACGTTTGGCCGCGGCTCGTTTGCCCGGCAGCGTGTCTTCATCTACGGGGAGCAACAACTCGCTGGCCAGGTCGATTTCGCCGGTCATCGGAAAAAAGAACGAAATGTCGCGTAGTCGAGGATCGGTCTGCGCGAGCGCGCCGACCAGGCCCGCCATCAGCGCTGCCAAACCCACGGATCGCCCATGGGTCGGCATCGGCACCCAGACATGTGCCACGAGGTTCATCTTGCCAGGCCATTCCAGGGCCAAATCGCGCGTCAGCCAGCCCACGATGCGCTGGGCGGTTTCCGTGAGTTCGTCGTCTCGGCGTTCCGTGACAGGCAGTGCAGGAGCGGATTCCGGAATGGCTGATACGAACCCAATTGCGCCGCGCTCGGCATCGATGCTGATCGGAAACGGCACCGCCTTGGGCCAAATGGGCACGACGTCGGCAAACTCGGACGCCCACTCGGCCCGATGGCTAAGCCGCGCGGCGATCCAACGGCGCAGGTCTTCACTCCGTGCGGTCTCGGCCCGTTTTGCCGCTTGACGCAGTACCGCATCGTCGAAGTTCCAGATTTCGACCGCGTGCTTGGCGCGCAGCACTTGTTGGACCGCTTCATCCACGATAAGGATCCCTGAGTAACCAGTTGCACTCGCCGTCATTTACACATACGCTTATTGTTCGCAACTGTTGCGGAAAAAACAAAAAAGTTGATTCATTAGCAAAGCTACATGGAGGGGCTTCCTCGGCGCCGGCTGCGGCCCATGTCGGGTGGGCTATCCAACGGAAGAAACGCAGAGACCGCAGAGAACGCGGGGAGGTTCAACGAATCTTCTCTGCGATCCTCTGCGTTCTCTGCGTTTGTTTTGATTGGTAGTGAATCCCCAAGCGGTGGTGTCCATGAAACGATGCTATAGCTTGGCGAATTCTGCAATTGGCCACAGACCAAGAGCCACCGCCACGGACGAGTTTTTCAGATTCTTCATAACATCCCGCCATCGTTCACGTTGCTCTAATGACGCCCTGGATATATTGACCTTCACACCGACCATCTAGTTTTTTTCGCAAAGGAGTCTCGCATGTTGACTCGTACCGTGGCGATGTTTGCGTTCGGCGTGGCGGCCGTCCTGTTTGGCGCCGCCGAGATCGACGCACAGCAAGGCAAAAGCAAAGGGCCGTTTGGACCAGGCCCCGGCGCCGGTTCTGGCTCGGACGTTCAGAAGCTGGAACGCGATCTCGACCGCCTGCTGGAGCAGGTAGCCGAGGCCAAGGCCAGGCTCGCCAAAGCCAAGGAGTCGCAAGCCAAACCCAAGAGCGGATTCGGAGGCAAGGGCGATTTCTTCAAGAACAAGGCCGAGTTCTTCAAGAACAAGGCCGACTTCTTCAAGGGCAAAGGCAATTTCTTCAAGAAGAAAGACGCCCCCAAGGAAGCGGGAAAAGGCCCCGGCGAAAAGCTCGATCCGAAAACCATTCGCGAACGTTATGAGTACTACAAGAAGCTCTTCGACGAACTCCCCAAGGAGACCAGGAAAGGAAAAGGCTTCGAAGGTTTCGGCAAGGGCTTTGGCAAGTGGTTCGGCAAGAAGTCGGAGACCAAGCCGCCCGCACCTGAACCGAAGGGCAAGGGCAAAGGCCCCGCAACGCCTCCGCCAGCCACCGGTGGTCCCTCCCGAAGCGTCGAGGCCCGCATCGACGCGCTGATCCGCGAACTCGAAGCGATCCGAGCCGAAGTACGATCCAGGAAGAAGTAGTATCCCCCCGGAAGCCAAGGGGCGAGGTACTCCGAGCCCCTGGGATCATGCCAACCTCCGCGCCGCCTTCGCGTCCAATCGCAGCACGTGCACCTGACTATACTGCCCGCGCATTTTGACTGACGACTTCCACGTGATACCGCCGCCCTGGCGCAACCCGAGCCTGCGTGCCACAGACGGCACAGGAGGGCTACGGAAAATTGGAAAACCAAGTTACGTTGTATTTTTCAAGTCTTTTTTGTGCGTCGAATCTGAACGAAAACGTAAAGTGCCCGTCACCAACCAAAAACCGTTGTTCATGTTTGGCGTGAATTTCTTTCTCCTCGATCATTGGATTTAGGCCCTGCCTTACCATCCATTTGATCACTGCGTCCATTTCCTCTCGCGGCGAGATCTCGGCCTGAATCTTCGCCTTCCATCGCTCCACTTCCCGCCAAGGCTCCCCCGAGGCATACACGTAGAAAGAAATGACCACAACGACGACAACGACTATTATCAAAGGTACTACAAGAAACAAAACGCGTGTATTTACACGGTCATTGCTGAAAGGCGACAGACGTGTATTCCATTCATTTGAGCCCGTGTATTCCGTATCCATTCGAATAGCCATCCTCGTGATGATGCCTCACGCGGAGCGTGAGGTCTACGATCATTCCAGCTTTCGCGCCGCCTTTTTATCCAATCGCAGCACATGCACCTGGCTGTACTGACCGACGGCCCAAACAAGCCGCCGATTCGGATCGTACACCAGTCCCATCGAATTGTTGAACGCCTTCTTGCCGACGGGATCGACGCCTTTCAACTTGATGCCCATCCACGTGTTGGTCGCGCAATCGTACATGGGCCAGGTGTTCTGTGAATCCTTCACGTGCGCCCCGATCAGCACGGCGTCTGCTTCCGGTATGTAAGCCGTTTCGCGCGATTGAGCCAGTGCTTTGTCCTTGCCCTTAGCGCCGAGCCATTGAGTCATACCGGTTTTGAAATCGTACTCGAGTACGTCCCCTCTGTTTTTGCCTAGATCGCTGAACAGCAGCAATCGATCGCGCATCGAATCGTAAGCCATGCCGTGATGATCGGCACCCGTCGCGGGCATGTCGCCTTTCAGGGGCAACGGCTTCCACGTCTTCGACGCCGCGTCCAGACGCCATAATCCCGGAGTGCCGCCTTGGCGGTGGTTCGCCCATACGACCGCGCCTTTCGGCGTCGCGCAGACCGTGACGACGTAGAAATTCGCCTGGTACGGATTGCGCTCCGGCGATCGCGTCCAGGCGCCCTCGATCGGATCGAAGAAGTAGGTGTAGTCATGCGGCGCAAACACCATCGCCTTGAGGTTTGGATCATAACCGGTCGATTTGTAGGTGTGCCCGGTCATCCACGGGTTGCGCTTGAAGCTCCATTCGCCGCGCACCTGGTCGTTGGAGTACACGTACTCGATCGGATATTCCGGCACAAACGGCAATGTGTAGCGATCGGTCTTGACGTGATAGACGAACGGGGCCGTGCCGCTGTACGCTGAGTGGCCGCCCGAGAAACGCAGGATCATGTCGTGCTCCGGCGCGAAGACGGCCGAGCCCCAGTCCATGTTCATGCCGGGCTTCTTCGGCGTCGGGCGAACGACCCACTCGTTGGCGGGCAACTTCTTGAGGTCGGCGTCAACCTTGGCGGGATCGGCCTTGGGCATGCCGCGCTCGTACCACGACGGATCGTGCGAATCTTCACGCCGCTCGATGGTGCCGGGCTTTACGTGATGTTTCTCGGTGCCATCGTTGTCGGTCTTGGACGCATCGACTTCGCAAAGCCAGGCGCCGCTTTGGCCTAGCATCAGGACCTGATCGTCCGTGTCGACGGCGGCGCTGGCGAAGAAATTCGCCGGCGCATCAGGCCCCTCCTTTGCGCCGGCTCTGGCTAGAAGGTCCCAGCGTGATTCGGCGACATCGTAGGTCCAAAGTTCGATTGGCAATCGCTTGTAGAGATTGCCGACATATCCCGTCGTAGAGGTGTACTCATAGCCGCCGACGAGCAGAATCTTCCTGGCCTTCGGCAACCACAACAGCGCATGGCCGCCGCGCGGCGCGGGGGCTTTCTTCGGCTCGGCTTCGCTCCACTCCTGCGCAACGACGTCGAATATCCAAGTGTCGGACATCAGTTCGTCGAGCCGATCGCCGCCGAACAGGACGACTTTCTTGGCGATTGGATCATAAGCGAGGCGTGAGTTGGCGCGCTGAGGCGGCTGGACCTTCAGCTTTAGCTCGGACCAGACGTTGTTGCTAGGTGAATAGGTCCAAGTGCCCGGATCGCCGCGGCGGGATTGCACGTTGCCGCCGCCGAAGAGGAGGAGCTGCTTGTTGTGCCGATCGTACACCATTGAGCTCCAGAGCAGCGTGCCGCCGAGTTGTTTTTCGGGATGATTGGGCGGCTTGAGATCGGTCCAGGCACGCTCGGCCGGGTCGTATTTGAAGGTGCTGCCACCGGCGTAGAAATAGAACGCCTTGGTGTCGGGATCGTAATCGTACTTTTGGCCCAGCGAAAATGTGCCGTAGACGGTCCAGTTGGGCCGCACGTTGCCTTCGGTGTCGCGGAAGCCAAAGATCTCGTTCTTCCACGGCGGCGCATTGCATGCGCCGACCTTCGGCCCCCATTCCTTGCCCGGCGGAAGCGTGTTCTCCCATTCCTGCTTCGCGTTGAGCGTCAGCACGTCATAGGAACGTGGCTTGCGCACGTCGGCAAAGGTGCTGCGACCGCCGAGCACAAGGAATTGCTTCGCCACCGGATCGAACCCGACCGGCACATCCCAGCGCCGCCCGATGATGGCAGCTCGATCGAGCTTGGTCCAGACGTTGGGCGCGGCGAGCGCGTCGTGAGTGGGAATTAGCGACGTGACAAAAACGAAAACGCAGAGCGCGCGTTGCATGGCGATCCCCCCCGAATTGTCTCAGCTGAACACACCCTCACCCGCCCGCTGACGCGGCTCGGCTTGCCGGTCACACCTTGCGAAGCGGCGGGGCGGCGGGTTGTTGGAAGGGGGCGATGTCGATCGGGACGCGGAAGCTCTGGTGGCAGCGGTTGCAACTGTTGGCGAGCGATTGCATGCCGGCCTTGCTGCGTTCCAGATCTTTGGTCGCCAGGTGTTTCGCCAACTGCATCGCTTGCGCTCGCATGTCCATGCTGCGCTCGAACCAGACCGGCTCGCCCTGGTTGCGCGGCGGACGGAGCATCAGCAGGTTGGCCGTCTCCGCGATCAACAGAGCCTGGCCTCTTGCGAAGGTCCACGATTGATCGTCGATCGGATTCTTGGTGAGGTTGCGCTCCAGGCCGCGAAAGTTGGCGTGGGCGAGTCCCTCCATCAACAGCTTCGTCTCGGCGATCGGCTCGAGCTTGGGCACGACCTTGCCGCCGCCGGTGTTTTGGCCAAGCCCCGGGACGACGGCCGATGCCAGAAAAATTGCAGCCATGGCGATGAGTTGGATGTAATGTCTCATGGCGTTTTCTCCGGGGCGGGGCGAATGAGTTGAACCTGCACGTCGTCGCCGACGACGCGGACCGTGTAGCAGCCGATCTTGATGCGCGGGTTGTCGGCCCAGGTCCCGTCGGTGACGCGGAAACGCCAGGCGTGCCAGGGACAGGTGACGATGCCGCTCTCGACATAGCCGCCGCTTAACGAGGCACCCATGTGCGGGCACGTGTCATCAATGGCGTTGACCGTTCCGTTGACGAGGAACAGGGCGATCAGCTTTTGGCCAATGGCGACGGTTTTGCCCTCGCCTTCCTTGAGATCGGTGATTTTGCAAACCGTGTGAAAGTCGCTCATGCATGCTCCGTCAATTCGGATTGCGGAAACCCATACTTTAATTCTACACGCAGATGGGTGCTCGAAACACACTCAGCAAGAGGAACTGGCGTCACCGTAATGACGGCATCGCAGGGGGGTGTGATCGATTTCCCTATATACGCGCCCATATATAAGACCATATTTGACAATAGGTTGCGGCGATGGCGATTTCCACAGGAGAATTGGTCGGCGATTTCACGTTTCTCAAGCCCGACGGGACGCCGATCGAATTGCGCGCGTTTCTCGGCAAACCGTTGTTGCTCATCTTTTTGCGGCATCTGGCCTGAATTGCTTGCCGGGCGCATCTGGATGATGTGCAGAGAATCTACGACGACATCAAGAAGCTCGGCGGTGACGTGCTCGTCATCACGTTCATGTCGCCGGCGTATTTGGCCATGTTTCTCGCCGAGAGGCCGCAGCCGTTTCCGGTGGTGGCCGATCCGGAGCGAAAGGCGTACGATGCGTTCGGCATCGGGTCGACGAGCGTCACGG
Source organism: Planctomycetota bacterium (assembly GCA_016872605.1). Taxonomy (GTDB): domain Bacteria; phylum Planctomycetota; class Planctomycetia; order Gemmatales; family Gemmataceae; genus SIAQ01. The sequence goes on from VGZI01000152.1 coordinate 6,764, forward strand.
GCTTTCTGCGGCTTGGCGTGATTTGGCATTACCTCAAGCTGGTCTTTCGCGGCTGGCTCCCCAAAGGTCCCGCCAAGGACGCCGACGTTTGGCAACTCGGCGGCGACTTCGTCATCGACGCCTCGGGCAAGCTTCGCTACGCCCATCCCAGCCAGGACGCCGCCGATCGTCCGAGCAACGAGGAGTTGCTGAACTCGCTGCGAGAAGCACACTAGCCCGTAGCGTTAGCGAGGGCCGCACTTGTTTGCGCAGCGTGCTCGTAGATTCAATCCGGCAACGGCTGCCCCTTCGTCTCCGGGGCGAACCAGATTAGAATCATACCGACGAGATAGATGCACGCTAATGCTGTATACACCTCGGCATCCGCCCAGCCCCTTGGCGCAAACAACGCTTTGAGGTTGCCCAGTTGCAGCACGCCCACCGCTGCGATAACGCGACCGAAGTTGAAGCCGAACCCTTGCCCGGTTGCGCGGACGTTGGTATTGAACAGCTCCGGCAGATAAAGCGGCAACCAGCCATAGAACGATGCCGTGATCGCGCCCAGGCCGAATACCATGATCTCGTAATGCCCATCGCGCGGCGTCGTGTACAGGAACAGCGCCGGGATGATGCCGAGCGAGCCAAGACACAGCAACGTGTACGTGATGCGCCGGCCCAGGATGTCGGCTGCGAGGGCCGCGAGGATCGTGCCAATGATGGCGCCGATCGATGCCCAGATCAGCGTGTCGGAACGCACCGTCGGCAACGTGGGAAGTTGTGTGATGGGATCGAGCGTCGTCTGCTCGGCCCAGGTCGGCGCTTGCTGCGTGGTGCCCCACGTACCCAAGAGCGCGACGCCGCTCAGGCATGCGGCGAGCAGCATGTTTGAAATAATAGGTTGCCACGATTGCGCCGGATCGCCGGACGCTGCCGTCGCCCGCTGCAGGTAGACGATGACCGGGTAGGTGTAGCCAGTGGTCACGACGATCAGCCCGACGATCGTGCCAAGGATCTGCACAACGAGCGGGATTTGAAAGTCCCACATCGGCGCCCAGACAGCAACGATGCCGCACGCTCCGAAGCTGCCGATCAGAACGGCGAGCAAATCTTGCGTCGCCCAGTGCGATGTGGCGCCGCGCTCGCGCTCGCTCTCCCAGCGGTGCGATTCTGGCACATACATGCGGATGAAAAACGTCAATAGCGCGGGCACGGCGCCCACCATCATCAGGATACGCCAGCCGCTTTCGTCCTGTCCGATCAGATAGCCGACCGTTGATTCGGATAGACCGATTGATTCGAGCACGCCGCGAAGCTCTTTCATGTGCGGCTTGAGGGTGCGATCGAACAAGGCAATGGCGAAGTAGCCGACGTTGGCAGCGGCCCCGATGAGTCCCGCGAGAAAAGCACGCGAGCTATCGGGCCAGATCTCGTTAATGAGAGCGACGCCGAGCGACCATTCGCCTCCCATGCCGAGCGCGGCGATGAAGCGAAGGGCGCCGATCTGCCACGGCGCGGTCGCAAATCCGCACGCCCCGCTGACCAGGGCATACGTGAGCACGCTGAGCATCATGGATCGCACTCGGCCGATGCGATCACCGAGCCAGCCGAAGAGAACACCGCCCGTCGCCGCCCCGACGAGAAAGAGGGCGGTAATTACGCCGTTCCACTTGATGACGTCTCCCTCACTCACGCCCAGCTCACGTAGCGCCGGCCGAGCGACGAGTGGGAACAGTCCCATCTCCAAGCCATCAAACAGCCAGCCCAAGAGGGCCGCGGTCAAGGCCATCCACTTGCCGAAGTTCGTCGTAGCAGATTCGTTGGTGCTCATGGTAAGAACAACATATGACGCCGGTTGCGGCATAGCAATCAGTTGCCGGAGACGCGATAGATACGTCGTCATACATCATGGAAATGAGCGATCAATCGATAATCATCCTTGGCGCCAGCACGAGGGCCGCAGCCGTGTCGGCGCTTCGAGCAGGCTGGTCACCGTGGTGTGCTGATCTTTTTGCCGACGCCGACCTGGAGCGCGTGGCCACCGTTCGAAAAATTGCGAGCGATCAGTATCCCGACGGCTTGCTTGGTGCCCTTCGTGACGCTCCTGCCGGGCCTGTCATGTACACGGGCGCACTCGAGAATCGGCCCGATCTGATTGCGCGGATCGATCGCCCGCTCTGGGGCAATCCACCGGACGTGGTGCGAGCCATCCGTTCGCCGCGGCGCTGGACGCAGTGTTTGCGTGACGGCGGCTTCCCGTGTCCCACCGTTGCCGATGCGCCCGCAGGACACGGGCGATGGCTCTTGAAACCACGCCGCAGCGCCGGCGGATTTGGTATTCAAGGCTACGTCGGCCAACGATTCGATTCGCACACGCATTTCCTTCAAGAGCACATCGATGGCCTGCCATGCTCGGGCATCTACATCGGCTTCGGCGACGATGCCGCATTCCTCGGCGCGACCGGGCAACTGATCGGCACACACTGGCTGAACGCTCCAGGCTTTCAATACGCAGGCAACATCGGGCCACTGCCGTTGGAAGCCGAAGCGTATTTTCGCTGGCAAGCGCTCGGCACGACCATAGCCCGTGCGTTCGGGTTACGCGGTCTGTTCGGCATCGACGCAATCGTGCGCGACAGTGTCCCTTGGCCCGTCGAGATCAACCCGCGGTATCCCGCATCGCTTGAAATCCTTGAACGAAGTCTCGGCGAACCGTGGCTTCTCTGGCATCGAGACGCGTTCAACCTACACCGTAGTGCAGGCGGCTCGCCAGCATCGACACATGCAGGCGGGCCGCCCGCACAACGAGTCCACGGCAAGGCGATCCTTTACGCACGACACACGTGCACGTTTCCGCAACCTGGGCCATGGGAAGCGAGCCTCGTCCGCGGCATTGATTTGGATCGCACGGAATACGCGGACATCCCGCACCCCGGCGACGTCATCGACGCGGGCAGGCCCGTGATGACTCTTTTCGCAGCCGGCACAACCGTTGACGAATGTGAAGCGATGCTCAAAGAAAAAGCGGATGCCCTCGCCCGGCGCTTGTGGGGATGATAAAAACTGTTTATTGACTATCCGAATATTACCCGTTTCACCGTTAACGCCACGAGGCGCGATGCGGGGGCAAAACGAGGAAAAAAAACTGGAGATCTGCCAGTGGCTCCAACGCTGACCCTCAACGAACGAACGATGCGTCTGGCCGATTACATCGCATCCAATGCCGCTACGCTGCGCGTCGAGACGCACACGCTCGCCGGTGGTGGTCGTCTGATCGATTGCGGCATCAAGGCGCCGGGCGGGCTGCAGGCAGGCCTCGCACTGGCGCGCGTTTGCCTTGCCGGCCAGGCGGAAGTTTCGCTGACGCCCGGCGATGTTGCCGGCATCGCTTGTCCCAGCGTCGTTGTCACGAGCGATCATCCCGTGCTCGCCTGTATGGCCTCGCAATACGCCGGGTGGGAAGTCAAGGTCGGCAAGTTCTTCGCCATGGGTTCCGGCCCAATGCGCGCCGCTCATGGCAAGGAGGAACTTTTCGAACAGATCCCTGGCAAGGAGCAAGCTCCAGTCGCCGTCGGCACGCTCGAAACGCGCAAACTGCCCGACGACGCCGTCTTCGAGCACCTCGGCAAATCGCTAGGCTTGCCGTCAAACAAGATCACACTGCTAGCGGCGCCCGCCGGCAGCCAGGCCGGCACGCTTCAAGTCGTCGCTCGTTCGTTGGAGACCGCACTGCACAAGCTGCACGAGCTCGATTTCGATCTCAATCAGGTTGTCTCCGGTTTCGGCTCCGCGCCGCTGCCGCCGGTTGCCAAGGATGAGCTCGGCGCCATCGGCCGAACCAACGACGCGATCCTGTACGGTGGGCGCGTCACGATCTGGGTCAACGCGGAGGACGCTCAACTCGCTGAGATTGGTCCCAAAGTACCCGCGTGTGCATCCGCCGACTACGGCGCTCCATTCGCAACGATCTTCGAGCGGTACGAGCACGATTTCTACAAGATCGATCCGATGCTGTTCAGTCCGGGCGAGATCGTGTTCTGCAACTTGAAGACGGGCCGAACATTCGCCTTCGGTCGATCGCGTGCGGACGTGCTGTATCAATCTTTCTTTAGCTAAGTGCTGAGTGCTGAGTCCTAAGTGCTGAGTCGTGTCCCGTTGTGGTCCACAGTTATCCATTGCTCAACACTCAGCACATTCTATTTCCATGAGAATTGCCATCCTATCACACGGAACCGGCTGGCATGTCCGCGACTTGATGCGCGCCGCGGCACTACTCGGCCACATCGGCGAGCCCGTCGATTTCCGTCGCGTGTCGGCGTCGCTGCCGCATGCTACTTCGCTTTCGGGCTACGATGCCGTTATAGTTCGCACCATGCCGCCCGGATCACTCGAACAAGTTGTCTTTCGCATGGATGTGCTGCATCGTCTCGAAGCCGCGGGGACGCGCGTGCTCAATCCGCCGCGATCGCTCGAAATCTGTGTGGATAAATATCTCGCCAGCGCTCGCCTCGAAGCTGCTGGGCTGCCGAGTCCGCCGACGATTGTTTGCCAGGACGCGGAGACGGCGATGGCAGGCTTTCAACAACTCGGCGGTGATGTGGTCGTCAAGCCGCTCTTCGGCTCGGAAGGACGCGGCATGATTCGCATCAGCGATGTCGAAATCGCCTGGCGGACTTTTCGCACGTTAGAACGCCTGCAAACGGTGTTGTATCTTCAGCAGTTTGTCCACCATCCTGGTTGGGATGTGCGGGCCTTCGTCCTGGAAGGGAAGATTCTGACGGCAATGCGCCGCCACGCGGACGATGACTGGCGCACGAACGTCGCCCAAGGTGGCTGGACCGAGCCGGTCCTTCTGACGGACGAGGAAGAACGTCTAGCGCTGCGAGCGGCGGAAGCCGTCGGCACGCGCGTCGCTGGCATCGACCTACTGCCTCGGCCTGGCGGTGGCTACTACGTGATCGAAGTGAATGCCGTTCCCGGTTGGCGAGCGTTGACCGCTGCGACGGGCGTCGACGTCGCGGCAGCAATTCTCCGCGAACTGTGCGCGTAACACATCAACGCCCAGTCAGCACGCCGAAGCACATCAAGCCAAGTATCCCAAACACAATCATGGCATTGAGCACGGCGCCGATAATGCCGCATGTCATGCCCGTGGCGTTCGCTGAAAAAGCGCCCACGGCGCCAAGCACCAGCCCGACAACGGCCAAGAGCAGGCTGGCGATGAATAATCCGAAGGAGAGAAAGATCATGGCGGCGTCGCGCGGTCCGGGGGGCCGATTGTTTGCCGCCGCCATGACGACGATAATGACAAATATCCCGATCACTGCGATGATCGACACGAAGGCAACGACGATCGAAGAAATCCCCAGCGCAGCACTCCCTTGTGGCGCCGGCGGACTGCGATCCCGATCTCGGCGAAGATCGTCGAAGTTGTCGTCGTCTTCGTCGCGCCAACCCATCAGTTTCCTCCGAATTTTTCATGTGCTGATCCGCTGCGTAGTATGCTACGCTCGGCGGTTTCGCGCACGACATCATTTCCTTCGCGCACCGATCCCCGGCAACCATCCATCATTCGGAACGACAAGAACCCACATCTGTTCCGCTTGCCGCGCCTTGATCGAATTCATGCGACGGTAATCTACGACCCGTTCCATGTCCTCGCCCGAGTCAAGGTACACCTTCCACCCTCGACCGCCCCACACCGGATGATCGCTTGGCCGGGGTCCCACGTCAATCGATCGTTGGGCGCTATCGTCCTGCAAAAACGCAATCATTTCTTCCGCATGATCGCGCAGCCATAGCAAGTATAGCGGTGAATGCGTATCGTGTCGGCAAATGATGCCGCAATGAGTTGGACATCTTCATCCGTGCGCCGCATGACTTCGTGCTTCAATTTCGGCTCTGCTTCTTCATAGAACTCACGGATGACCTTCGAGCACGGCTGAATCGTCCTGCGGCCGAGGTGTATCGTTCCCAGTTCTTCGAGGATCGGCGAGCGAATTTCGTGCGACGAACTCCCGCGCGGATCGTTTGGGAGCCAAGTCCCGTATGCCGTCCAGATCAAGTGACACCCCGCAATCACATGTCACCTCATGATCATCGGCTGCATGGTCGCAGCTCGCTCGGCGGTTTCGCGCACCTCGCGGCGCCAGACTGCTTGTACTCCATCACGATCACCATTGCAAGTTTCTTGCGTGCGAAACCGCCGAGCGAGCTGCCACGTTGCAATCGATGGCGACGGGCGTATTTTATTCTTTGACGCAAAACTGGGAGGGGCCGCGCCAATGCCGTTTGATAAGGTCGAAACCACCGTCGATTTTCCCGCCGTCGAGCGATCGATCCTGCAACTCTGGGACGAAATCCAGGCCTTCGAGAAGCTTCTCGCCAAGAACCGCGGTAAACCGAAATGGTCCTTCCTCGACGGGCCCATCACTGCCAACAATCCGATGGGCGTCCATCATGCCTGGGGCCGAACGTATAAAGACGCGTTCCAGCGCTACTTCGCGATGACCGGCCACGAGCTGCGCTACCAGAACGGTTTCGACTGCCAGGGCTTGTGGGTCGAAGTCGAGGTCGAGAAAGACCTCAAGCTGCAATCGAAACGGGACATCGAGAACCTCGTCCCGGACGACAAATTCAAGAGCATCGATTTCTTCGTCAACGCGTGCAAGGAGCGCGTCAACAAGTTCGCACGCCGACAGACGGAGCAATCGATCCGCCTGGGCCAGTGGATGGACTGGGACCGCTCTGACGAGGATTGGGCCAAGCCTCCGGGCCAGCGCAAGTCGTACTTCACGATGGCCGACGAAAACAACTACACGATCTGGGGCTTCCTCAAGAAGTGCCACGAGCGCAAGCTGATCTACAAGTCGTACGACTCGATGCCGTGGTGCGGCCGCTGCGGCACCGGCATCAGCCAGCAGGAGATGAACGAAGGCTACCAGATGGTGGCGCATCGCTCGGTGTTCGTGAAGTTTCCGCTCCATCTCCCCTCCCCCCTTGTGGGGGAGGGGCCGGGGGTGGGGGGGGCGACGCCCGAAAACCTGCTGATCTGGACCACCACTCCTTGGACGCTGTCGTCGAACGTCGGCGCTGCCGTCAATCCGTCGCTGACGTACCTCAAGGTCAAACACAAGGACGAAATCTACTACGTCGCCAAAGGCGCCTTTACTGCCCAGCGTCTCGAAGAGCAATTCAAACGCAAAGAGTGGGTCGAAGGCGTTCCGAAGCTCAAGACGCTCGAGCAAATCTTCAAGGAAAAAGGCGGCTACGAGATCGTCGGCGAGATCTCTGGCAAGGACATGGTCGGCTGGCAATACGATGGGCCGTTCGATGAGTTGCTGGCACAGCAGCACGCATTCGGC
>VGZI01000153.1 GCA_016872605.1 Planctomycetota bacterium
TTCCTCATCTTCTGCTTGATCGTCGTGCCGGGCTTTTTGCTGGTGCGGAAGAACAATCAGCTCATGAACATCTGGTTCCTCATCGCGTCCTACGCCTTCTACGGCTGGTGGAACCCGTGGTATCTTCTGCTCCTGTTCGGCACGTCGGCCATCGACTACTGGATGGTCCTCTTGATGGAACGCAACCAGAGCACACGAAAGCTCTGGCTCATCATCAGCCTCGTGTCAAACTTCGGCTTCCTCGCGTACTTCAAATACTCCGGATTCATCACGGAGAACCTCAATCATCTGTTCGCGCTCTTGGATTGGCCGATTGTGTTGCCCGATCCCGCGTTTTATGGCAACGCGCTGCTCGGCCGTACCGACCAAGCGGACTGGCTCTTCGAGAGAGTCGTGTTGCCGATCGGCATTTCGTTTCACACGTTCCAGTCGATGAGCTACACCATCGACGCCTACTTCGGCTCGATCGAGACGGAACGCAGTTTCATTCGTTTTCTGTGCTTCGTCTCGTTCTTCCCGCAACTCGTGGCGGGGCCGATCGAGCGTGCTGGGAATCTTCTGCCTCAGTTGCAAGGCACGCCGGAGATCACGCGCGAGTGCGTTGCTGACGGAGCCTCGCTGTTTCTCGTCGGCCTATTCAAAAAGGTCGCGCTGTCCGACTACCTCGCGCATTACGTCGATCATGTGTACGGCGCCAGCTCGATCCCTCCGAACAGCACCGGACCCGAACTGCTCGTCGCCACCATTGCGTTCGGCTGGCAGATTTATTTCGACTTCTCCGGCTACACCGACATGGCCCGCGGCATTGCCGAGATGATGGGCTTTCGCCTGATGCTGAACTTCAACAATCCGTACACGGCGACCGGCCTGGGCGATTTTTGGGCCCGCTGGCATATCAGCCTGTCGACCTGGTTCAAGGACTACGTTTACTTCCCGCTCGGCGGCAATCGCGGCACGCTCTGGGAAACCTATCGCAATATGTTTCTCACCATGATCATCTCCGGCGTCTGGCACGGCGCCGACTGGGGCTTCATCATCTGGGGCGCTCTGCATGCGGTCGGCCGCTGCGCCACGCGCGATCTGGAGATGACGTTCTTCTGGAAGGAGCGCATGCCGACGTTCGTCAAGCAGATGCTGGTGTTCACGTTCGTGACGTTCACCTGGATTTTTTTCCGCGCGCCGAAGTGGGAAGACTCAATGACGGTGTGCGAACGCATCTTCGTGACCGGATGGGACGGCACGCTCGATCCGAAATTCCCGCTGCTCCTAGCGGCAATGGTGCTGGCGGTCTGGATCTATCAGCTCATCTACAACAGCGAGACCGTTTTCAAACAAGTAATCGAGTGGAACGTGGTAAAGGTCAGCCTGGCAGTCGCGATGATCGTGTATCTCTTGGTTATCGCCCAGGCGAGCACAAAGCAGTTCATCTACTTTCAGTTTTGACGGCGACGGGGTGTGGTTTTTCCCCGTAGGCTCAAGCTGCTAGCTTGGGCCCTGAAGCCGGCAAGCTAGCCGTTTGCCGCTACGTGCTTGCGGTCGTTCTCTTGGCTACTTCGCAGCCTTGGCTTGCCATTCATCCAGGAGGCTGCCGATGTTCTTGAAGTTGTAATCGAGGTTGGCTAATTCGACGCCGAGGTCGATGGCACGGTCGAGCTCGCCGGTCTCAGCGTAGCCAGCGGCGAGGATGTACATGGCTTCTTTGCGAAGCGCGACTTCGTTGGCGGGCAATTGTTGCAAGGCTTCCTCGAAGTTGCGCTGGGCTAAGCGCCAGTTCTTGCGCGCCTGAAAGCACATGCCGAGGTAGAAGACTGCTTTGCCGTGATGCTTCGGATCATTGCGGATGGCTTGCAATTCGGTGATGGCCTCGTCGAGCTGGCCGACTCGCAGTAAGCGAATGCCCATCTCGAAGCGGGCGGAGCTGTCGGTCGGGTAGCGGTCGGACCGCCGGCGATAGTAATCCAACTCGCGCGAGTTGATTTCTTTCATCAGGCGAGCGCGAATCGCTAGTAGGTTTTCGTCGTCCGGTTTCTTCCGCAACCGTTCCTCGGTGATTGCGAGATCGATGCGGAACGGCTCGATATCCAGATCGAGCAGTTCCTGAGTGATGTCGAAGCTGTTGCCCGTCGGCCCCAGGCCTTGCTGCAGGACTTGCTTCGCGCTCTCAATTTGTTCGGCCTTTTTGTAATAGTAGGCGAGTTGCAGGTAATGATTGGCGTTTTTGGGATGCGCCTTGATCTTGTCGAGCAAGATGGTCACTTCGCGTGGTTGTCGCTCGGCCTCGGGCTCGCCTTTGCTGGCATCGGTATCGTCGTGCGATGGCGGGCCCGACTTTTCGAGCGCGGCATGGTCGATTGCCGTTTCGGCAGCGGGGGACGGGGCCTCGTCCTGAAGCACCTCTTCATAGCGTCCCTTCGCGATCGTGGCGCTGGCGGCCAAGTCCATGCCCTTGCGCTGCGCTTCGAGATCGTCAGGCTCGGCGCGGCGTACAAGTTCCCAGAGAGCGATGGCCTGATTGAAGTTGCCGCGCTTCTCGTAAAGACGGGCCAACGGGCGATTCACGCTCGCGTCTTCCGGATGAAGCGGCCGAATCTGTTCGAGCGTCCAGAGGGCGTGGTCGGGCCAGCCGAGTCCTTCGAACGCCTGCGCCATGGTCAGGTGCGTGGCGAGGTCCCACGGGTTGCGCATGAAAACATACTCGCACTCGATGAGCGCGTCGCGATATTCGCCGTTCATCATGGCGCGTTGCAAGCGCAACCGCGTAAAGAAGGACCGCAGGTATGCGAGAGTCTGGCCCGTCTTGTTGTTGTCGTACAGGGTTCGTTGCGTCTGCCGAAGCGTTTGCCGGTAGATCAGATTGGCGGGATCGATGGTGCAGCATTCCAGAAGCAGTTGCAGGCCATACTCGAGGTCGCCAGCCTTGATGACTTCGTTGGCGCGGTCGTACTGCCCCGACGCAGCGCGGCGTTGCTCGGGGGTAAGTTTCGGAAAGCTCGGATTGGCCATAGCGCGAGGCTCCCAAGACGTACGGGGCATTATACCCGCACGCGGTCCATTATACCCGCACGCGGTCTGAAATGCTTGCGAAAACCAGGAACAATGCGCAGGCCGACCGGGGCATGCGAAGAATGAAGTTTGTCGGCGCACGAATTTCTTGCAACGCACAGGTTCTTGACCTAGAGTTTTGCAGAGCATTGTCCATATCCCGTCTCGGTTCATCGCAATACCCGTCCGCGCGCGCGAATTGTGCCGTCGCAGCATGATTCGCTCGATCCCCGATCCCGTGGTCTGAGGTTCCCGTCACCTAGCCGAAGCGTCGCTGCGCGGCGATCGATGCCGATGCGCGCGCTTTCAGCCGCCGCACGTCGCGGTGGTTGCCTTTCACCTTCTGCGAACATCATCATGTCCAAGCGAAATCTTCGCCAACTCTGCGTCGAGATTCTTGAGGATCGCTGCGTCCCTGCCGCCAACTCGGTCGTTCTGCAGGACGGGATCTTGAACATCACGGTCGACCCCGATCGCTCTCATACCGCCTACGTCAGTCAGCCGTCCGCATCGTCGATCCAGGTGGTCCTCGACGGCACGAAAATCACGCTGGACGGGACCGTCACGCAGGTCAACTATCAAGGCGGCAACCGGGGTGATCTCTTCAGCAACCTCACCAACATTCCCGGCACTCTCACCTTTGGCAAGGGCGACGACGTTGTCTACAGCCAGGCCGCCGGCGAGACCATCTTGGTGGGGGCTGGGAACAACTTCGTGCAGGATCAGGCCGGCGGTTCGACCATCGTGGCGGCCAACGGGGACAACAATATCTACGGCGGCCCCGGGGATACCATCACCGTCGGCAATGGCCGCAATATCATCTACGACTTGCTCGGCGCCAATACGATCAACGTGGCGCCGCAGGGCGCGACGAACTACATCTTCACCAACGCCTCTTCCACGGTGACCGGCGCCGGGCCTCACGATCGTGTCGCCGTCTTTTTCGCTGCTGGTCGTCAGATCGGCGCCGGCTCGCTCGTTCTCGACAAGGGAGTTCTCTACTTCACGGCCAACAATAACGGCAATCAATACACGCTGAATCAGGTCGGCAACAAACTTGTCGCGGTCTACAACCTCAACGATGGAACAGGCTTTCAGACCCAAGTGTTCGAACGCTCGCAGGTCAAACTCCTGGCCAACTTCGGCGGCGCCGGCAACGACACCTTCATCAACAACACCAACATCGCCGACGTGCAGTACGGCGCCGGCGGCAGCAACTTCATCGTCGGCGGATTCGGGCCCCTCAACCTCGAGAAGGCCGGCGGCGCCGCGGGCAACTCCGTCGCGATCGGCCGATCTCATGTCTACAACGACGTCACCGGCAGCGGGTCAACCAGCGCCACGTCGATCCTCATCGTCAACCCGCACGCCGCTCGCAACGTCGTTCGCACCAACAACCCGAATGATCGCGTGTTCGGTTTCGGCAAACGGCGCGACGTGTTTATCAGCCCATTCGAACTGATGTTTAACAAACTCGACATGCTTACGCCACTGCCTCCCCCTCCGCCTCCCCCAACAGGCCCGACCGGCCGGACATGATCGTGCAGTGATTCGGAGGACGCCCAGGGGCGAGGTTGTTTCGAGCTCCTGCGTTTGATGGAGGCTACATGACCAACGACTGGCAACTGAGCTTTCTGAATGGCCCAAGATTGTATGTCGCCGACTTGCACGGCCCCGCGGAAATCGGACGTCAAGAATCCGACCTGGAGCCGCAACCGTCCCATCGATGGATGCGCGACGGCTGGCGCATCGTGGTCGCTCACCAGGAGGAGCGCGATGTCGCCCCGTGTCACTTGCGAATCGAACCGATCGCCGACAATCAACTCTTGGTTCGCAATGCCAGCGACGAGTTCCCGGCGACGCTGGCGAGCGAGCAAATCCTACTCCCCGGCGAGGAGCGCAAGGTGCCGCTGCCGGGCCTTGTGCGGCTCGGACGGATTTCGCTCCATTTGCATCCGATGATCGACTTCACGCAATTGCGAAAGACATCTGCTTCATTGGATTGCGACACGTCAGACATGCTCCGCTCGACGAGCGACGTGCCGAGCATGCGCGCCGACCAACTCATGGACTGGATCCAGGCCTTCGTGGGTTTGCTGCGCAGCGCGGCTGGGTCCGACGATTTTTACGTGCAGGCAGCACGAGCGCTCGTGGAGTTGGTTGATCTCGACGTAGGTCGAGTGCTCCTTCTTCGCGATTCGCAGTGGCGCGTCAAAGCCCGTCACCTGCGGCATCCGAACGAATTGGCGAAGGAGACTCAGCCAAGCACGCGAATCTTGCGCGCTTTGATGCAGGGAAAGCAACTGTACTGGCAGGTTCCCGAACTCGGCACATCGACGTGGGGCCTGGATGCGGTGGTAGTGGCGCCAATTCTCGATCCGATCGGCAACGTCATCGGCGCGCTCTATGGCGAGCGGCGCGTGCGCGACGGCGTTCCACCCAGGCCGATCTGCCAACTCGAAGCGATGCTCGTCGAAGTGCTGGCGAGCGGCGTGGCGGCGGGCTTGGCGCGCCTGACGCAGGAGCGCGCCGCCCTGCAGTCGCGTCTGCAGATGGAGCAGTTCTTCACGCCGCGCCTCGCCGCCAAGCTCGAAGATCAACCGGAATTGTTGGCTGGACGCGATTCGAATGTCAGCCTGCTGTTCTGCGATATTCGCGGGTTCAGCCAAATCACGCAAGCACTCGGGCCGACCAAGACGGTCGAACTGATCTCCGACGTCATGAGCGTACTGACCCAGTGCGTACTCGATCGCGATGGCGTGGTCGTCGATTACGTCGGCGACGAAGTGCTGGCCATGTGGGGCGCTCCCGAGGATCATCCCGATCATGCCGTGCGCGCCTGCGAGACAGCCCTCGCCATGCTGGCCAGCCTGCCCGCGCTCAATGCGCGATGGCAGCCCATTCTGCAGCATCCGCTCGAAGTCGGCGTCGGGATCAACAGCGGCGCCGCACGCGTCGGCAACGTCGGCTCACGCATCAAGTTCAAGTACGGCGCCCTGGGCAATACCGTCAACCTCGGCAGCCGAATTCAAGGCGCCACCAAGTTCCTGAAAGTCCCACTTTTGATCACCGACGGCACGCACCGCGCCCTGAGCGACCGCTTCGCCACGCGGCGTCTATGCCAGGCGCGGCTTGTCAGCATGTCTGAACCCGTCACGCTCTATGAACTCGCCGATCCGTCGCGTCCCGGATGGGACAGCTTGAAGCGCAACTACGAAGACGCGCTGTCCGAGTTCACGCGTGGCGAGATTCGGCCCGCCTGCCGAATCTTGGGCCGCCTGATCCCGGAACATCCGCACGATGGGCCGTCGCTTCTTCTCTTGTCGCGCGCCGTTGCCTGCCTGGTCGAGCCACCACAACGATTCGATCCGGTAATGGTGTTCGAGAACAAATAGCCGGCGAACCGAACGACGCGAAATTGGTAGACTTGTAGCATACGCTCAGCGCAGCACGGACGCACCGTGCCGTTGCGGTCCCGTGGTGCGTTCGCGCTGCGCTTGACCCACGCCGCATGCCGATTTGGCGCCTGCAGCCGCCACGGCAATGAGATTCCCATGACCCACCAAGAACAACTGAAATTGCACACCGCCGGCCATGGCGACATGCACGACATTACTGCCGAGGTGCAGCGCGTGGTCGCCGCCTCGAACGTGAAGGTCGGCGTCGCACAAATCTTCGCGGTCGGCAGCACGGCTGCGGTCGGCGTCATTGAGTTCGAGCCGGGATTGCAACGCGATTTGCCGGAGATGCTCGATCGGCTCATTCCGCCCAGTCGAAGCTATGGCCACGAGCAGGCGTGGCACAACGGCAACGCGCATTCGCACCTGCAAGCGACGGTGCTCGGCCCGTCGCTCACCGTGCCGATCGCGTCGGGCAAGCTCGTCCTCGGAACCTGGCAGCAGATCATCCACCTCGAATGCGACATCCATGCACGCGAACGCACAGTCGTCGTCACCGTGATGGGCGAATAGGCGATTCTCGTTCAGCGGTCGCGTGGCTCCGCACAGGCGCTAAACGAAAAAGCCCAATTCCGTATAACACCGACACCCGCGTTCGGCGTCCCCACCTGGATCGTAGTCATGGCGATTCTCGATCATTGGCATCCCGTTTTGCCCAGCAGCCAACTGCCGAGAAACTGCGTGGTCGGCGTGAAGCTAGCCGGGACCAACCTGGTTCTTTACCGCAACTCGAAGGACGAAGTCGGCGCCTTGCTCGACTACTGCCCGCATCGCCGCATGAAGCTCAGCCTTGGCTCGGTCTATCACGACAAGCTGCAATGCCTCTACCACGGCTGGACGTTCGACGCCAACGGGAACGGCGAGAGCCCGGCCACGCCGAAGATGCAGGCATGTGCCAAGCATTTCGAGGTAGCCGAGCTCTACGAAGCGATTTGGGTGCGCAATGCTGGCGCGACCACCGAGTTTCCCAAGTTCGAGGTCGACGGACATTACAACGTCTGCAACTTGCATCACCAGGTCAAAGCGCCGCTCGAACTGACGCTCGACAACTTCTGCGAAATCGAGCACACGCCGACCACGCATGCCTTCTTCGGCTACCCACTCGAACGCATGCATGAAGTCGAAGTCGAGTTCCAGCCGACCGACACCAGCGTGCGCGTCATCAACAAAGGGCCACGCAAAGACATTTCGTTCTTCCTGCGCATGCTCGTCGGCATCGGCAGCGATTATTTATTCATGGACGATTGGACGACGTACTTTTCGCCGGTCTATTCCGTCTACGATCACTGGTGGCAATGCCCGACCACCGGCACCGAAAGCATGGTTCGCTGGCGGCTGTACATCTTCTTCGTGCCGATCGACGACAGCGAGACCGCTCTGTTCACCTTCGCCTTCACCAAGTCGCGCTATCCCGGCCCGGCCGGCGGCGTGCGGCTCTTCGCCTGGCTCATGCGCAGCCAGCTTGATTACGAAATCAGCCTCGACGTGAAGGTGCTCGAAGGATTGGCCGACAAAAATCCGAACATCGACGGCATGAAGTTGAGCCGTTTTGATCGTGTGCTCGGCCTGAACCGCGAACGCATCGAGCGGATCTACCGCGGCAATGGGGCAATGGCAGCGACAGGGCCTGAGAATTGAAGGGGGCTTGCTCGGGAGTCTGATAGCCAACGCAGGGGGCGAAGGCGGCGCGTGAAATACGGCGGCGTGGCTCGAAAAACGCAGAGTGCGCAGAGACGGCGGAAAGTTGTGGGGTTGTGCTCTCCGCGTTCTCTGCGCACGCTGCGTTTTGATCCACTTGGAAGCGCGGGCTCCATCACCGCACGCCGTCACGGTAGCCGCGGATGAGGGGTTCGGGGTCGATGACGTCGGGGAAGCCGTCGCCGTCGGTGTCGCGCAGGAACTCGAGGTCGAGGCCGTAGGCTGCTCGAATGTTGACGCCGGCGCGGGAGATAATCTTCTCGCCGCGTATGTTGCGGATCGGGCCTTCGATCTTGACCGGGACTCGGAAGAGCCATTCGGGATTGAAGCACTCTTCGCCCGTGTTCATGCTCTGAACCTTGTAGTTCGGTTCGATTTTGCCTCGGCCGTGCAAGTCGGTCGGAAGCTGATCGGTCTGATAGAGAACGAGGCTGTTCAGGAAGGCGATGACCTGACGGCGTTCGATCTCGGAGAGTTTGGTGAAGGCAACGCGTGAATCGAGCGCCTCGCCCCCATGGCGACGGATGACCGATTCGAGGTCGAGGTTAGCGCCGTCGTGGCCGTAGGGCGCGGTATGGCCGACGCCCCAGAGCGGCGCCGTCTTCCATTTCTTGACGATGCTTCCGTCGAATTGCATTTGATAGAAGTCCTCGCCAACGTCGTGATATTTGAAGTCGCTGTAGATGCCGCGAATCGTGAAGGCGCCGCGTTTGGGGACTAAGCGTTCCAACGCGCCTCGCTTGGACGCTGGGTTCGCCGGCGCCTTGACTTTGTGGACCAGATACTCGAGCTTGCCTTCCATGCGTTCGGTTTTGTCGTTGAAGGCGACGTGCAAGTTGAAGAAGCGGCGATCGCCCTCGAGGCGTTCAGTGTAATCCTTGGCCTTGGGGTTGCCAGGCAGAAGTTGCCAATCGGGCACGTGGCAGGTCGCGCAGCCGATCTGGGAGAACAGCTTCTCACCGGCCTTGACGTCGGCAGTGATTCGGCCACGCGCTGGCGCCGGATGGTTGAGCAGATAACATTCGGCCACATCCATGTCGCCTTCTGAGATTTCCTCGCAATAGCCGTCGCGATCGGGGTCGTCGAGGCTGATGCCGGGCAACCCAGTCTTGGTCGGAGCACGGACGCCGCCGCGATCCTTGGTTGCCTGCGTGATGAACTGCTGGCAACCGGCATTGGAGACGAGGGCATGCGCGTCGCGTTTGACGCTGGTGTAGCTCGTCGGATCATGGGCTTGCAAACCGGAGTGGATGTCGAACGGTCCCGACGTGAAGGCGCGCAGCGTCGTTTGCACCGGTGGGCGGAACGGCATGTAAAGGTTGCCCCACCCGAAAACCTGCACGTCGATTTGGTAACCCGCGACTTCGGGATGTTTGAGGTTCTTAGCGTAGGCGACACGCTGGCCATTTTTATCGACGTAAACCGGATAGATGATCGGGTTCAGTCCCGGAGCGCCATATTCGTCCTCCTCGAAACTGCCCAAGTCGATGGCGACGCGGCCCGGCGCTCCTTCGGGCAGGTTGTAGACGATCAGACGTTTGCCCTTGGCTTCCTCCTTCGAGATCCAGCCGTCGCGGTTGGTGTCGGCGAGGGCATAGGCTTGCAGGCGGATTTGCTGGCCGATCATCTCAATCAGGCCGCCGCCGAACATGTGGGGCGTGTTGCGTCCGGTGGCGCCGTTCTTGGCGATGGTCATGCCGGCGCCGGCGTCGCGATACGGAACATTGTGGCAGGAGCCGCACGAGTTGGTATGAGAACGATCCATCATCTTGGTGGCGCCGTCGGGCAGCAGGACGCCTTCGATCTTGCCGTTATCGCCGTAGACGCCGTCGCGTTCGCGGAAGTTGCGGTTGATGAGCGATTTGCCCCACATGTACCCGAGCCAGGGATCGACCTCTTGCAGGTACATCGACCCGCCTTCTTGGGTTGGATCGATGGTGTGAACGACGCGGATGCGTGGAATCTTGATGGATAGGCCGGCCAGGTCGCGCGGGTTGTCGATGGGGTTGTCGAGCGAGTTGCCGGGCCGTTCGGTTTGCTGGGCGCGAACGAGCCATTCGTGGGCGAAGTAGATGGTGACGGCGACGCCCAAGAGAAAGCCGCCGATAATCCAAGGAATGTTCTTTTTCATAAGTTCACCTTCCGCGTGTTCCGGGCATGGTCGCCGGTACGGAAACGAATCGTTACAATAAGGACTCGTGATTCGAAGTGGGGAAAACCTGGAGATATTGTATCATGGTCGAGAAGAAATCGGAACTGCGCCGCACGCGTTCGCGCCGCGCCAAGCTGGTCAAGCTCAAAGCCCGTCTCGCCAAGGCCAAGAGCAATAGCGAGCGCGATCAGATCCTGAAGCGCATCCACCGCATCAGCCCGTGGTGGAAGCCGGCGCCCGCGGCAGCGGCGAAGTAATCACCGATTTTCATTCAGCGCTCGCGCGGCGCGAGGCGATACTATTTTGACGAACCGCCGCCGGGTTTGGTTTTCACAAGCTGGAACTCGTAGATCAGCCAATTCGACGTGCCCACGAGAATTCGATCCGGGCCCGATCGAGCCAGGCAGCGCGGGCAATCGCCGACGGCGCCGAAATCGATGCGGCCAATCTCTTTTCCTGTACCCACATCCCACAGGCACACCGTCAAGTCGTCGCTCGTCGTCAGCGCTGTACCGTCGTCGAGCAAGTGAATCGACGTAATCCAGTTCTTGTGCCCAGCGATTGTCCGAATCGACTTCTCCTTGGCCCAATCCCAGACCTTCAGCGCGTTGTCTTGGCCGGCCGAGAGGAGCGTCTTGCCGTCCGGCGCGAACGCAAGGCACGTGACTGCTTTTTTGTGGCCTTCCAGCACGATCGTATCGCGATCCGCAGCGAGCTTGCCGTTTTTGATCGGCCAAACGCGAATCGTGGTGTCGTCGCTGCCCGAGGCGATCCAGCACTCGTCGGGCGAGAGAGCGACGACATTGACGCTATCGGAGTGGCCCGTGAGCGTGCCGACTTCCTTTTGACTCTTGAGGTCCCACGTCTTGACGCCGCGGTCGGCCGACGCTGACGCGAGCCAGGTTCCGGAGTTGGCGAACGCCAAGGACGTGATCGTGGCCGTATGCCCTTTTCCAAACGTCAGGCCTTTGCCCTTATCAAGCTGAATGACCAGGTCGGCGCCGGCGCTGGCGAGAAGCTTGCGGTCCCTGGAACCCGCCAGCGCGGTGACGGCGCCGTTGTGAGCGGCTGTTCGCTGCACGATCTTGCCGTCACGCCAGGTGATAAGCATCCCGTCCAGGCCTGCGGAGATCGCATCGCCCGATGCCAGGACGACAAGGGAGCCGACGGGGCAGTCATGTCCGGTGACGGTTCCCAGTCGCTTGCCGTCGTTGATGCTCCAAGTGACGAGCGGGTTTGGCCCGCCGCCCACCAGGAGCTTGTCGCCTTTGACAAGCATCGGCGTCGTGCCGCGATACTCGGCCTTGTGAGACCAGAGCGTCTTGTTGGCGGCGCCGTCCCAAGCGAAAATGCGGGCGCAAAAATAATCTTCCGCGGTCGGATTGGGCTTCGCAAACACAGCAAGTACGGTCTTGGCGTCGGCGGCGAGCCCCAGCGACGTGACCACCTCGTCGGCGGTGGTTATCTTGAGACGCTGCGTGCCGATCGGTTTCTTGGCGGCGTCGATTTGCCAAAGCGTCACGCCCGGCCCGACGTTGACCGTATTGCCAGGCAGGAGCACCGGATTGAAATCGGCCGTCGCGAAACGCTTGCCGTCGCGCGAGACTGCGATGTGCTGCCAGACGTCGGAGTTGCCATAGGACGCGATCGGTTTTTTCGGCTGATCGATGTCCCAGCGCAGGACGCCGGCGGCAGTCACGTTGTCGGTGATCATGCTTGTCTGATAGCCGGCGAGAAAGCTCTTGTCTCCAGGCAGGAAGACGACGGTGGTCGGCAGCCGGCGCTCCTTGTCCTTGTAGGCCCCGATTTCCTTGCCAGCCTTGAGGTCCCAGCGCGTGACCTGGTTGCGTCCCACAGCCAGCGCCGTCACACCGTCGGACGCAAGTGCCACGGAGGGAATGAACTCTTCCTTGGTCGTGACGGAATGCGACTCTTTGCCGGCATCGAGATCGAAGAGGCTCAGGTAGGCCGTGAACTTCGGGGCATCGTCCTTGTCGCCGGGTTTTGCCTTGGCCTTCGGCGCCGGCACGAGCCCCGCGAGCACGGCTCGCTTGCCGTCCGCCGACAACGAAAGCGCCGTCACGTTCTTGCCTTGAAGTTCAAACTCGCGTGGCCAAGTCGCCCCATTGTCCCAGACGTTAATGCGAACACGAAGGGTCACCTTGTCGTCTCCGCCGCTCGAAAGATCTTCGGCATAGACCGCTCGCTTGCCGTCGGCTGAGAACGCCGACACCTTCAGGAAACTCGGCGGCATCTCCGGCGTCCCCATCACGCGCAGGAGCTGAAACCGCTCGTTCTTCAAAAGCGGCGCAAAGCGCGGCGGCAGCTCCTGGGCGGCGACCGATCCGAAGCAAATCAATATGGCAAGAATTGCATAGGTGCGCGACATGGTCGTTCTCTTCTCTTCACGGATGTGCAACAAGCGAAAAAAATCCCCGGGGTTCGCTGCGCTCACCTCGGGGATTGTCTTTGCCGCTTGCGGCTTCGCGCTCGCATGGCGCCGCGCGAGCGCGAAGCCGCAAGCGGCATGCGGGGTCATGGCGGCGACGAGGGCAGCATTTCCTCGTACTCCGAGTTGTCCTCGGCGCCGTTGTACCGAGCGGGCAAGATGACCAGATCGTCGTTCATCTCGTCCCGGGCGAAGATCTTGCGGAACTTGGTGATGAACAGGCTCTCCGCCAAGTGGCCCGCGAGTTGTTGCAGGTTTTTGACATCGTCGGCCGGCGCATGGCGGACCAGATAGCCGAACGGCCGTTCTTGCTGGGCCTTGGCCAAGCGAGCGCGGATGACCTTACAGATGGCACGGGCCCGTTCCTTGTCCTTGCCGTCGGCGAGCACAAAGCCCTCGTCGGGATCAGGAACCTTTTCTGAATAGGGCGACCGACCCGCCAACACGCTCACGTCGTCCTTCGTCAACTTGCGGGCCCATTCCATCGTCGTCGGGATGTGCCCCTTGGCGTTGGGCAGCGGACGCTGACCGGCGATGAAACGGAAGTTGAGCTGCCCCGCTCGCTGCAATAGCTGCTGCGTCTGCGGCTGGAACGCCGTCAGCCAATCCTGTCCCTTGCCCGGAATGCCGCCCGAGCAGCCGATCGCGCCTTGCAACATCGGAATCCAGGTGTACTGGTACGTCATGTCGCCGGGCAGATCGACCTTGAACGGCGCCTGCACGTAGAAGAGGGCCTCCGTCTTTTCACGCACCGAGATTTGCGTGATCTTCAAGGGGTAGATCAACTTCTCCGACTTGAACTGAAAGCGCGTCGGCGTGACTTCGCCGGCGAACGTGCCGTCCTTGTTGCGCTTCATTTGCATCGTGTCGATCTTCATGACCGTGAAGATCCACTTCTTCTGGATGTAATGGTTGAGCGTGGCTTCATCGCCGGCGTAGCTGTATTTGTTGTCCTTGAGCCATTTGAAGAGATCGTCGGCCCTGCCGGCTTCGATGATCTTGTAGTCGAGAGAACCGACGGTGCCGACTTCGAGAATCTTGATTTCCGGTTCGCGTTCCTTTTTCTTGTCGGTCGGTAGACCGGGCGGGGCCGCTGCCATCGGCAGAAGTGGCCCGCCGCCAAATCCGCCCGGGAACGGCGGAGGCGGCTCGAGCAGGTAGAGTAGCTTCGACTGGGCGAACTCACGCCGTTTCATGATCGTGTAGATCGCCAAATGCTTGAAGAAGTCCCGCGGCATC
>VGZI01000154.1 GCA_016872605.1 Planctomycetota bacterium
CGCCAAAACGACCTTCACCACGGTTGGCACGAAGGTTGGTTCGGCGTCGAGTTGAGTCAATTGCCGCCCGAGGTCTCGCCGACGAGCCGGAAGCGCAAGCGACGGTTTCGGCGAGACCGACGGCGGCAGAGGTTTTGCCCTGGTTCGAACCGCACGGTGCGATTCGAGCGAACCCGGCCCGCGTCTCTCCCAGAGGACAGAGCCGGAGAAAAGTGGACACGGGTTTCGACAGAAAGGACAACCCCATGAGCAAGTTCTGGAATGCAACAGTCGATTTCTTGACGCGTGAAGATGGCCCGACGGCTGTCGAATACGCAGTCATGTTGGCCCTCATTATCGTGGTCTGCCTGGCAGCCATCACGACCCTGGGCCAGAACACCAACACGACCTTTACGACCGTCGGAACGAAGATCGGATCGGCTTCGAGCTGATTTCACGGTTCTTTGGTTGAAGCCCAAGCCCAGGGGTGAACAACGTGAACCCCTGGGATTTTCAACGCGCGGACCCCTGAAACAAGGAACTCTCCCATGTTCGACAAACCGCTCTTGAGCCTTGGCAACTGGCCGATCGTGGTGATCTGTGCCGGCATGCTTGCCGCCGCCATCATCGATTGGTGGAAATTCAAAGTTCCCAACAAGCTTACCTTCCCGCTCATCATCAGCGGCTGGATGCTTGGGCTGGCGAACGATCTCGGTTTGGAGGCCGGCGAAGGGGGCACCGGCGCTGCCCTGTTCGGCACGTTCCTGGGCTTCATTCTGCTTCTGCCTGTGTACGCCATCGGCGGCATGGGCGCCGGCGATGTCAAAATGACCATGGGCTTCGGCTCGTGGATCGGC
This sequence comes from Planctomycetota bacterium, assembly GCA_016872605.1. Taxonomy (GTDB): domain Bacteria; phylum Planctomycetota; class Planctomycetia; order Gemmatales; family Gemmataceae; genus SIAQ01. The sequence goes on from VGZI01000154.1 coordinate 837, forward strand.
GCGTTTTACGGTCTAGCCACTGGCGCCGACATTATCTTTTGGGCGTTTTGTGCCGGCGTCATCGTCGGCGGGGTCATCGGCCTGGGCATGATTCTCGCCCGCGGCCAATTCAAAGAAAATGCCGACCATCTCAAGGAAATCGTCGGCGATATGTTCCAGTCGAACGGCCTGGGCGAGATCGCGGAAAAAGCGGATGCTCGTCGGCCTCGCTGGCACCGGCTGCCCTATGGCGTACCGCTCTGCATCGGTTTCTTGGGGTATCTGATGTACATCCACAATTTCAACTTTTAGCCGTTTACGCTTGGCGCTCGCCCGGCGACGAGCGAGCGCTAAACGTAAACGCAGTTGCTTGCGTGGACTCATCAGTCTCCCCAGTTTGCCGGCACGATCGTTATAACCAGTGCGACCGGAATATCCGTAAAAGCTGAAGTCTCCCGCGTCACCCGGTCGAAAATACAAACGGTGAGGTGGGAATCCAAAAGAGACCAACCTCAGCCCCGCACCCTGGAGCTACACCATGAAACCGAAAGCCATCATCCTGATGGGCCTGGCCATCGCCTGTGGCCTCGGCGCCAGTTACATGACGAGCCGACTGCTCGCCGAACGATCAACGCCCGACGAACCGGAAAAGGTTGAAATCTTGTTCGCGACCAAGAACATCAGCGTCCACACGCAACTTGTCAAACCGGAGGAGTACTTCGAGAAACGTGCGGTCAGCAAGGATTTGGCCCCGGCAGACGCCATCACCGACTTCGAAGCCCTGAAGGGCAAGAAGCTGAAGATGTCGCGCAACAAGGGAGAGTCAATCACTGCCGCGAATCTCTACGACAAGGGCGGCATTGAGATTCCCGAGGGATTCCAGGCCATTGGCGTGCCGGTCAACCTGCAGACGACCGCACATGGCTTGGCGACGCTGCCCGGCTCACGCGTGGATTTGCACCTAACCGTGCGTGGGCAGGACGTGTTCGGAACGAAAGTGTACTTGTTGCTTGAGAACGTCCTGGTGTTGGCGGCCGACATCCGTGTGACGCCGGAAGGGGATATCGCCGCCCCCGCACAGGTAGTGACGTTCGCCCTGAAGCAAGAGGACATTCTGAAAGCCAACGTTGCGATGGACATGGGAACGATTCGATTGATCATGCGAAAATACGACGACAAGACGCAGGCGAAGATTCGCGTCTTCACGGGGCGCGAGATCGAGAAAAAGGACAAGGACAAAGAGCCGGAACAACCGACTGCGGTTGCCAAAAACGATCCGCCGCGTACCGAGGATCCAGGAGTGAAGCCGGCAGTGAAGCCCGAAATGAAACAGGAAGTGAAGCCCGCGGTGAAACCTGACCCCGAGCCGGAGTTGCCGCCGGCCCCGCGCTACACCAAACACTATTACGACATCGTGAATGGCTCCGGCACGGGCCCGCGCACCGTCGAACGCATGTACTACTACCGCAGCGTTGAGGATGGACGAGTCCTGACGCCGGATGAAGTGGAAGCCGAGTCGCCGTCCGCCGCCGCCCCGCAGCCACCGCGGCCGACCCCGACGACACCGAAGAAACAGCAGAACGGCCCTCGTCAGAATGACGCCCAGTAGCGCCGCTGATAATTGGGGTTGGCGCTTTCGTGGGACGGGCCTCCTGAGCCGTTCCCGGAAAAACAAAGGACGGGTCCGGAGACCCGTCCTAGAACCAGGGATGATTCGACGAACAAAGGTCCCGTCGACCGGATGTTGACGGGACATGATTGTGTAGGGTGGGGTTGATCCCCACCTACGAATTTGGTTTCGCTGGTGGGTGGCGACACTCCCCTGCACATTCCATATCCCATGAGGTGAAAGGATGCACCGCACGTTTTCCATCGGCTGGTGGAGCCTGCTCGCCGCGCTGGCGCTTCAGCTCGGCACCTCGTCCGCTCCCGCACAAACCCCCTTGCCCACGCTCACGCCGTCAAACCCGACGGCCACCGTGACGCGCCACGTCGTCGAGATGCCCATGGGCGCCTCGCGCCCGCATCACATGACGACGCTGGCGGACCTCAAGCGCGTCGAGAACCCTAACAGTTCCGTGGTGCGCGTGGAGCGCATCGCTGATCGGAACAACGAGGTTCTCCTGGTCGCCGAGAACCCCGGCCGCACGCAAATCACCTTCGTCGATCAAAAGGATCGCGTCGAGATCCACGAGATCGTCGTCGCTGTTGCCGGCGGCGCTCAGGGCAGCGCGGAAGTTCAATCGATGTCCATCGTAAAAGGGAGCTTCAAGACGGCCCGTCTTCGCGAGATTCCCATCGGCGGCATCGACAACGAGAACAGCAAAGTCGTCCGCGTCAATCAATCCAAGGACGACATGCGCGTCGTCACCTTCGAAGCCCTCGACATCGGCCGCAGCCGCGTGACGTTCTTCTACGGCGAAAAGAAAGAACGCGCCGAAGTCATCGACATTACTGTCGTCGGCCCCGAAACCAAGGGCGTGTATACCGTCGAGCTTCAGGTCGTTGTCGCTGTCGTCAATCGATCCGAACTCCGCAACATGTCCTTTAGCTGGAACCACAGCGGGCCCAACTGGTTCCTTTCGAGTCTGATCGGCGGACCCGGCGGCCTGGCCACCGTCTTGACGCCGCTCGCTCCCGCGCAGACGACTACCAGCATCACCGGCACCGGCACCGCCAACGTCCCGTTCGGCGTGCTGAGCAACAACAATAGCCTACTCGGTTTCCTCCAGGTTCTTCGCACCGAAGGCCTGACGAAGATTCACTCCGAGCCGCGCATCACGACCCTGAGCGGAACGCCGGCCTCGATCCTCAACGGCGGTGAAACGCCCATCGTCCTTGCTACCGGCGTCGGCGCCCCGCCGAGCGTCACCTACAAAGAGTTCGGCACGCGCGTCAACTTCCTCCCCATCGTCATGGGCAATGGCCGGATTCACATGGACGTTCGCGCCGAGCTCAGCCAGCTAGATCAGGCCTCCGGGATCAGCGTCGCCGGCATCTCCGCTCCCGGCTTCCGCACCCGCAGCGCTCAGGTCAAGGTCCAGGTCGAAGACGGCCAGACGATTGCTATCGGCGGCCTCATCCAGAATACCGTCAACGGCACCATTAGCCGCGTCCCGTTCCTCGGCGATCTACCGTACCTCGGCGCCGTATTCTCGAACAAGACGTACGACGAAGTCGAAGAAGAGCTGATCATCCTGGTCACGCCTCGTCTGGTCGATCCCGTCGATTGCACGCGGATTCCGAAGCATCTGCCGGGGCGCGAAACCCGTGTGCCGGACGACTTCGAATTGTTCCTGGAAGGCATCCTGGAAGCGCCGCGTCGGCAGCGCAACGTGATCTTCCACCCGCACTACTACAAGGGCACTTACCACGGCTCGTCGAACGCCGGTCAGTTCCCGTGCGGCGACGGCACCTGCCATCGCAATGGCTGCTCGACCTGTGCGAAACGAACCAACAGCTGGACTGTCCAACGGGCCGAGGCTACTCCGAGCTTCCCCGACGTCCCGGCGATCCCGACCTCGAGCGATCGGCCCGGCACATTCCCGCCGATCCGCGATATCCCGTCGAACCTCGGCTCGCCGACGCTTCCGGCTGATCCGATGCCGCCGGCTCGCGAACCCAACACCCGCCCGTCGCTGCCGCCGCTCACGCCGATCTCCCGCTAGTAGGCGATGCGGAAACAGCGAAGCCAAGCCGCAGCGCGAATGACCAAAGCCGCCGAGTGCGCGGAGAACACGGAGAGCACGAACAAAATGCTCTCCGCGACCTCCGCGCACTCGGCGTTTTTTTTCAATCACCCGCTTCATTAAACTGCGAGCATTCCGGCCCACGTACGCACTGACGTGGTTCGGTTTTCGTTGGGGGCATAATATTAGTATTTTTTATCTAAATTCCACTTGCTATTAGTTTTCAGCATGATAAAAAGTATTCCATGCAACTGGAATCGCTGAAAGTGTTTTGTGACGTGGTGCGGCATCGCAGCTTCTCGCAAGCCGCGGAAGAGAGCGGCATCACGCAATCCGCCGTGAGCCAGATCGTGTCGCACCTGGAAAAGCGGATGAACGTCCAGCTCATCGATCGTTCGACACGTCCCTTGCAGCTAACGCCGGTCGGCCTGGCGTACTACGAAGGATGCAAGCAACTCATCGACGCGTATGAGAAGCTCGAAGCCCGCATTCGCAATGCCCGCGTCACAATCACGGGGAACGTGACCATCGCGGCAATTTACTCGGTGGGTTTGGGAGACATGGGTCAATACGTGCAGCGTTTTCAGGCCGAACTGCCCAAGTCCCCTGTGCACATCGACTACGTGCATCCCGATCGCGTTTATGAACGGGTGATGGATGGGACCGCCGACTTGGGACTGGTGTCATATCCCAAGAAGGCCGCCCATCTCGTCTCCGTCGCCTGGCGGGACGAGGAGATGGTGCTGGCCTGCTCGCCGAAGCACTACCTGGCATCGCGTCAGGCGCTGCCGCTGCGCGAACTTACCGGACTGAATTATGTCCATTTCGACCGGGGGCTTGTCATTCGGCGCCGTGTCGATCGCTTTTTGCGCGAGCAGGGCGCGAGCGTAAACGTTGTAGCGGAGTTCGATTCGATCGAGAACATCAAGCAGGCGGTGTCGATTGGGGCCGGCGTCGCGCTGCTGCCCGAGCCGACGATTCGCCGCGAGGTCAAGGCCCGCACGCTGGCGGCGATTCCGCTGTCCGGATGTTCATTTACGCGTCCGCTGGCGATCATTCATCGGCGCGGCAATCGGCTGAGCGCGGCGGCCAAGCGTTTCATGGATCTCCTTCTGGAACCGAATTCCAGTCCTCAGAAAAACGGCAAGCATCGCTCCGGGAAATAATGCATCGCCGCATGCGGCCGAGCGCTCGCAATGCGCCATGCGAACGCTCAGCCGCAAGCGGCAAACAGGGACGCATCCATGAACACACCGATCGGTCTCTACGATCCCGCCTATGAACACGATGCCTGCGGCGTCGGATTCATCGTTGACCTCAAGAGTCGCAAGTCGCACGACATCGTGCGCAAGTCGCTGCAAATTCTCTGCAACCTCGAACATCGCGGCGCTTGTGGCTGCGAGGAAAACACCGGCGATGGCGCGGGCATCCTGATCCAGATGCCGCATCGCTTTCTGGCCAAGGAGACCTCGACGCTTGGCATCCATCTTCCCGCCCCGGGCGAATATGGCGTCGGGATGGTCTATCTGCCACAGGACACCGCTGCGCGAGATCGCTGCGAAAAGGTGATCGAGAAGGTCATCCGCGACGAAGGCCAAAAGACGCTCGGCTGGCGAACCGTGCCGACCGACAACAGCATGATCGGCCCCAGCGCCAAGCGCGGCGAGCCGGTTATCCGTCAGCTCTTCATCAAGAAAGTCGGTGGATTGCCTGTCGATCGACCCGACGATCCGCTTTACTTTGAACGCAAGCTTTACGTCATCCGCAAGATGATCGAGAAAGCGATCAAGCTGTCGAGCATTCCGCAGAAGGACATGGTCTATGTGCCGAGCCTATCGTCCCGAACTTTGATTTACAAGGGGATGCTCAATGCGCCGCAGGTCGACGCCTATTTTCCTGATCTGCGCGACTCGGCCCTGGAGTCGGCGCTGGCGCTGGTGCACTCACGTTTCAGCACGAATACGTTTCCGAGTTGGCCTCGCGCGCATCCGTATCGCTTCATCTCGCACAACGGCGAAATCAACACATTGCGAGGCAATATCAACTGGATGCGCGCACGCGAAAGCATGCTCGCGTCCGACCTGTTCGGCCCGGACCTTAAGAAGATCCTCCCGGTCATAGACGAGACCGGCAGTGATTCGGCCATGTTCGACAACGTCCTGGAAATGCTGGTGATGACCGGGCGATCATTGCCTCACGCGATCATGATGATGATCCCAGAGCCTTGGTCCGGCGACCCGACGATGGCGCCGGAGCGCAGGGCGTTCTACGAATTTCACTCGTGCTTGATGGAGCCGTGGGACGGGCCGGCGTCGATCGCGTTCACCGACGGCACGTGCATCGGTGCGATTCTCGATCGCAACGGGCTGCGTCCGTCGCGCTACTACGTCACGCACGACGAACAGGTCATCATGTCGTCCGAGGTCGGCGTACTCGATATTCCGCCTGAGAACGTGAAGTCGAAGGGCCGACTGCAGCCGGGTCGCATGTTCCTGATCGATTTGGCCCTGGGCCGAATCATCAACGACGAAGAACTGAAACAAGAACTTGCTCAGGAGAAGCCGTACGCCCAGTGGCTCGAAGAAAATCTGGTCGACCTCGAAGACCTGCCCGATGCCCCGTCGCCGCACGAGCCGGACCACGACACGGTGCTCAAACGACAACAAGCGTTCGGCTACACGGTCGAGGACGTGCGCATCCTGCTCGCGCCGATGGCGGGCGACGGGTCTGAGGCGATCGGTTCGATGGGCAATGACGCCGCCCTCGCCGTCCTCTCCGACAAGCCGCAGTTGCTTTACAACTATTTCAAGCAATTGTTCGCGCAAGTCACGAACCCGCCCGTCGACTGCATTCGCGAAGACTGCATCATGTCGATGGAGACCACGATCGGGCGCGAGTTCAATCTGCTGAACCCGACCCCGCTGGCGGCCCTGCAAATCGGACTGAAATCGCCAATTCTGTTGAATCATCAACTGGACAAGCTGCGTCAACTGGACGCGACGACGAGCGGCCGGTTCAATTCGGTGACGCTGCCGATCCTGTACAACCCGAAGGAAGGCGCCGCCGGCCTGGAGCGCGAGCTGACGGCGCTCTGCAAGCAGACGAGCAGCGCCATCGCCACGGGAATCGAGTACATCATTCTGTCGGATCGCGCCATTGCGCCGAACTATGCGCCGATTCCGGCGCTCCTGGCGGTGGCGGCGGTGCATCACCACCTCATCCGCGAAGGTACACGCACCCAGGTGAGCCTGGTGCTCGAAAGCGGTGAACCGCGCGAGGTGCATCATTTCGCCCTTCTGATCGGCTACGGCGCCGGCGCCATCAATCCGTACCTTGCCTTCGAGACGCTCGAAGACATGGTGCGCCAGGGGCACATCAAGCCGAAGCCCAAGGGTGAGCGCAGCGAACCCTTGGGATCGGATCGCATGTCGGCCGACGATCTTACCGCTGCGCTGACAGAAAAGTGCATCAAGAACTACGTCAAGGCCATCGACAAGGGTGTCCTCAAGGTCATGTCGAAGATGGGCATCTCGACTGCGCAAAGCTATTGCGGCGCTCAGATCTTCGAAGCCATCGGCCTGAGCAAAGAGATCGTCGACAAGTACTTCACCGGCACACCGTCGCGCGTCGGCGGCATCGGCATGGATGTCATCGCTCAGGAAGTTCGCGCCCGTTACGATCACGCCTTCACCGAGCGGCCGACCAACGGCAAGACGCTCGACGTCGGCGGGCATTACCAGTTCCGCAAGGAAGGCGAGTTTCACCTGTTCAGCCCGGAAACCGTCCACAAGCTGCAATACGCCTGCCGATCCAACAACTACAAGGTGTTCAAGGAATATAGCACGCTCGTCGACAATCAATCGACTCGCCTGTGCACGTTGCGCGGCCTGATGACGTTCAAGCTCGAAGGCCGAACGCCCGTGCCGATCGAGGAGGTCGAATCGGTCGAGTCGATCATGCGGCGATTCAAGTCAGGAGCGATGTCGTACGGCTCGATCAGCCAGGAAGCCCATGAAACGCTGGCGATTGCCATGAACCGCATCGGCGGCAAGAGCAACACGGGCGAGGGGGGTGAAGACCCGGCGCGATACCAGTGGTCCAACGATCGCGGCGATTCCAAGAACAGCGCCATCAAGCAGGTCGCGTCGGGCCGGTTCGGGGTCACCAGCGAGTATCTGGTGAACGCCAAGGAACTCCAGATCAAGATGGCCCAGGGCGCGAAGCCGGGCGAAGGCGGCCAGCTTCCGGGGCATAAGGTCTATCCGTGGATCGCTCGCGTTCGGCTCTCGACGCCGGGCGTCGGCCTGATCTCGCCGCCGCCGCACCATGATATCTACTCAATCGAGGATCTGGCCGAGTTGATTCACGATTTGAAAAACGGCAACGAACACGCCCGGATCAGCGTCAAACTGGTCGCCGAGGTCGGTGTGGGCACCGTCGCGGCTGGTGTCGCCAAGGCGCACGCCGACGTTGTCTTGATCTCCGGGCATGACGGCGGCACCGGCGCGTCGCCGCTCACCAGCATCAAGCACGCCGGCGCTCCATGGGAACTCGGCCTCGCGGAAACGCAGCAAACGCTGGTACTCAACGAACTCCGCAGCCGAATCGTGGTGGAAGTTGATGGACAGCTCAAGACGGGACGCGACGTCGTCATCGGCGCACTCTTAGGCGCCGAGGAGTTCGGCTTCGCGACGGCGCCCTTGGTAGCGCTAGGTTGCATCATGATGCGCGTGTGCCATCTGAACACGTGCCCGGTCGGCGTCGCCACGCAGGATCCGAAGCTGCGCAAAAAATTCACCGGCGATCCGGATCACGTGGTCAACTTTATGCATTTCATCGCCATGGAAGTTCGCGAGTGGATGGCCAAGCTCGGATTTCGCAATTTCAATGACATGATCGGCCACAGCGAGTTGCTCGATCAGCACAAGGCCCTGGAGCACTACAAAGCGATCGGCCTCGATTTTCGCGCTATCTTCGAACAGCCGAAGGTCGCGCCGAGCGTAGGCCGATTCTGCACGGAAACGCAAAAGCACGGGCTGGAAAAGTCGCTCGACAAAACGACCCTTCTGGAACTTTGCAATCCGGCGCTGGAGCGTGGCGAAAAAGTGAAAGCCCATGTGCCGATTCTGAACACTAATCGCGTCGTCGGCACGATTACAGGCGCTGAGTTGACGAGACGTTACGGCGCCCGCGGATTGCCGGACGACACGATCGAGCTGTCGTTCACCGGTTCGGCCGGGCAAAGCTTCGGCGCTTTCGTCCCGCGCGGCATGACGCTCATCCTCGAAGGCGACGCCAACGATTACGTCGGCAAGGGGCTCTCCGGCGGCAAGATAATCGTCTTTCCGCACAAGGCTTCGACGTTCGTTGCCGAGGAGAACGTCATCATCGGCAACGTGGCGTTTTATGGCGCGACTTCCGGTGAAGCGTACATTCGTGGCATCGCTGGAGAACGCTTCTGCGTGCGCAACTCCGGCGTGCATACGGTTGTCGAAGGGGTCGGCGATCACGGCTGCGAATACATGACCGGCGGCCGCGTCGTCGTTCTGGGCAGCACGGGCAAGAACTTCGCTGCCGGCATGTCGGGCGGCATCGCCTACGTCCTCGACGAACACGGCGGCTTCGATCGTCGCTGCAACAAGGAAATGGTCAAGCTCTACCAACTCGACGATCCCGACGAAATCGCCGAGCTCCGTGCGATGATCCAGAGGCACGCCGAGTACACGCGGAGCGAACGCGCGTGGAAAGTATTGGGCGTTTGGGAATCGATGGTCCCGAAGTTCGTGAAGGTTTATCCAAACGACTATCGCCGCGTGATCGAAACGCAGAAGCGATTCAAGGCGAGCGGCCTATCCGATGAAGAAGCGATCATGGCGGCGTTTGAAGAGAACGCCCATGATACAATGCGCGTGGGAGGGAAATAGAAGGCTTCGTTGAACGTTCGCGTTGCGCAGTGTGAACGCGAAGCGTGGTAGGGGTGTCCGGGAGCCAAGCAATGTCCGAAAACTTGTACGCGATCGACGGACCCTGGCCGAGTGCCGACTTGGCGACGGCGGCGTGCCCGCGCGGCGGCGATTGGCTGCAGGGCGATTTGCTCGCCTGGAAGCAGGCGAATGTCGAGGTCGTGGTGTCGGCACTGACGTTTCCCGAAATCCATGATCGCGAAGTCGTCGAGGAGCCAGGCCTCTGCGCCCAGCTCGGCCTACAGTTTCTGGCGTATCCGATTAACGACCGCGAATCGCCCGGGTCGCAGGACTCGGTCGCCAAGTTCGTCAAGCAACTGGGCGGTTTCTTGGCCCAGGGCCGCAGCGTCGTGGTGCACTGCCGGGCGGGCATTGGGCGGTCGTCGCTGCTTGCCGCATGCACGTTGGTGACGGCCGGCATCGACGCCGACGAAGCTTACGGCCGCATCAGCATCGCTCGAGGCATCAGGGTCCCGGACACGCCCGAGCAACGCGAGTGGGTTCGGCGTTTCGCCCGCTGGCTGGGCAATGCTTGACGTTGGCTGGCGCCATGATCGTACTCATGGCGGCCATTACATCATGAAACGTCCGGGCCAACCTGGATTGTTGTCCGTTCCAATGAACAACCCAGTGAAAAAAGGGACACTGCGGTAATCGATTCGCAGAGCTGGATTGACCGTGCCGCAGTTCCTCTACCTGTTGTAGCCGTGAGTCTTGAGGTTTTCGAATAATGGGCAAACCGACCGGGTTTCTGGAGTATTCGCGCGAGCTGCCGATGGCTCGTCCGCCGAAGGAGCGTATCCGCGACTGGAACGAGTTTCACGAGCACCAGGGCGACGCCGCGCTGCAAGAACAAGGCGCTCGCTGCATGGATTGCGGCGTGCCGTTCTGCCACACCGGCACGCTCATCGCCGGCATGGCGTCGGGCTGCCCGATCAACAACCTCATTCCTGAGTGGAACGATCTCGTCTACCGCGGCCTGTGGAAAGAAGCGCTGGAACGTCTGCACAAGACGAACAATTTTCCGGAGTTCACGGGGCGCGTCTGTCCGGCGCCGTGCGAGGGATCGTGCGTACTAGGCATCAGCGAACCGGCGGTGACAATCAAAAACATCGAATGCTCGATCGTCGATAAAGGTTTTGAGGAAGGCTGGATTGTTCCCGAACCACCGCCGTTTCGCACGGGCAAAAAGGTCGCCGTCGTAGGCTCAGGCCCGGCGGGTCTCGCGGCCGCGGCGCAACTCAACAAGGCCGGGCATTGGGTCACAATCTTCGAACGCGCCGATCGCGTCGGCGGCCTGCTGATGTACGGCATTCCCAACATGAAGCTTGACAAACAGGCGGTCGTTGAACGGCGCGTGAAGCTCCTGGCGGCCGAGGGGATCAACTTTATCACCAACTGCGAAGTCGGCGTGAACTACACCGCGACGCAGCTCTACGACGAATTCGACGCTATCGTCTTGTGCGGCGGCGCGACCAAGCCTCGCGACCTTCCAGTTCCAGGCCGCGAGCTTAAGGGTGTTCACTTCGCCATGGACTTCCTGACGGCGAACACGCGCACGTTGCTCGATCGCAGGCCTCACGCTCCGCGTGAGCAACTTCCTCTCACGGAGCGTGAGGTCTATGGAGGCTTCATCAGCGCCAAGGGCAAGGACGTCATCGTCATCGGCGGCGGCGACACCGGGACGGATTGCGTAGGCACATCGATGCGGCACGGGTGCAAGAGCCTGATTCAGTTCGAAATCCTGCCCAAGCCGCCGGACGAACGGGCGCCCGACAATCCGTGGCCGCAATGGCCGAAGATTTACAAGCTCGATTACGGCCAAGAGGAAGCCGCCGCCGTCTTCGGCGCTGACCCACGCCAGTATTTGATCAACACGGAAAAATTTGTCGGTGACGCCAGCGGCAACGTCAAAGAAATCCACATCGCCAGCATCGAGTGGGTCAAAGACGCCGACGGACGATTCGCGGTCAAGAAAATTCCCGGTTCCGAGAAAGTGCTCCCCGCCCAACTCGTCTTGCTCGCGATGGGATTCTTGGGTCCGGAGAATCAACTTCTCGACAAGCTCGGCATCGAAGTGCAAAAGACCGGCGCCACGCACTCGGTCAAAGCAGAGTACGGCAGGTTTCAGACGAATAAGGCAAACGTCTTCGCCGCCGGCGACATGCGTCGGGGTCAAAGCCTAGTGGTCTGGGCGATCAACGAAGGCCGAGGGGCCGCTCGCGAATGCGATCGCTACTTGATGGGTGAGACCGTGTTGCCCTAGCGGCGTTTAGATCACCCAATGTGCGGCGCACAAGTTGTCACGCTGCGCTCGCCGGGCGTCGATGGTCTCGACCGCTTCCACGACCAAGACTGCCAGCGTGTCCATCGGGCAAGGGCAATGCTCGCTGTGCAGAAACGCACAGCTTTGGCAAATGTCGGCACGGTTGTGGTCCAGGTACGGTTCGATGCGATCGCTGTGGACGCCATGAACCGCGTCGACGAGTTCGCCGAGATGGAGCTCCACTCCACAGATCTTGCCCAGAGGAGCACACGGCGGACCGCCTTCGGGCTTCTCGACGCAGCGGCTGCAAACTTCATTGCGGATTTCATTCAGGTATTCGCCGTATTCTGCCTTGTTCATCATGGCCCACCTCCATTGGTTGAAGTCGTGGCAATAGAAGCGGACGCATTTTTCGTGCCGTGAAGCAGCAAACGATGCCTGCGCCGTTGTCGTCTTTACGTTAAGGGGTCGGTTGCGTGACTCGAAACCAAGGAGAGCCGTCATGAGATCGCGATTTGTATTGGCTGGGCTGCTGTTTCTGGGCATTGCCGTTGTCCCATCGCTGTTGGACGCGCAGAATGCCAACGATGCGAAAGGAGACAGCAAAGAAGCGAAGAAGGAAGAGAGCACCGACATTACCTCGCAAGTGCGCGAGATGAATTCGGACAAATACGCTTCGCCGCCGACGCAGTTCCGCGTCGGCCACGTCAAACCGAAAGCGCTCGACGCCAAGGCGATCAGCGTGACCGCCACCGGTTTCGCCATCAAGCTCCCCAGCGGCGCCCCGATCCCGACGCCGACGGTCTACAAGGGCAAGATCTTCGTCAGTGGCGGATTCAGCACGCGCGATTACTTCTGCTTCGACGCGGTGACCGGCAAGCTCGTCTGGGCCGTCGATCTTGACGACGACGGGCCGACCTCCGCGGTATGCGATGACGACATCGTCGCGTTCAACACCGAATCGTGCACGATCTTCGCGCTCGACGCGAAGACGGGCAAGCACCTTTGGTCGTACTTCCTGGGCGATCCGCTGACGAGCACGCCGACGATCGCAGGAGGTCGGGTCTTTACGTCCTATCCCGCCAACGCCGGGCAGGCTCCCGCGCCAGGCGGCCCCAACAAAGGTCCAGGCGGATTCGACTTCGGTCCGAAGGGGAAGGTGCAACTGAACCCGAATGCCGTTTCGCCACAACAGCCCGCCCAAAAAAAGCGCCCCGAGGCTTCGCACGTCATGATTTGCCTCGAA
>VGZI01000155.1 GCA_016872605.1 Planctomycetota bacterium
CTGGGCAAGGCCAACTCGACACCGGGAATGCCGCCGAGTTCGTCGCCGATGTTTTCTTCCATGAGATTGCTTTGCCCGCTGGAACCGATGGGGCTGCCCGACGTGACCATGATGTCGGAGGTCGTAGGCGAGTCGACCCATTCCATGATGGCTTGGCGATTCGAGCGGATGATGCCGGCAGTCTCGACGATCAAGCAGACGCCGGCGGCAAGCGCGCCGATGACCATGCCCGTGCGTCCCGGCGCCCGGACGAGGTTGTCGGCCGCCAGGCGCCATTCGATGGAGAAGAATCGTCGCGACACGGGAATCAACATTCGCGCCAACACCTGGGCGATGAGCGGGGCGGCGAGCAGCGTGCCGATCATGACGAGTCCCAGGCCGCCGTAGGTTCCCCAGCGCCGCGGGATGACGTCGCGCATCAGAATCATGCTCATGCCGCCGCCGATCAGGAGCACGGTCGTCAGGATGTGCAGCACGAGATAGGTGATCGGCGGGTCCTTGGGGACGCGACGAACGGCTTCGGCGGGATTGTCGTACGCCGCCTGCACGGCCGGCACCATCGACGCGACGACCGCAGACAGGATGCCGACGGCAAACGCCTGTGCGACTATTTCCCAATTCAGCTCGACCTGCCGAGCGTTCATGCTGGTGAAAACGTCGCCGATCGCCTCTTGCATTGGCTCCAGACCGAGGTTGGCGAGTCCTATGCCGAGCGGAAGCCCCAATGCCGCTCCGACGGCGCCCATGACGAACGCCTCGCCGGCGAACAGCCGCCAGACCTGATCGCGCGTGGCCCCAAGCGCCAGGAGGATGCCAATCTCGTGGCGCCGCTCGGCCACGGAGACGGAGAGCGAGTTGTAGACAAGGAACATGCCGACGATGAGTGCCGCCACGCCGCACATGGAGAACGCGGTCTGCATGCCGACCGTTGCGCTTTGCAGCGATTGATTCTGCTCCTCCATGGTGCGAATCACGCCGCGGCCAGACAACACCGCTTCGATCTTCTTGCGTGCCGTCTTTAGGTCCGTGCCCGGAGTCAGGGCGATGTCGATGCGGCGGACCTTCCAGCGTCGGTCCGCCAGGGACGAGGCAAGCAAGCCCCAGGCCATGCCGCCCGGCGGCGCCAACAGGTCGAGCTTGACGTTGCGCGTATCCACAGGTCGCAGCCCGACGACCGTCGCAGCGTGCGGCAGGTCCATGATGACCACATGTCCGGCGAAGGCGGCGTATTTGTCTCGCTCTTTGGCGTCGTCTTTGAGCGCCATCCACCCAACGCGTGCAACCTTGTGTTGTTGATCCAGTCCCTTTTCCAGGCTCAACAACGTCAACTCCGTCTTGACAACGAACAGATCGATCTTGAAAACCTCCAACTGATCCTTGTGGTTCTTCAGTTCGTCGTCCAGATCCTTGCCGAGAATAACGGGGATCTTGTCCTTCTGCCGAGCCAGACCGTAATCGACAAGAGCAGTCTTGCTGTATTCAAAATGCTCTTGAATTTCTTCGAAGTCCTTCATGTCATTCGATAAGTCGACCCCCATGACCATAACGGGGAGTTTCTTGTCGCCGACGACGATTTTGGCCTGATCGAAAATGCGCGGATTGGCGCTCTTCACCGCGGGAATCTTGCGGATGTCGTCGATGAGATCACGATCGACGTTGAGGTCGCCATTGGTGACGATGAGGTCGATGGTGCCGGCCATCGGATTGGCGCCCGCGAGCAAGGCCTTGTTCATCGTCTCGCTGAGGGAGCGCGTTGCGACGAGCGTGGCAACGCCGAGCATGATGCTGGCGACGATCAAGAGCGCGCGAAACCAGCGGCGCGAGAAGTAACGCAAGCTCAGCGTACGATGAAGTGCGAACATTGGTCCTTGTTCTACCGCTAGCGGCTTCGCGCTCGCCCCATCGCGTCAATTGATGCCGCTGTCGCCCAGCGAGCGCGCGGCCGCGAGCGGCATGTTGCTGTCCGGCTTGTCGCGAATCCATTCCTCCGACTCGACCAAGCCGTCGCGGATGTGGACGATGCGATCGCCGAAGCGGGCCGCATGGGCGTCGTGCGTCACCATTACTACCGAACGTTTGCCCGGCTCCGGCAGGCTTCGCAAGAGCTTCAGGATCTCCTCGCTGTTGGCCGAATCGAGGTTGCCGGTCGGTTCGTCACAGATCACGGCCTCGGGCTGAATCACCAGAGCCCGGGCGATGGCCACGCGCTGCATCTCGCCGCCCGACATCTCGTCGGGGAAATGCTCGGCTCGATCGCGCAGGCCGACGCGCTCCAGCCCTTCGTACGCAGGAATCAGAGCCTCTCCGCGGCTGACACCTGACAGAAGCAGCGGCAATGCGACATTCTCGACGGCTTGCAGCGTCGGCAGGAGGTTGAAGAACTGAAAGATGAACCCGATGCTCTCACGCCTCAGCGCCGCCAGTTCGCGATCGGACATCAGGTGGAGCGGTCTGCCCTGGAAATAGACCTCGCCCGTCGTCGGCGTATCGAGAGCGCCTAGAAGATGCATCAGCGTCGATTTGCCCGAGCCGCTTGGCCCCATGATGGAAATGAACTCGCCCGATTCGATGCGTAGGCTCACCCCTTGCAGGGCTTTCACGATGCGCGAGCCCTGCGGATAATGCTTCGTGACGTTCTTCGCTTCCATCATGGGCGTCGGCCCGTATTCCCTTGGCGAGAAGAGTAACTACCGTGTATTCGGCGTCCGCGTTTCATTATTTCTTCGTTGTACGGATTTGCCGCGCAGAACGGAGAGGCACGTCAGCGATGAGTTGATTATCGACCTGGACAAACACCGTCGCGCCGTAAGCACTCTCATGAGTCTGCGTTTCGCCTACGACAGCCCCATTGAACCCAATTCCGATTGTGTGCGTCTAGATGTCGAATGCCTATTCTTCAGCGCCGAGATAGCTCCTGGCTCCAACCACGGCGCCGCCGGCCGCGAATACGACACCGTGATGGCTGCCGTTCGAAACACGAAAAACCCCTGTCACGCCGGCTTGCTGGTCGATTCGAGGAACGCGTCGAAATCGGCAGCGTCAAGCTGGCCCCAGTCATCCAGAAAGCTGCGCGTTTTCGAAACATCACGCGCGTAGACAAATTCTCCATCGCCGTATCGGCGGAAATAAATCTCGCGTTTGGGCGAGTAGTGAAAAATCTCGCCCCTCTCCACTCGCTCATGCCGATAACCAAGAGTCTCCAGGAGACGCCGCAACTCGGCAAATGTGATGGTGGACGTCTTAGTCATCTGGTGATCTCTCGGTCATCCTGAAAATGTCCCACGCCTCAATGCGTCAACTTCTTGTAGCGCAGGCGGTGCGGCTGGTCGGCTTCGGCGCCCAAGCGAATTTTGCGCTGATGTTCGTAGGTTTGGTAGTTGCCTTCGTGCCAGACGGTTTTGCTGTCGCCTTCGAAGGCGAGGATGTGCGTGGCGATGCGGTCGAGGAACCAGCGGTCGTGGCTGATGATGACGGCGCAGCCGCCGAAGTTGAGCAAGGCATCTTCGAGGGCGCGCAAGGTGTCGACGTCGAGGTCGTTGGTCGGCTCGTCCAAGAGGAGCAGGTTGCCGCCGCGGCGCAACAGCTTGGCAAGGTGGACGCGGTTACGTTCGCCGCCGGAGCACTCGGAGACTCTGCGCTGCTGATCGGGACCTTTGAAGTTGAACCAACTCACGTAGGCGCGCGAGTTGACCTTGGTTTTGCCGAGCATCTGATACTCGGCGCCGCCGGAAATTTCGTCGTAGATCGTCTTCGCGCCGTCGAGGGCATCCCGGCTTTGATCGACGTAGCTAGGGACGACGGTGTCGCCGACGCGAAGAGAGCCGGCGTCGGGTTTCTCCATGCCCATGATCATGCGGAAGAGCGTGGTCTTGCCGGCGCCGTTTGGTCCGATGATGCCGACGATGCCGCCGCGGGGCAGATCGAAGTTCAGATCCTCCATGAGCAGGTTGTCGCCGTAACCCTTCTTGACCCCCTCGGCGCGAACGACGAGATCGCCGAGGCGCGGCCCCGGCGGAATCTGCATGCGCAACTCGCCCGAATCCTCCTCGACTTCCTGAGACGCTAACTTCTCATACGCAGCCAAACGGGCCTTGCTCTTGGCGACGCGCGCGCGCGGGGCCATGCGGGCCCATTCTAGCTCGCGCTCCAGCGACTTGCGTCGGGCATTCTCGGTTCGCTCTTCCTTCTCCAGGCGTGCCTTCTTCTGTTCGAGCCACGACGAATAGTTGCCCTTCCACGGGATGCCTTCGCCGCGATCGAGTTCGAGAATCCACTGCGCGACGTTGTCGAGGAAGTAACGATCGTGTGTGACAGCCACTACCGTTCCCGGATACTCTTGCAGGTGCCGTTCCAGCCAGGCGACCGACTCGGCATCGAGATGGTTGGTCGGCTCGTCGAGCAGCAGCAGGTCGGGCTTTTGCAACAACACCTTGCACAACGCGACACGCCGACGTTCGCCACCCGACAGGTTGCGCGCCGGCGCATCGGGGGGCGGCAGGCGCATGGCGTCCATGGCGATCTCAAGCTGACGATCCAGTTCCCAGGCATTTATTGCGTCGATCTTCTCTTGCAATGTGCCCATTTCATTGAGCAGCTTTTCCATCACGTCCGGATCGAGCGGTTCAGAAAGCTTGTTCGATATTTCCTCGAATCGCGTGAGCATCGACCGCGTCGCCACCACCGCTTCCTCGATGTTCCCCTTTACGTCTTTGTCCTCGGTCAGCCGAGGCTCTTGCGGCACATGACCGAGCGTGAAGCCGGGCGTCAGGCGAGCCGTGCCGAGGAAGTCCTTGTCTTCGAGGGCCATGATGCGCAACAAGGAGCTTTTGCCCGCGCCGTTGGAACCAATGACGCCGATCTTGGCGCCAGGATAGAAGGCGAGCCAGATGTTCTTGAGAACTTCGCGTTTGCCGTAGGCTTTGCTGAGCCGTTCGATGGTGAAGATGTACTGTTCGCTCATGCGTTGGGTCTCGGTAAAGGATTGGTAGGCGGAACCTTCATCTTATCCGCGACCGCGACCGCGAACCAGTCGCCCCAATGGTGCGGTGCACGCATCCTGCCGTAGGGTGGGTGAAACGCACCGAGGGAACCCTGTCGAGCAGCGAAACGTACCAGCGCAATGCCAAGGCGAGCTTGGCAGATTGGCCTTGCTCGCCCGACCGCGCACCGCTTATAAGCGCCATGTTGAGGAAGCGGCGATCGAGTTGTGCAGGAGCGTTGCGATGACGGATATTCTTGGCAGCAAGGTGACGTGGATCGTGGCTGCCGGCCTTGCGTGTCTTGCCGGGCTTGCCTGGTGGCAGCATGAACCCGTGCTGGCGTGGTACCACGTTCGCCAACTTTCGCTGGCCTACCAGGAGAACCGGGAGGCGTACGCCAAGAAAGTTGCGGAACTGGACCAGGTAGCTGTGCCGCGGTTGCTCGATGGTTTACAGGACGCAGATGCGATTGTCTGTGGCAACATGCAGTGTGCACTGGTGATGCTAGTCAAGAAGTGGGGCGTTACCGATGCGCGGTCGCACCGTCTCGTCGATCAGCTTCAAGGACGATTCGGAAGTTTCTCTGGCCCAGGGCAGGAAAAAGTCCTCCTTTTACTCGCGGGGTTCTTGCAACAGGAGGGCCCACGGCCATTGCCGTCGCGCTTGACCAAGGCGATCGGCGAAATCTTGATCGGCGCCGAGGCGACGGGCGAAATGCGCTCGCCATCATTAGTCTTGGCCGCGGAGTTGGTGGACTGCGTTGAGCCGGGACAATGGATCGACTCGTGCCGCGAGATGGCCGAACGTGGACTGAAGGATGGCCGCGCCGGTGTGCGCGTGGCGGCGCTGCAACTGGCGATGCGCGAGCCGATGAAAAAGGACAAGGACCTACTGGAGAAGGCGCTGCCCTTGTTGCGCGACGGCGAGACGGCCGTTCGCAAAGCAGCCCTTTTGGTCCTCTCGACCGCGGTCGACGTGGTGCGCGAAGAAAGCCTGTTGCCCTTGTTGCACGATGAGGACTTGCAAACGCAGTACCTCTGCGAGTTGGCGCTGCGCAAGCGCGGCTTGACCGACGACGACATCAAGCTGGCTCGCCTCATCAGCGACAAAGCGCCAGCGGTCCGCATGCGTGTGTTTCAGCACCTACAGCGCATGCCGGAGTTAACACTGACCGAATGGCTACGGCAACTCAGCCACGATCCCGAGCCAGCCGTACGGGCGGCGGCGGTCCGAGCCGCAGTCGATCGTCCGCACGTCGATCTAACTCAGCGGCTTCGCGAAATGGCCGACGCCGATCCGAGCGAGACCGTTCGGCTCAACGCCCGATACTACGCACAAGTCGTTTCGCCGCGCGCCTCTCTGCGATGACTACAATACTCTCGCGCGGCGACATCCGAGGATCACGGCACAAGCGGCACGTCGGTTGACTTCTCATGCAACTGCTACCCTTGGGCGATCAGGCCGTCATGGCCTACTGCGGCAACGAAGCGGAGGCGACCGAGTTGACGGCGCGCGTTCGTCAGACGATGCCGGCATGGTGCATCGATGTCGTGCAAGCCTACCTCACCGTGGCCGTTTACTACGACATGGCCGTCATCGACTTCACCGCGGTTGCCGATTGGCTGTCGGCGATTCCGGCATCATCTCGAGCATCCGGAGAATTTTCGGGGCGATTGCACATCATTCCTTGTTGTTATCAACTCGGCCTCGACTTCGATCGCATCGAACAATTCACCAGTCTTCCACGAAGCGACGTCATTCGATTGCACAGCGGCACAACCTACACCGTGTTCGCCATTGGTTTCTGCCCCGGTTTTCCCTACTTGGGTTATCTGCATGACGATCTATCCAAGACGCCCCGGCATGAATCGCCCCGGCTTCGTGTCGAACCGGGCAGCGTCGGCCTCACCGGACGGCAGACGGGCATCTACACGGAGGCGCGGCCCGGCGGCTGGAACATCGTCGGGCGAACCCCGTTGCAACTCGTCGATGTGACAAGCGAGTATTTTCCACTGCGCACAGGCGATCAAGTCCGATTTCGACCGATTGATCAGGACGAATTTGAGGCGATGCGTGGCAAACGATTGTCCGCCGACGAGTAGCCGAATTCGAGGTGATTCTCGCTTCCGTCGCATCGGAGTCCTACCGACGATTTACCAACGTTGCCGCGACGCGAGCAGCTTCCAAGAGCGATCGAGGATCGCCGATCCCCTTGCCGGCGATGTCGTACGCCGTCCCGTGGGCAACGCTGGTGCGAACGATGGGCAGCCCAAGGGTGACGTTGACGGCGGCCAGACCGGTCAGCAGCTTCAGAGCGATGTGCCCTTGATCGTGATACATCGCAACGACGCCGTCATACTCGCCGCGCTGAGCATGAACGAAGAGCGTATCACTCGGCAACGGCCCTTTCACGCGAATTCCGCTTTGTCGAGCCGATTCCACGGCGGGCAGCAAGATCGTTCGTTCTTCGTCGCCGAACAATCCACCGTCGCTGGCATGTGGATTGAGCGCCGCCACCACAAGGCGCGGCTCGCGATCGCACAGCTTTTGCATCACGCCATGCAGAAGTTGGATCTTGTCTCGAACTGCCTGAGTCGTGATGTGACGAAAGACGTCGCGCAGAGCCATGTGCAGCGTGACGTGAACGACGCCGATGCCGTTAACGACGCTCGGGCCCGGCGGAGCGTAGAGCATCATGCCGAAGTCGCGAACGCCGGTACGGTCGGCGAGAATCTCGGTGTGCCCTGGATACTTCAAGCCGGCGGCGTGGAGGCCTTCCTTGTGCAGGGGCAACGTGACGATGGCGTCGGCATGCCCGGCTTGCGTCAGTTCGATAGCCGTGCAGAGGAAGTCATAGGCCGCTCGGCCGGCGACGGCGCTCACGCACGCCATCTCGATCGATGCCAGATTCTGCGTCGTCGCTTGCAGCACCGGAACGACACGCTCCGTGGGCGCCATCTCTCCGACCCTACCGACGAGAAAAACGCCGAGGTCCGGCGCGTACACCTGTGCCGCACGACGCACCGTGCCCACATCGCCGACGATCGTCGGCATGCAGATCGCCTGCAGTTCGGGCCACGCCTTGACGGCAATCTCCGGCCCGATGCCCGCGACATCGCCGAGGGTGATCAGTAATCGTGGCCGAGCGGTCATATTGCGTATCATATCCGGTTCTTCGTTTAGCGCTCGCTGCATCCTACGCGAATGCATGGCGCCATTCGAGCGCTAAACGATAAACAGAATATTCGTAAATTAACACCATGTCCCTCGCCGTCGCGACTTCACTGGCTGATCACATGCGCGCCATTGTCGGCGCTGACAACGTTCTTTCGTCAGCGAGCGATCTCGTCGTTTACGAATGCGACGGCTTTACGATCGAGAAGAATAAACCCGACGTCGTCGTCTTTCCGAAAACGACACAGGACATCGTCAGTATCGTCAAGGCATGCCGGGACTTGAGCGTGCCGTTTGTGCCGCGCGGGGCCGGTACGAGCCTCGCCGGCGGATGCCTGCCGATCGGTGGCGGCGTCATGATCGCCCTTGCTCGGATGAAACGCATCCTCGCAGTCAATTACCGCGACCGCTATGCCATCGTCGAACCGGGCGTCATCAACCTCTGGCTCACCAACCACATCAAACCCAACGGTTTTCACTTTGCCCCTGATCCGTCGAGCCAAGGCGCATGCACCATCGGCGGCAACGTCGCCACCAACTCCGGAGGGCCGCACACCCTCAAATACGGCGTCACCGTCAATCATGTTCTTGGCGTTGAGATCGTCTTGCCCGACGGCCGAGTCGTGCAAACCGGCGGACCGATCGAGGACAATCCTGGCTACGATCTGACGGGAGTCATCGTTGGCTCAGAGGGAACGTTTGGCGTCGTCTCGAAAGCCTGGGTCCGCGTTACGCGCAACCCGGAAGCGTATCGCACCCTCCTGGGCGTCTTCGAGAACGTCGACGACGCAACCAACACGATCAGCGACATCATCGGCGCGGGAATCATTCCCGGCGCGCTGGAGATGCTCGACCGTCTGATCCTCGGGGCCATCGAGGCAGCTTTCCACTTCGGCTTTCCGCTCGACGCAGGCGCAGTGCTGATCATGGAGGTCGACGGCCTCGAAGCCGGGCTCGATCAGGACGCCGAGCGCATCACCGAACTGGCCAAAAAGAACAAAGCCCGCGAAGTACGCCGCGCCAACACCGACGCCGAGCGAGCGCTCCTGTGGAAGAGCCGCAAGCAAGCGTTCGGCGCCGTCGGGCGATTGGCCCCGAGCTATTGCACGCAGGACGGCGTCGTGCCGCGGACGAAGTTGCCCGAGGTACTGCGCTCGATCCAGACGATCGGAACGAAGTACGACCTGCGCATCGCCAATGTCTTTCACGCCGGCGATGGGAACATCCACCCGATCTTGCTGTTCGATGAACGCGATCCCGAGCAAGTAAAACGCGTGCTGGCGGCAAGCCATGAAATCCTGGATGAGTGCATTCGCCTCGGCGGCAGTGTCACGGGCGAGCATGGCATCGGTGTCGAGAAAATCGACTTCATGCCCAAGCTGTTCTCGCCCGAAGATTTGACCATGATGATGCGGCTGCGCTCGGCGTTCAACCCGGACAACGCGTGCAGTCCGCAGAAGATGCTGCCGACCGCCGGCGCCTGCATCGAGCAATCGAAGGCTGGCCGACGCGCGGCACTGTGATGGGAGCAGGCAGCGCAGCTAGTGCCGATCGCGGCCACTTGCTTGCGCTGCGTGCTCGCCGGAGAACGACCATGGTGGTCATCGTCACGATCCTAGGCGGCCTGGCATTGTTCACGCTCGGCGTGGGCCTGCTTCTGGTCGGTGAGGTGCCGTTCATCGGAGGCACAACGATTCCCGCTGGGCGTTCGCGGCTGATCGGCGCAGTGTGGGTCAGCTTTTTGCCGCTGGCATTCGGCGTGCGCGCGATCTGTGTCGCTATCTTCGGCAGCGAGGCGGTGGACGGTCCGGTGGTAACAGCATTCGTTTTCAGCTTCTGTTGCCTGGTAACTTTTGTTATTCTGTTTCGTGTGCTGGTTCCCGCCGCCCCGCCGCGCGAGACGACGGCGCAGGCACCGGCGGCGCCGCAAGAAAACGCGTTTGCCGCTGACGAACCAGCGCACAAACCAATGCCGAAGGACGACGATATTCTGCCCTGGATGGACGATGCGCCTGCCACCACGTCGGCGCCGAAGAAAACCGGCAAGAAGGGCAGCAAGCGAGCCGTCGAGGACGACCCGTTCGACTTCACGTGAAACCGGGTAGAACGGGCACAAGCGGGAAATGCCGCCAATGATGCACACACCGATCAATCGCCGTGAGTTCCTGCGAGCCGGAGCGCTCAGCCTGTTCGGCCTCGAGCTGTCGAAGTTCGTGGACGCACAGACACGATCGCACCATCGAGGCCGAGCGAAAGCATGCATCTTGCTGTTCATGTGGGGTGGGCCGGCACAGCAAGACACGTGGGACATGAAGCCGAACGCCCCTGATGTCTATCGCGGCGAGTTTCGGCCGATCGCGACGACGGTTCCGGGCCTGCAAATCTGCGAGCACCTGCCGAGACTTGCCCAGCGAGCGCAGAAGTTGGCGTTGATCCGGTCGATGACGCACAACAACGTCGACCACACGAAGGCGACGCATTTCTTGCTGACGGGCAAGCCGCCGCCGGCCGGGTCGATGAGCGACGATTGGCCGAGCTACGGCGCGATCCTGTCGCGGCAAGGTCGTGGTCGCGGTCCGCTGCCGCCGTTCGTGTCGATGATGCCTGTGGTGCCGAACGGCGCGCCGCGATTCGTGGAGCAGAGTCACGGCCAAGGCGCCGGCTGGCTGGGGCCGATGTACAACCCAATGCGCATCGACGCCGACGCGTCGCGGCCCGACTATCGTGTCGCGGACTTCGCGCTGTCCGCGGAACTGACGCCGCTGCGCACCGGCGGCCGACAGCAACTGTTGCGCAGTCTCGATCAGCAACTGCATTCGCTCGAAGAACGCGCCATGACGGCCCATTACCAGCGTGCCTTTTCGCTGCTCGCCGCCCCCGAGGTCACGCGTGCTTTCGATCTTTCGCAGGAGCCACGCCACATCCGCGAACGCTATGGCATGAACATTCACGGTCAATCGGTGCTGCAAGCGCGGCGGCTCGTCGAAGCCGGCGTGCCGATCGTCACGGTGTTCTGGCCCAACGACGGCATCACGAACGTCAGCGTCTATTGGGACACGCACAATCGCAACTTTATTGACCTGCGTGAACGCCTATGCCCCGTCACCGATCTCGCGTTCTCGGCCTTGCTCGACGACCTGGATCAGCGCGGCATGCTCGACGAGACCCTTGTAGTCTGGACCGGTGAAATGGGCCGCACGCCGCGCGTCGGCCAATCGGTCGTGGGCGGCGCCGGCGCGGGCCGCGATGGCCGCGACCATTGGGGCCAGGTGTTCACGTCGGTGCTGGCGGGCGGAGGCATCCGGGGCGGCGCGGTCCACGGCTCCAGCGACCGCTACGCTGCCGAACCCGCCTCGAATCCGACGCCCCCCGCCGACCTCGCCGCCACCATCTATCACTGCCTCGGCGTCGACCCGCGCCTTGAGATCCGCGACCGTCTCGATCGGCCGTTAACGCTGTGCGACGGGCAGGTGATCGAGCCGCTCGTGCGTTAGCGACCACGCAGCGCCAGCAGGCGCCCCCGGGCTCGGCACTTGCTGGCGCTGCGTGCTCCGATGCGTGGCATAATCCCAATCAAGGAGGCACACCGGGTGAGTGACGAGTGGTGAGTGGCGAAAGAAGAAGTCCAATCTTATTCTCACCACTCGCACTCACCACTCGTCACTCACACGGCGGGAACGCTTGCATTCGCAACACGCGAATTACGGTATGGGGACTGGTGGAGTGGCGAAAACAGGGGCTCTCTGATCAGCGCCTCCTTGAGATCATTCAAGGTCTGACGCCGGAGGATCTCGTCGTGGCCTGGGACTACTACCGGAATAATCAGCAAGAAATCGACGAAGAAATTCGGCTGAATAACGAAGATTAACCACCATGGCCCGTCTGGTTCCCGACGAGGATTTTCCTGGACCGGTCGTAGAACTCTTGTGCGACCTTGGCCACGATGTTGTAACAGTTCAAGAAGCTCCGGCGCACGGGAGGGCGAGGCTCCTGCCGAGCCGCGAGGCGTTGGCCGACGCCACCCCCGATGATCGAGCTATGCTCACCCATAATCATCGCCAAACCAAGCGGCTCCATGCCAAACATCCTCATGCGGGCATCATTTCATGGTCCCGTGACAAAGACGACCTTCCCGGCCTCGCACAGCGAATTCATGACGCCGTCTCCGCCATGCCGAGCCGCCAGAACAGTTCATCCGAATCACTCGTCCGAATCCGGGAGGGCGAGGCTCCTGCCGAGCCGCCTTCGCCATAATGACACCGTCAGGACTCGCTCGTTGACCGAGGGATCGTCATGGCGACAGCTGGAGTACCGGCGGACGCGATCACCGTCACTTTCTGGGGCGCTGCACACACGGTGACCGGCTCGATGCATCTGGTGCAGGCGGGCCGGCAACGCATTCTTTTGGACTGCGGGTTGTTCCAGGGCAAGCGGGCCGAGGCGTGGGCGCGCAACAAGGACTTCCCGTTTCCGCCACTCTCCACTCGTCACTCGCCACTCGTGCTTGGTGAGCCATGCCCACATCGATCATTGTGGCAACCTGCCGAACCAGGCCCCCGAAACGCTCGGCCGGCGGCTCGTCGAAAAGCGGCCGGAAGTCCGCATTCTGAATACGATTTGCAAGCTACGGGCGGAGGTCGTGGTGATGAACGGCTTCTTGCGGGCACGCCGGGTGAGTGACGAGTGGTGAGTGGCGAGAGAAGAAGTCCAATCTTATTCTCACCACTCGCACTCACCACTCGTCACTCACACGGCGTGCACCGCGTTCCGGACCAGGCAGCCGCATTGATGGCCACGCTCAAGGAACGCGGGTTTGTCGACATCGCCTATCCCGATCGAGGCGACACGGTGGCGGTGGACGGCTAATACCAGAAGTCAGAGGTCAGCGTCGGAAATTGCAGGTTTCGGTCGCTGAATAGTGTTCACTTCTCTGACTTCTGACCTCTGGTACTGTACTATTTCACCCTTTTCGGAGAAACGTCATGAAAATCGGCGCTCGGAATCGTCTCGATGGCAAGGTGATCGAAATCAAACGCGGCACCGTGATGTGCCAGGTCAAGGTCCGCATTACCGGCGGCGCCACCATGGAATCGGTGATGACGCTCGACTCGCTCGACGAACTCGGCATCAAGAAAGGCGACAAGGTCCGCCTCGCCGTCAAGGCCGTCAATGTGATAGGCATCAAGGACTGAGGTCCAGCGGTCAAAGGTCAGAAGTCAGAGGTCGGAGATGGGACTTGGAATGGGAGCCCCGCCGACTTTTGGACTCTGACCTCCGACCTTTGGCTTACTGCCAGACAGCGTACAGGGTCATCGCTTGGTAATCGCGCACGAATCCGACCTGCTCAAGCAAATCCTTGCCGGGCGTCATGGTGACGGCGGAATCATTCCACGTTTCGACGGTGAGCTTGTGGCGAACATCGCTGGTGGGATTTAGCTTGAGCAAGTCGGGCAGGCGTGCCACCGCCTGGACGAGTTCTTCGTAGCTCGCGGGGGCCGACGCGGTCAGACGTTTGCCATGCTGCTCGATGACCAGGATCGGCCGGCCGGCCTTGACGACGAGCCAGTTGCCGGGGCGGCGCTGCAACGAACGTGGCTCGGCTCCAGGTAGTACCAGTTCCAACGCGCCACCATAGACATTGGCGGGATCGAGGCTGTGCACCAGAATCGCCGGGGCCTGCATGCTGCTCGGAGCGGCAATGTCGTGCAGCAGCTTTGCGGCCTCCGGCAGCGCAAATTGCGCGCCGCTTAGACCTTCGACAAAGTAGCCGCGA
>VGZI01000156.1 GCA_016872605.1 Planctomycetota bacterium
GGCAGCGCGAGCGCAAAACGAATCCAAATGTCACCTTTTCGCGAACGCCTCGTCGAGGTTCAGCAACACGTTGCCAACGACCGACCACGCCGCCATCTCGGGGGCTTGCATCCCGGCGGGCAATGGACCGAGCGGGTCGGTCGCCATCTGCGTCGCGAGCTTGGCGTCCTTGGCGTAGACGGTGAGCGCCTTCGTGTACAGTTCCGCCAACCGTTTCAGCTCGATGTCGCGCGCTGGACGAGTAAGCACGAGACGAAAGCCGAATTGCAACCGCGATTCCAATGTCGCGCCACCTTCCCTGACCATGCGCCGGCCCAGGGCCTGAGCGGCTTCGACATAGGCTGGATCGTTCAGGGTCACGAGCGCCTGCAGCGGCGTGTTTGTTCGTGGTCGGCTGATCGTGCAGACGGTGCGAGCCGGGGCGTCGAACGTCGTCATCGATGGATAGGGCGTGGTGCGGCGCCATTGCGTGTACAGGGCACGCCGGTATTTGTCCTCGCCACTGCTGGTGTCCCAGTCGGTCGAACCGCCGAAGGCGGCGGTCAGGCCGAGCTTCGGACGCGGCGGCCGTACGGGGGCGCCATACATCTTCGCACTCAGCAGGCCGGCCGTGAAAAGCGACTGATCGCGGATCACCTCGGCCGACGAACGGAAGCGCGGGCCGCGCGCCAGGAAGCGATTCTCCGGATCGCGTTCGATCAAGGCCGGCGTGACGGTCGAGACCTGGCGATAGGCCGCCGAAGTGACGATAAGTTTAAGGAGTTTGCGTACATCCCAGGCCAATCCTCCGGGCAATTTAAGAATGGAAGGAACCCCTTGAATTTGCGCTGGAGAAGAGAAATCGACGGCGAGCCAATCGAGCAGTTCGGGATGCGTCGGGAACTTGCCCCGGATGCCGAAATCGTCGGGGGATTCGACAATGGGCAGGCCGAAGATTTGCTCCCAGTAGCGATTGACGGTGACGCGTGCGGTCAGCGGATTATCGGGCGAGACCAGCCATTTCGCAAGCGTCAAGCGGTTGGCCGGTTGATCCTTCGGCAGCGAATGCAACAGGGCAGGCACGCCGGGCTGCACTTGCTTGCCTTGATCAAGGAAGTTGCCGCGAATGTGAATCTTCGTCACGCGTTTTTGTTTATCAGACAATTCACGCATGATCGGCGTCGGCACGCCTTTGACGGCGTCGTACTGTTTGCGAGTCACCGCGATTTGGTCGGCCGTCGCCTTGAACTCCGCCAGCGTCGAACGAAAGTACTTCGTCACTTCCAGCATTTGAGCCGCGCTGCGCTTCTTGGCGTCGGCCGCGAGAATCTTCTTGATCGCGGCTGGCGCCTTGTCGGTCGCCTTTTTGTCGGCCTCCCATTTTGCTTGCGCCTCGTCGAGCCTCGTGTCGGCCCTCACCAGTGTCCTTTCCAATACGGCGATCTTCGATTCGAGCTCGACCTTCTGTTTTTGCTCGCTGGCGGTGATGACAAGCATGTTCGGACTGTTATCGCTCTTGTCCGAGTCCTCCGTTTGATTGAAGATCGCGAACATGCGGAAGAACTCTTCCTGGCTGATCGCATCGTACTTGTGATCATGGCACTGGGCACACGCCATCGTCAGCCCCATCCAGACCTGCATCGTCGTGTTGACGCGATCGACGACGGCGACGCAGCGAAACTCTTCGTCGCTGGTGCCGCCCTCGTCGTTGGTCAGCGTGTTGCGATGGAACGCCGTGGCCAGAATCTGATCGGGGGTTGCGCCAGGCAGCATGTCGCCGGCGATCTGTTCGATGGTGAAGCGATCATACGGCATGTTCTTGTTGATCGAATCGATCACCCAATCGCGGTATTTGTAGATCGTGCGGCCGCTGTCGGTGGCGTACCCATTGGAGTCGGCATAACGGGCGAGGTCGAGCCAAACGTGGGCCCAGCGCTCACCGAACGCTGGCAGGTCCATGAGGGCGTCGACGTATTTCTCATAAGCGTCGGGGTTCTTGTCGTTGACGAAACGATCGGCCATCGCGATCGTCGGCGGCAGGCCGGTCAGGTCGATGGCGAGACGGCGCGCTAATGTGTACCGATCCGCTTCCGGCGACGGCTTGAGGCCTTCTTTGGCCATGCGGGCCAGCAGAAAGTGGTCGATGGGGTTCTTCGTCCAGGCGGGCCATTCACCAGCCAGCTTACGCTGGCCGCTCGCCAGATCGGGCAGCGGCGGCCGCTTCGGCACGACGAACGCCCAGTGCCGCTGGTACTCGGCGCCCTCCTCGATCCAGCGTTTGAGCAAAGTCTTCTCCGAATCCGTCAGCGTCTTTTTGGCGCTCTTGGGCGGCATGCGGTCCGAATCGTCGGCAGCGTGAATTCGGGCGATCAACTCGCTCGCCTTGATGTTGCCTGGCACGACGGCGCGATTGCCGCTCTTGAGCGTCTTGGTTGCCGTCTCGTAAAGATCGAGGCGCAAGCCCGCCTTTTGCAGCTTCGCGTCGGGACCGTGGCAAGTGAAACAATGCGTCGACAGGATCGGCAACACATCGCGTGCGTACTGGACTTTGCCCGGTTGCTGAGCGTAGGTCGGTGACGCTACGAAAAGAGCGGCGATGAATGCGATCCAGCGGTACATGGCGAAGTCCTGCGAAAAGAGTTTCAGGCGGGAGCGGGCGTTGCTGATAATATAAGGCAAATCGGCGTCGAAACGCAAACGATTTTTCTGTGCGGCCGGCGCGAAACCGCCCAGCGAGCGTCAAGATGCTTGACTGGGAACTCACGTCTCCACAAGGGGAGT
The DNA here is from genome assembly GCA_016872605.1 of Planctomycetota bacterium. Lineage (GTDB taxonomy): Bacteria > Planctomycetota > Planctomycetia > Gemmatales > Gemmataceae > SIAQ01. Next base: position 2,761 of record VGZI01000156.1, read on the forward strand.
TTCACCATGCGGTATGTCATCTGCAGCTTGATCGTGATCCTGTCGGCCGTCGGAGTGTCCAGCGCAGGCGAGAAGACGAAGGTCCTCCTTATCGGCAAGGACCGCGATCATCCGTACGCCACGCATGAGTACATGACCGAGTGCAACCTGCTTGCGAAGTGTCTCAAGCAATCGCCCGGCATCGAGCCGATCGTCTCCAACGGCTGGCCCAAGAACGCCGACACGCTCAAGGACATCAAGGCCATCGTCTTCTACACGGCCAACGGCGGCGATGTCATGTTCCATCCCTTCAACAAGGAGCAAGCCGAGAAGCTGGTGAAGAACGGCGTCGGCCTCACGGCCATCCACTGGAGCACCGGCGCCGAGGGGAAGTCCGGAGAACTCTGGCTCAACACCCTGGGCGGCTGGTTCAGCACGAAGTTCTGCCGACTGCAGACGACCACGGCCAAGCTCAAGCAACCGACGCCGAAGCACCCGATTTGCCGAGGGTGGTCCGAATACGATCTGCGCGACGAGTTTTATCTGCAGCTCAAATTCAAGGAAAAGATCACGCCGATCGCTCAGGTCGAACTCGACAAGAAGACGCACACCGTCGCGTGGACTTACGAGCGGCCTGATTCGAACGGGGGCCGGTCGTTTGGTTGCGTCTTGGGCCATTTCCATGCGAACTTCGGCGAGAAGGCATTTCGCCAGATGCTCGTGAACGGCATTCTCTGGACCGCGCATCAGGACGTGCCGGAGACCGGTGCTCCACATGCAATTACGACAAAGGACTTGGAACTGCCGGCCAAGAAATAGGGACGAATTTCAGTCGGGAAGCTCAGTGAATCTGGGGACAGCATTCAAGGACGTTTGCTACTCGAGCATCGCGCGCAAGTTTCTGACGTGATCACGTTTTGTCATTAAGCGGCGATGTTCCACGTGGAACATTCCATACTGTGCATTCCTTTTTGCGCGCTGCGCGTTTTTTCGGGTCCTGCTTCCAATCACTGCCGACATCGCGTAAGATGACGATCGCGGCACTCGATTGGATCAGCCGTCTCATCTTTTCAAACATGGAGGTCGCATCATGCGACGATTTCTCGCCATCACGTTGTCGATGTTCATTGCCGGCGGCATTTTTCTAGGCTGTCATGCGCAGAACGCGACGAAGGACGGCAATCCCATCGCCAAGGCCGACCCGGCCAAGAACGATCCCAACAAGGGCGATAAAGGCGATAAAGGAGACGGCAAGGTCCCCGTTCCCGTCGTCAAGCTCGACAATCCCAAGCAGAACGGCGACCCGAAAGTCGATCCGGTCAAGCCGGCGAGCGATGAGAAACAAGAAAAGTACGAGGCGGCCCTGACCGACGCGCTGACCGCACTGGCGGAGCGGCGCTGGCAGGACGCACTGACCGCCTTCGAAGCGGCCCGTGCCGTCGACGACACCGAGTTCGTCAATTCGGAAATCCTCAAGCTCAAAAGCCGTCTCGAACAGGACGGCACCGCCAAGACTACCGTCAAGAACATCGAGACCGTGCTGAACGATGGCAAAGCCGAGGACGCTGTCAAGCTCGCCGACGAAGCATTGAAAGAATTCGGCGACGGCGACGAAGCCAACAAGATCGTTCTCCTGCGTTTGCAAGCCGACGCGCTCGTCAGCGTGCAGAAGAAGGAAGGCGCCGCCGCGCGATTCGATCGTTTCAGTCAAGAGGCCAAGACGGCCCGCAAGGAGAACAATCTGCGCGCGGAGGTGCTGGCGCTAGAGCTCGCGCTGCAGGCTAAGGACGATGCGGACTTGAAGCAAGATTACGCCGACGCCGTCGCCCGGATCGAGAAGTACGACGCTCTTCGCAAGAGAGCCGGCGAGTTGCGTATCGATTCAACGCAACTTGAAGATGCTCTTGCGTCATTGCAGGACGCCAAGACGGCGTGGGACACCGCTCAGGTGCGCAGCGAGATCGACGAAGTGACTCTGGCGATGCAAAAACGCCGAGAGGCCATCAGCGTCGCCGACTTCGAAGTGCGTAACGACGTGGGCATGGCCGACGCCGGCGCCGCCATGGCCGAGGAGCTTTTGCCAAGATTCAAAGCGAAGTATGACTTGGTCGAACGTGCCCAGCTCAATCGCGTGATCGGCGAATTGAAACTGCAGCAAGGATTCTTGGATGAGGCGAAGGCCCAAGACAATTTCTCCAAGCTCGCCAAGGTTCGCTATCTGATCCTCGGCAGCATCTCGCGGCGCACCAACATCAGCATTCGCGCTCGGCTCGTCGACCTGCGCACGGGCTTGATCGTGCAAACGGCGGGAATCGTAGCGCCGACGATGGAGAAAGCGCTGGAGCAAGCGCCCGATTTGGCGAAGCAGCTCATGATGACCGATGAGGAGAAAATGCAGTTCGAGGCGGCCCAGGTGGACGCCAAGCCGATTCCCGTGGTTGGGGACAAGGACGAGGTCGGGGCGGCGCCGCTGCCTCCACAGGGCGAAGAACTGCCGCCGCCCGCGCCGAACCTGAACGCCCCGCCGCCGGCATTTGGCGAGATGAACCGCGACAACTTCAGGGTGCTCGCACCGCCGCCGGCCGACTTCGTCGCCCCGGCGCCGGAGCCGCTCGTCGTCCAGCAACGGCGGCGACTGTTATTCGCCAGCATCGAGATGGGCGATTGGCTCTTCCGCGCCGGGCGATTCCGCGATGCTCAGCGCCAGTTCGAATTCGCGCTGGCGCTCGACCCGAGCAACTTCGACTTGCAGATTCGCCTCGAACGCGTTCGTCCGTTGGTTCCCGGCATCGTCATCGTCGACGTGCAGCCGGTGTTTGTGCGGCCGCGCCTCGCGGTCTTGCCGTTCCACGTGGGCGGCGCCTTGCCGCGCTCGCTCGGCTATTGGACGCCGAGCCATCTGGCGCCATACTTCGCGTCTCGCTACGAGATCGTCGATCCCGGCGAGATTTATTGGTACATGGGGCGCATGGGGCTTACGATTCACGACCTGCTTCGCGATGCCAACGCGCGGCGCTGGCTGGGTCGAGCCGTCGGTGTCCGCTACATCGTACTCGGCACGATTTTCCCGACGACAAGTTTCGACGTGAACACGTATCTGCTCGATACGGAATTCGGTTTCCTCCAGGGTGGGGCATCGATCAATGTTCGCGATCCCTTTGAATTGAAACTGCGGCTCTCTGAACTGGCTCAGTTGACGATGATGACGCCGGCCGAACGAGACGCTTTCCTGGCCCAGCAGCAATTCCGCCGGTTCACGGTCCTCGTAGCCGACGGCCGACTGAACATGGACGCTCGCCGCTACCGCAAAGCACGCGACGAGTTTGCGTTGGCGCTGCAAATCTTCCCGAACAATGTGCAGGTACAGCTGTGGTATCAGATCTGTGCGGACGGCGCGCGCTTCGAAGATTTCGTCGAAGCACAACGGTTGGCCGCAGCCCAGCGCCAGGCGGCGCTCGAGGCGGCCCGCCGGCGCCAGTTGCAGCTGGCTCAGGAAGCCGAGTTCGCCCGGCGCAACGCCATCGCGATCTCGCTCAGGCGAACCGACGCCGAGCGGCGCACCCATGTGTTGTTCCGCTTCCAGGCGCGCGACAACATGGTGACACAGGCCCAGTTCGCGTTGCAGACAAAGCGATTCGGCATCTCCATCAACCTGTTCCAGGGAGCGATGGACGTCGGCGCGATTACGCCGCCCCCGGGCATTGTGGTTCCGCCGCCGATTCCGCCGACGGTGATTCAGGATTTTGCAAACGCTCGCCTGCAGGCCGAGTTGCGCGAAGCCCAGGCGCGAGCAGCCCGAGAAGCTGCAATCCGACAGGAACGCGAGCGCCAATTGGCTCTCGCCAAGAAGAAACTCGAAGACGAGCGCCTCGCCGCTCAAACCCGGCTCGACGCCGAGCGCGCCGCTTCGGCCAAGCGCGATGATGATGCCTCCAAGGCGGGCATCGCGCAGGGGCAGCGTTTCATCGCTCAGAGCAAATTCGAGGCCGCCCTTGCCGCGCTGCAGGGCGCCCAGCGAGTTGCCCGCACAAACAAGCAACGGGAAGATGTCAACAAGTACATCGAGATTATCGTCCAGCGCCAGGCCGAGGCCAACGCCAAAAACGACACGGAGCGCAAGGCCATCGAGGCGCGACTCGATGCCGAACGCGCACGCCGCAAACTGGCCGAGGAAAAGTACAAGGTCGCGCTGCTGGCGGCGCAAACGGCGTTGGCCGCGAAGAACCTCGAGCTGGCGCAAGCGAAGTTCGAGGAGGCAAAGCTCTTGTATCAAACCGATGCCGTTCGCACGGGTTTGCAGCAGGTTCAGTCGGCCAAGGCGGCGGCCTTGGCTGACCGGCAACGTGCCGATGCTGCCGCCCTGAAGGATGACGCCGTCAAAGCACTCATCGTCAGCGGCAATGCGGCACTGGACGCCCAGAAATTCGGGGATGCTGTCAAGATCTTTCAAGAGGCGAAGAAGCTCTCGCCCGACAATCTGGCCGTTATGACCGGATTGACCAAAGCCGAGCAGGCGCGCGATCGCCTGCTGGCAGCTCAGCGCCGACAGGCCGAAGAACTCGCCCGCACGCAGGGCTTCACGCGGCTCGTCGAGAGCGGCCGCGCCAACCTGGCGGCCAAGCAGTTCGAAGCCGCTGTCGCGAACTTGACCGAGGCGGTCAGGCTGAATCCCACCGATGCGGCTGTGCAGCTCGACCTCAAGCGGGCGATCGCCGGTCGCGACGCCGCGTTGAAGGACGCCAATGCCCAGGCAGCCGCCAAGTTGCGTGCCGATCAATATCAAAAGCTGATGACGGACGGCCAGGCCGCGCTCGACAGCAAACGGTTCGGCGACGCGATCAAGGCGTTCACAGCAGCGCAGACGTTGCTGCCAGGCGACCTGGCGTCGAAGAACCTGATACAGGAAGCTCAAACGGCTAAGAAGGCGACGGACGATGCCGTCGCCCTGGCCGCGAAGCAACGTGCCGACACCTTGCGAAAGGCCAAGGAGGTCGAGAAACTCCTGACGTCGGGCCGCCTGGCGTTGGCAGCCAAGGATTTCGCCAAGGCCAAGAAGCTCTTTGAAGACGCGAAAGCAATCAATCCTACCGATGCCGAAGTGGCGCGCGGCCTGCGCGATGTCGCCCAGGCAGAGGCGAGCGCCGTGGCAGCGGCGGCGGCGCAGAAGCAGCGGGCGGCCCAGTTTGAAACCGCGCTATCGTCCGGACGCGATGCCCTGAACGCCAAGAAGTATACCGAAGCGCTAAAGGCGTTGTCCCAGGCGACGACCTTGATGCCGGAAAACAAGGAGGCGCAAGACCTCTTCCGCCGCGCACAAGTGGAGGCGAAGCAGGCCGCCGACGCGGCCGCCGCCGCCAAGACGCGCACGGCGAACTATCAACTCGCCCTGAGCGTCGGCCAGAAAGCGCTCAACGCCAAGCAGTTCGGCGACGCCATCAAATCGTTCCAGAACGCGCTCGATCTGATGCCCAACGACGCCGAGGCGTCTCGGTTGTTGAAGTTGGCGCGCGATGGCCAGACAGCAGCCGTCCGCTCCGCGGAGGATTTCCAAAAGGCGATGACCGCGGGCCAGGCGGCGATGGCCAAGGGCAACTACGCCGACGCCGTGAAACAATTCACGACGGCCAAGAATCTCTCCCCCATGGACGCCTCCGCCTTGAAGTCGCTTGCGCAGGCACAAAAAGCGCTCAGCGACGTCAATCAGGCAGCCGTCGTCATGGCGAATTTTCAGAAGGCGATGACCGCAGGCCAAAACGCCATGACCGCCAAAAACTACGGGCTTGCCGTCGCGTCATTCAAGGACGCGCTGAAGTGGATGCCCAACGATCAGAATGCGCGCACGCAACTACAGGCCGCGGAGCGAGCGCTCGCCGATTCGCAGAAGACTAAGCCGATGCCCGACCCGGGCCAGGCGTTCAACGATGCGATGGCCAAGGCGACCGCAGCCGAGAAGGATAAGCGCTACAGCGACGCGGTCAAGGCGTACCAAGACGCGCTCAAGCTGCGCCAAAACGACGCCAAAGCTCAGGCCGGCTTGAAGCAGAACCAATACGCAGTCCACCTCGTTCAGGGGCAGCAGTATCTCAACAGCTCGATGTGGATGGCAGCCCAGACCGAGTTCGAGGCGGCACTGAAGTTGTTCCCGAACGCTGATCAGGCAAAGCAGCTCTTGAAGAAGGCCAAGAGCAAGATGAAGTGACCATTTCCCAGCTAGCCGCGCACGAAGTAAGCAGCGCCGGGCCACTTACTTCGTGCGCGGCTCCTTGCCCCTCGCTTGTCATGCTGGCGGTTCGTGCTTAGAATTTTCCCGTCGCCTGCATATCGGGGAAAATGCCATGAACCGCCTGGTTGCGATTGTGTTCTGTTGGTCAGCCATCGCGACGATCTCGCAAGCACAGCCGGCGACGAAGGAACTCGCGGTGGACACGACCTATCTTCGCACGTTGGCGCAAACGCGCAGCTTTCAACTTGGCCGACCTGTCCGTCCCCAACCGACTCCCGATGGCAAAGCAGTGTTGTTCCTGCGCTCCGGACCGCGCGCACGCCAATTGAGCCTGTTTGAATTCGACGTCGCCTCCGGGAAAACCCGCGAGTTGTTGACGCCGGAACAACTCCTCAAGGGCGCTGAGGAAAAATTGTCGCCCGAGGAGAAGGCCGCCCGAGAACGCATGCGCGTCAGCGTCGGCGGCTTCACCAACTTTCAGCTCAACGACGACGGGTCCTTGATTCTCCTGAGCCTCTCGGGCCGCCTCTACACCGTCGATCGCGCCACGAATGCCGTTGTCGAGTTGCCGACGGGCAAAGGATTCTTGCTCGACCCGAAGTTCTCGCCCGATGGCAAGAAAATATCCTATGTTCGCGATCACGACGTGTTTGTCCTCGACCTTGCGAGCCACAAGGAGTTTCGCGTGACCACGGGCGGCACCGCGCTCAAGCCGCACGGAGTCGCCGAGTTCGTCGCGCAAGAAGAGATGGGCCGCTTCACCGGGTACTGGTGGTCGCCCGACAGTAGCGCAATCGCGTATCAGGAAACCGATCACGCCGACGTGGAAGTTTGGCACGTCGCCGATCCCATTCACCCCGACGCGACGCCGACGCCGTTCTACTATCCGCGACCGGGCAAGAATAACGCCAAGGTCAAGGTCGGCGTCGTCACGCTAGCCAAATCGAAACCCGGCAAGACGACCTGGCTTGACTGGGATCGCGAAAAATATCCGTACCTCGCCACGGTGCGCTGGACGCCCAATGCGCCGCTATGCTTGACGGTGCAATCGCGCGACCAACGCGATTTGGCGCTATTGGCAGCAGATCTCAAGTCGGGCACGACGAAGGAACTGTTGACCGAAACGAGCATGACCTGGGTAAACCTGCGCCAGGAGATTCCGCGCTGGCTGCCGTCGGGTGACTTCCTCTGGGCCAACGAGCGCGACGACCTGCCGCGCCTGGAACTGCGGGCCCGTGACGGCAAGCTGCGCCGCGTCGTCGTGCCGGCGCAGGTCGGCTATCAAGGTCTGGTCAGCGTCACCAAAGACGGAACCGAAGCCATAATCAACGCCAGCGTGAATCCGACCGAGTCGCAGCTCTACCGCGTGTCGCTCAAGGACCCGTTCGGCGAATGCGAGCCGATCTCCAAGACGCCCGGCATGCATGCCGGAGTCTTCGCGCCTGATCATGGCATCTCGATCATCACGAGCCGCACGATGGACGGTATGCCCACGACGCGCGTGCTCGGCAAGGACGGGAAAACGATCGGCGAGTTGCCCTCCGTCGCCGAGAATCCCGATCGCAAGCCGACCGTTGAGTTGCTGCAAGTCGGCCCGAAGGAACGCGAGTTTTACGTAGCGGTGATCAAGCCGCGCGATTTCGATGCCAAGAAGAAATACCCCGTCATTGTCGACGTGTACGGCGGCCCGCACCACATTCACGTGCAGGCGACGCAAACGCGCTGGCTGCTCGATCAATGGTACGCGGATCAGGGCTTCATCGTCGTCGCCATCGACGGGCGCGGCACGCCGGGACGCGGGGCCGAATGGGAGCGAGCCATCTATCAGAAGTTCGGCTCCGTGCCGCTTGACGATCAGGTGGCCGGGCTCAAGGCGCTCGGAGCGAAGTACCCGTCCATGGACCTGAAACGCGTCGGCATCGATGGTTGGTCGTTCGGCGGGTACATGTCGGCCCTCGCCGTCATGCGCCGGCCCGATGTCTTCCACGCGGGCGTCGCAGGCGCTCCGGTCTGCGACTGGCACGATTACGACACCCACTACACCGAGCGCTACCTCGGCGTTCCTCCCAAAGATGCCGCCGCCTACAAGGAAGGCTCGATCTTGACGTACGCTCAGGACCTCAAGCGCCCGCTGATGATCCTGCACGGCACCGCCGACGACAACGTCTACTTCCGCCATTCGCTCAGGATGGTGGATGCATTGTTCCGCGCCGGCAAGGACTTTGAGATGGTCCCGCTCTCGGGCCTGACGCACATGGTCCCCGATCCGTTGGTGATGGAACGTCTGCACGGACGGATCGCGATGTTTTTCCAGAAGCATCTGGGGCGGCCGGAATAGGTTCGTCGAAGTCACAGGCCATCGTGTCGCGTTTGCCTTCGCGCGGGGAGCCGCCAGGGATATGATGAGACATGGGATTATTCCGAAGGTGGCTCCATGAAAGTGCGGAAGGCAAGAACTAGATCTGTCAACAAAAAGCCCGCGCCGCGCCGATCGAACGCGCGCGTGTCTCGACTTGAGCGGGAGGTGCGGACTCTCAAAGAAAATTACGAGCAGTTGTGCGACAACATGGGATTCGTTGTCCCAATCAACTCGCTTGCCCCGGAGCCATTTCGCTTAAAACGCACCATTCACATTGTCGTACGCCCCTCGGATGGTGAGTTCACGGCTCTACTGGTCGATGCGAATCTCGCCATGTCCGGCGAGACAATCGACGATGCCGTGGAAGGCCTGAAGATGACCATGGTCGACACACGTGACTTTTATGAAAAAAACGAATCCATTCTCGCTCCAGGACCGGCGCGGCAGTTGGCGGTTTTGCGGGAGTTGATTGAAAGGCGAAGTTAATTCGCATGGCTCGCATCATTACCAAGGAACTCGCTTTGAAAATCGCGAAAAAACTGCACGCTCAACCGGATCCCACCACCAGGAAAGGGCGGCCACACATCGATTTCTTCGTGTCCTACCAAGGACGCGTCGTCGCGCGATTCGGTATCCGCCGCGGTTCTGAAAAAGACAAGGGACACGATTACATTCCCAAGTTGATCCACCTCACTCCCCATGAGGCAAAGCCCTTTGCTCAATGCACTCTTTCCTATGATTTCTGGGTAGATCGCTTGCGCGAGCGAGGGATTATCTAGCCCAGGTCGCCAAGTTACCTTCAAGGCGCGCTATCTCCCATGCCCCTCCCCACCACGCCGCAGAAACCGACTTCCGTGCAGCCCGGCGGCGGCACGTGCATGGCCATCGAACTCGCCTGGGCCGCCTTCCGCAAATTCTGGCTGCGGCTCCTCTTCCCCGGCTACGTCGAAGCGATGCTGGCCAAACGCAAGGGAACCTGCCCCGATTGTCCGCACGACATCATCGACTCGCGCGACCTCAAATACACCCGCAACGTCTGCGGCTACTACTTCGAGCCCGAAGACGATCCCTACGCCTACCGCAACCATCTCGGCTTCGCCCGCCACGGGTTTGCCGAGATGTTCCTTTTCACCTGGTTGTTTCTGGGCCTTGGCGGCGTGTGCGTCTGGCTGGCGCTCGATGTGCATTGGCTGTTCTGGATTCCGCTCGGCGCCCTGGCACTCCTCGAGCTTGAGATCATCACCTTCTTTCGCGATCCGGAACGCGAGATTCCTCCGGAGCGGGACGTGCTCGTGAGCCCCGCCGACGGCACAATCACGCATATTGAGGAAGTCGATGAGCCGGAGTTCGGCAAAGCGCTGCGGATCAGCATCTTCTTGTCGGTCTTCAACGTGCACGTCAATCGCTGCCCGCGCGAAGGCGAGGTCATCGACGTTCGCTATTTCCCCGGCGAGTATCTGGACGCTCGGCGATCGGAAAGCGCGGTTCGCAACGAGCAACTCTGGATCGACATGATCGACTCGGAGACCAAGAAGCCGATCCGCGTCAAGCAAATCGCCGGCGCCATCGCCCGCCGAATCGTCTGCTGGCTCAAGGCGGGCGATCAACTCAAGAAAGGCGAACGCATCGGCATGATCAAGCTCGGCTCGCGCACCGATGTGCTCATCCCCGCCGACAGCGCCGCCGAAATCTGCGTCAACGTCGGCGACTCCGTCTACGGCGGCTCGACCGTGCTGCTGAAGGTGAAGACTGCATAGGGCTTCGTCGATCTTGTCGCCGTAAATGTAGCGGGATTGGAGGACGTTGCTGCCGTTGATCAGCCATACCATCAAAGCATGGCCTGCTTTGGCAGAAAGCTGACGGCTCATAGCGACTGCCTGAGCCGAAGGCAGGACGTCATCAGAGTCCCAGGTTCTCATGTGAGATGAGGAGGTGGAATTCGCTAAATTCGCCGTCTTTTTTGGCCTTTTTCCACCTACTCATTCATTTGCGTGCTGCACAGGCTGCATGTTTTTGGAGCCCATGTTAAGTACGTCTAATTCGTCTAACGCCCCCCCCTCGAAATTAGACGATTAGATGCACGCAGGAATTTCACGACACATGTTACATTTTGCACCGCTGTTCAGATCACAAGGGGAGTGGCGCCGAAAAGACCAGACAGATAGGGGGACGCAGCTCCTTTTTCATGCCCAAGCTGCGTTCCCTTTTCTTTTTCCCCTTTTCTTTTCTTTTTCTTCGCCCGAAACCGTCAGTCGTTCTCGTGGCGTTTGTCATAGGCATCAAGTTTAGCTGACGCGGCTGCTTCCGATTGTTCGGGCGTTCGGCCATCTCCTTGCCATCTTCGCAGATGGTCGTCTGGTACCCGTTTTTTCCAAGGCTATCAAACGGGTCGATTGTGAATAGGTGCACGTGTTCCGTTTCCGACGTTCGTTCCTTACTCATGTCATAGCTCCAATTGGGCGAATGTGCGAGATCGCGAAAATCGCATCCGTTGCAACGCCACAGCACCTCCATCACGCTGGGGTGGATAATTGCATTCTTCCCCATTTCGGGGAACCGTGGCCGGGGTCTGTACA
>VGZI01000157.1 GCA_016872605.1 Planctomycetota bacterium
TGGACGGCCTCGGAACCAGACATCCCTTCGGCAGCCTGGCGACCTGACACTCAGGCCCATGGCTTTGCGTCGCCGCCTCACGGCGGTTTTGCCTTTTCGAGGATTATGAGCATGATGCTCGCTACCGCCCTTTACTCAGAGCTTCCCGCGAACATCGCCTACTTCGTTCGACACTGAAACGTAGGTTGCATAATCGGCATAGTCAAATCGACCCGATGTTTTTTTGTGCGGACTTCGATTCGGTTGCGCCGCTCTGTTCACCTGGTGTTTTGCGGCAATTTCTGACCCTGAGCGGCGCTCAACGCCCGCGGGCGTCGAGTCGCGGAGCGCCCATGGGAGTATCCCAAATTCACTCGGATGATCATGAATTTCATTGAGTTTGTGCCGCCGGTTGGGTATAGTCGTCGGATGGGGGGATGATATGACGCGATTCCTGACGACCCTGTTCGCCGCGATTTTCGCTTCGCAATCGGCGTTCGCGCAAGCGCCAGCGCTCCGCTTGGAGGTGTTTCCCGGAGACCGTGTGCTGCAAGCGCCGAATGCCGCGCAGCAACTTGCCGTCGTCGCCCATTTTCCCAACGGCACGAAGCGTGATGTGACGCGCCTCACGCAATTCAACCAGCAGCGACCCATCGATTGCCGCCGTCGATCTCAACGGACGCGTGCGATTTCTTAAATGGGGCGAGGTCGCGGTCCATTGTCGCTACCAGATTGTGCAATCCGTTCGCTTAACTTACAGCGACCCGAAACCGGAATACCGTTGGCCCTATCCGCCGGCGCACAACGAGATTGATCGTTTGATGTTTGCGAAGTGGCGCCAGCTCGGCTTGGCGCCGGCGCCGTTGTGCGACGAGCGCACGTTTCTGCGGCATGCCTACCTCGACCTGTGTGGATTGCTGCCGACGCCGCGCGAGGCCAAGAGATTTCTTGACGATCCTCGGCCCGACAAGCGAGCACTTCTCATCGATGAGCTTCTCAAACGCGACGAGTATGCGGACATGTGGGCGGCATCACTGGGCCGTCATGCTCGAGCTCCCCTACGCCTTCCACAAGCCGATCATTTCCGCGGCGTATTTGCAGTGGATACGCGGCTATGTGCGCAACACGGGGCTCGACGAATTAGCCCGCGATGTCGTGCTCGGCAAGGGCGTCGTCACTAACGCGGGGCCCGCGAGCTTCTACTCCGGAGGCAGCACGCCCGATGAGTGGGCCGACCGTCTCTGCGCAGCTTTTCTCGGCATGCGTCTGCAATGCGCCCAATGCCATCAGGCGACTCGCGCCAACTGGACGCCGAACGACTGGCTCGCCTTCACCGCGTTCTTCTCCCAGCTGACCCCGCGCCAAGTGCCTGCCGAACGCGGCCAGGTCGAGCTTGTCCTGCTCGATCTCAAGCGCGAGAAGCTTCATCGCGAAACGCTGAAGCCGATTGTGCCGCGCTTCCCCGACGGGACCACGCCGAAGATTCGCGAAGGTCAGGATCGCCGCGAAGTGCTGGCCGTATGGCTGACGTCCCCGAAGAACCCGTACTTCGCTCGCAACCTGGCCAACCGCATCTGGCTGCACCTGCTGGGCAAAGGTCTCGCCGATCCACCCGAGGCACTTGCCGAAACCACCGTGACCGCCAACAACGAATTGCTCGATTTCTTGACAAACGAGCTTGTCGCGCAGCGATTCGACGCAAAAGCCATCATCCGCTTGATCATGAACTCGCGGGTTTATCAGCTGAGTCAGGAAAAAATTGCCTTCAATTCCGACGACGAAAAGTACTTCACGCGCGGCTATCCAAAGCCGATTGACTCGGAGGTTCTTATCGAAGTCTTGAATCAGTTTCTCGAGTTGTCGCACGAAGGGACCGGTATGCCGCGACGAGCGCGAGCGATTCGGACAGTGGCAAGTGACGTTCCTCTGTTTGCGATAAGTCGGCCAGTGCGCATCACGGCCTGTGAAGCGGAGAGAGATCGGAATTTGGCCTCGCACATTCACATTATTAATAGCGACTGGATGCAGCCGCGCCTGCAGGCGCCGGCAAATCGCCTGGGTCGGCTTTTGGCGGAAGAGCGCAGCGATCGCGAGATTTTGGATGAGCTTTTTCTGGCAGCGTTCTCGCGTTTGCCCACGGACGACGTCCGCAAGCAAGCCGCCGCTCATTTTGCCAGGGCCAAGAGCCGACGGGCCGGTTTCGAGGATGTCCTGTGGGCAATCATCAATACCAAGGAATTTGTGTGGCGGCCGTGATGCCAAAAGTCGTAGGTCCGAAGCCGCGAGGGTCTACGGGTGCGCGTCACTCACGAATGACCATGCATTGCTTGTGACCACAAGGAACGTTCGTTTTTTCTCTTGATCTGTGTTGAGACTTGGTTTCTGGCGGCAGTAGAGTGAGATTGAAACGCTAAAACAGTATTGTTCCTGTCCGGATTCGCCTGTAGACTGCTTCATACAAGTCACAGCCGGTGGATACTCCAATTTTGGCTGCTTGTGAGACCAGATCGCGCGGAGGACTCCAGTGAAACGGTACTATCCGATCGTCGGAGCGTTGCTCGGGATCATCGTCGTCGCCATGACCGGCATCAGCCTAGCCGACCAAAAAGCCAAGGACGTGCCGAAGAAAAAAGCCGAGCCGATGAAGCCGATCGTGGTCAGCGGCGAGTGGATCACCGCCGACGCCAAGGATCGGGTCTTCACCAACAGCTATTGCAAGACTTACACCTTGAAAATGGAGAAAGGAAAGACCTACCTGCTCGATCTAACATCCACGGTCATTCAAGCGGGGCTGCGACTTGAGGAAGCAGGCGGCAACCAGGTCGCTCAGGATTTCGATCAGTTTCGCAATCAAGGCGCATCGATCGTTTATCGCCCTTCGAAGACGGACGATTTCCAAATCATCGCCACCTCCGCTCAGCCCAACGCAATAGGCAAGTTCACTCTCACCGTGAAAGAACTTACCGGCGACGAAGGCAAACCGATCGAGCTTCAACTCGCGAAGGGCCAAGTCTCTATCACGAACGCCCTTGCGCGAACCGACCAGCGCTATAGCGGCAAAATTTGCAAGCAGCTCACCATCAAGCTCGAAGCAGGGAAAACCTACCAGTTCGACCACAAGAGCCGAAACTTCGACGCATACCTTTATCTCATCGGCCCCGACGGCAATGTGCTGGCCCAAGATGACGACAGCGGCGGAAATCTCGACTCTCGCATCGTCCATCGAGCGACCAAAACCGGCGAGTACCGCGTCATTGCGACAAGCCTCGGCGGCCAGGGCATCGGCCCCTTCACGTTCATCGTTCAGGAACGGTAGTTTCGTGACGACGACGGAGAGCCCGGAAAATGCTTGTTCCAGAACCTCGTCAACATCGTCTTACTTGTGGCAAGCAAGAACACGGTTAGCAAAGGAATCGCATCATGAAAACCCTGGTTCGTATCAGCATCGTAATGGTCATCCTTGGCGGCCTGTTAGCCGAGGCTTGCAGCCGGGCAGACAATCCGAAGGCGAAGACGACCGAGAAGAAAAAATCCGAGCCCTTCAAGCCGATCGTCGTGGATAGCGAACTCATCAATGCCGATCTGAAGGACAAGGTCTACTCCAACAGCTTCAGCAAGTCGTTCGTGTTCAAGATGGAACAGGGTCGGACCTATCAGATCGAAATCGAAAGCCCGAGCTTTCAGCCGGCGGTTCGGCTCGAAGACATGGGCGGCACACAGGTTGCCCAGGCAGTGGATCAAACCGGCCAGCGCAAGGCCATCCTTCTGTATCACCCGAAAAAGAGCGACGATTATCAAATCATCGCCACGACGCCGCAACCCGGATTGATGGGCAAGTTCCGGTTGCACGTCAAGGACGCCAGCGCCTACCAGCTTCTGACAGTAAACGACAAGTTGACACAGAACGATGCCGTGTATGCCGGCGCCGCCAACAAAAAGCACAAGCTCTTCCACGTCGATCTCGAAGCCGGCAAGACCTATCAAATCGACATGACGAGCCCCGAATTCGATTCCTACTTGTTCTTCGAATCACCGGACAAACGATTGCTTGCGCAAGACGACGACGGCGGCGGCTTTCCAAGCGCACGGATCATTCACAAAGCATCCGCAACGGGGAAGTACCGCATCATTTGCACCTACTTCGGCGACGGCGGCAACCTCGGCAACTTCACGCTCACCGTTCGTCAAACCGACCCACCCATTCGCAGGGACGATAAGTAACAAGCTGCCGCATCATGTTTCCCCGTTGAGCTGGTCAGCGTCCGGGTTTCGTCGCTAGTGCCCTGTCCAGAATAGATTTTCGAGTTCGTCGATTGGAGTGTGGACTTCAGTCCACACGATTGGGCGGCTCCCGGAGCTAAGCCGCGTGGACTGAAGTCAACGCTACAGTACTCTCCAACCCGAAAATTCAGTCTGGACGACGCACTTGGCTCAAACCCATTCCCGAGGGTGGTCTCCGGAAGGGCGTTCCGAGCTGTCGAAAAACTCACACACAATCCGGCTGCAAGATTCCACTTGAGCTTTCGTCCCAAGGCACGTGCTGAAGGGTATTGTTCGCGCTCAGAGGGGCGTGATTCACCGGCGGCGTGCAGCGTCCTTGCGTGTTTCGCACGTGGGGCCATGCGAAGGTAATCTGCGCGCGCCGCGCCGGACAATGGCGAAGTCGTTGGATGGCTGCCGAAATGGTCCTCTATTCAAGTCAATGTAGGTTACCGAGAAAACCGAACGATGTCGGCTGGGCAATATGGAAAGCCAACCGACGGCAGCATGCGGAATCAGGGCAAACCGTGCCGATTGTGCGGGGGCCTGATGATCGGTAGATTCGCAAAATCCGTCAAACTCGTTGTTATGCGGAAAAATCGTCACCGATAACGTAATAGGAAACCTTGGAATCGCGTGCATATAGCACAAAGTCCATCAGCCGCAACGGACGCTGGGGCAGGCGACAACGAAAGGAAATGACGCCATGAAACTTGGAATGTGGGTCGGAGCCTTGGCCTTGAGCCTGGGCATCACATCAACAGCATTTGGTCAGATCGCACCGGTAGCGTCCGGAGCCGCGGCGTCAACAGCGGCCCCGGCGAACCTGTGGAGCTTCTTGTTGCCGACCGCCGAGCAGAAAGCCGCCTGCAAGGCGACCTTCTGCGCGTCGCCGATCGGCAAACTCGCCAGCGGGGCCAGCGGATCGCTGTCCATGATGAGCGGCGGGTTGTTCACCAATCGCTGCGCAACTAATGCGCTTGCCAAGGACCTCGAGAAATCCGCGACAAGCTCCGAAGGCGCCGCCGCCCGCATCAAAAAGAATGAGGAAGAAGCTAAGGCTCGCCGGCTTGCCATCCGATACCTCGGCACGGTGGACTGTAACTACTGGGATGAGGCGCAAGAAGCACTCATTGTGGGGCTTCGGAAAGACCCGAGTGAATGCGTTCGGTTCGAGGCGGCGTTGGCATTGCGCAACGGCTGTTGTTGCAAAAAAGAGGTAATCAAGGCGCTGGAAATGTGCGTTGCCGGGAAATCCGATGATGGCGCTCCCGTCGAACGCTCCGAACGCGTCCGCGCCGCCGCCCTCGAGGCCCTCGAGCGTTGTCCGCTCATGAACGGCGATCCAGAAATCAAGAAAAAGTCCACGTTGACCAAGAACGAAACCAACCCGAGCGTCGATCCGAAGGAGTATTACAAGAAGGTCGGACAGATGTCGGAAGAGCAGGTCCTCGCCAGCGCTCGCGCCACATTGGTAAGCATGAAAGAACGCGGAAAAGTGCAGATCGTGGACGGCGGCGTACATCCTTCGTCGCTAACACCGAGCGCACCGCAGCGGCCCGGCAGTCTCGCCGGCATCGTTAATCACGCGTTCGCCCCCGAAGGTTCCGGCGCTCCCCGCCAGCCATTCTTCTCCGGCTTGACGCGAGCGCTCACCGGCAAGCAAGATTCCGGTTACGCCGGCAGGAGCGAGATGGTCATGCCTGCCAGAATCGGCGCGATTCGCACCGGAGATGCCCAAATCGGAGCGAGAGACACCATCGTGCCGGCGCCCACGGCCGAACTCGCCTCCCCGCAACCGCGCGAGTTCAAGGCGCCGACGCCCGTTGAGATCGTGCAGCCCCTGCCGAGCGGACCGCAATCGAACGCGCCGCGCGGACGGCGAGGCTACATCACGGTCGACCCGGTTCCGCCGATGTTGCCGCCGCTGCCCAACATCGTTCCGTCGACCAAGCCGTAATTCCGAAGACAAGGGACGCGCCATCGATCACCATCGCTGGCGCGTCTTTTTTTATATCCTGTTCACTTCACGTCTTTTATTGCTTGCTCTTCACAAATCCACTCGTTACGATGGGCATGTTAGGGACAAGCTGCTAGCTTGTCCTATGTGGCACGGGGCACCATCGGCACGCGGGCCAAGTCTGCAGCTTGTCCCTACGTTCTTTGTTTGCGCATGAATTTTTCCGACAAATCGGAAGAGCAAATCCAAGAGATTCTCTACCGCTGGCTGGATTCTCAGGAGCAAGGCTCGCCCACCTCTCCGGAACGTCTCTGCGCCGATTGCCCGCATTTGCTCGATACCGTGCGCGAACGCATTCAATGGCTCATGACGCTGGAGCGCGGTGGCGGACATCGCATCTCGCGCGAGCATGTCACCACCCTCACCGCGGCCCGAAAGTTGCGCGGCAAGTTCGGCCCCCCCGTCGCTCTGGGCGAGATCGGCACGCTCGGGCCGTACCGGATCATCCGCGAGATCGGGCATGGCGGCATGGGCGTCGTCTATCTCGCCGTCGATCAACGCAATGGCCGGGACACGGCGCTGAAAATCATGCTCCCCAAGTACGACGGCGACTTCGAGGCGCGCAGGCGCTTTGTGCGCGAATCGCGCGCCGCCTCGCGCATCAAGAGCCCGCACATCGTCACCATCTACGAAGCCGACGAAATCGACGGTATGCCCTACATCTCGATGGAATACTTGCAAGGCATTTCGCTCGAAGGCAGTCTGAAGACGCGCGGCTCGCCCCCCTTGGACGAGATTTTGCGCATCGGCCGCGAGGCCGCGACGGGATTGGCCGAGGCTCATCGGCTTGGCTTGGTTCATCGCGACATCAAGCCGGAGAACTTGTGGATCGAGGCGACGAGCGGCCGCGTGAAATTGCTCGACTTCGGCATCGCGAAGGTGATGGGCGGCGCGACCACCGAGATCACCGCCGCAGGGAGCCTGCTCGGCACGCCGTCGTACATGTCGCCGGAACAAGCACTGGCCAAGAAGGACATCAATTATCGAACCGACTTGTTCAGCCTGGGGATCGTGCTCTATCGGCTGTGTACAGGACAGTTGCCGTTTCGTGGCGAATCGCCGACCGCCATCTTGATTGCGCTGGCGACGGAGGAGCCGCTGTCGATTCGGCAACTGAATCCAGCGATTCCGGAGCCCTTGGCGATCTTTGTGCACCATCTTCTGTGCAAGAATCCCGACCAGCGTCCGCAATCGGCCGATGCCGTCGTCGCGGAATTGGCGAGGATTGAGCGGATGTATGCCATCCCAGAACCGGTGGTCACCGACAAGACGGAAGCCAAGCCGAGCTTCATGCTGCACAAGCAAGGCTATGCGATCAAGCAACACACTTTCATCGAAAAGATCGGCGAAGGTTCGTTCGGCGAGGTCTGGAAAGCCGAGCGCGATGGTCACCTGGTCGCTTTGAAGATTCTGAAGAAGTCGCTCAACTCGGACGACACCAAGCGCGTGCTGCGTTCGCTGGAGACGCTCAAGCCGTTGCATCACAAGTACTTGTTGCACACCGAGAACTTTTGGGCCGACGGCGATCAACTCTACATCGAAATGGAATTGGCCGACGGCGGCAGCTTGAAAGAGCGATTGAAAGCGTGCAAGGGCAATGAGCTGCCCGGCATTCCTGTGGAGGAGTTGCTTCGTTACTTCACCCAGACGGCCGAGGCGCTGGATTACCTGCACGGCCATCGCCCGGTTTTCTTGCATCGCGACATCAAGCCGGGCAATATTCTGTTGGTGCAAGGCGACGCCAAGATTGCCGACTTCGACTTGTTGCGCCAAGTCAGCGGGGAGGATACGGGGACGCAGACGCAGGGGGGCACGCCGGCGTACATGGCGCCGGAGTCCATCCTGCACGACAAGTTCAGCATCGCCACGGACCTTTGGTCGTTTGCCATCACCTACATCGAACTGCGTCAAGGCAAATTGCCGTTCACCGGCACGCAGCACAAGATGGCGCAAAAAATTCTTGACGCCGCGCCTGAGCTTGGCGATGTTTTTTCTGCCGAGGAGAAGCAAGTGCTGTTGAAGGCGCTGGAAAAGGACCCGCGGAACCGATTCGCGAGTTGCGGCGACTTTGTGCGCGCGCTGAACCGGGCGGCGCCGAAGCATGGCGCGACGGCCGAGCCCAAGGTCGCCGTTACCGTCGGCCCGCAACGAACGCCGGTCGCGCCCAACCCCTCCGATACGCACCGCACGGAGCCCCAGGCGCTCTCGGGAACCGATGAAGCAGCCATCGGTGTCGGTAGCGATCCGTCACATGGTTCGTCCACCAAAGCGAAGCATGACGAGACTCCGATCAGTCCGCAGAAAGCCACCGATCCGCATCGCACCAAAGACGAGGTCGCACGCGGATCGACCGGAAAAAAACCGTCCCTCCCCGTGTCGGACCCGGTCGCACCTCCGGCCACGCCGACGCCTGGCCCTGGCACCGGCCGAACCCTTCAGCGCGTTGCCGCGACGCTCGTTCTTATCGTCCTGGCCTTGGGAGGCTGCGTCATCGCCCATCTCGTCGCGAAGGCGCAAGTCGAGGAACTTGTCACCAAGGAGGATTATTCCGGCGCTCTCGAAGCACTTGCCGACCGCACTTGGCTGCTCCCAAACGCCGATTCAATCAAGCAAGACGTCGAGAATCGTTGGTGGACCAAGATCAAACCGTCGAGCAAGGTGACTACCATCGCCGCGGTCGACAAACACCTTGAGGTCGTCACAGCCTTTCTCAAGGTCTTTCCTGATCATCCAGAAGCGAAAGCCTGGCGCGAACGCGCGAGTAAGCTCGTGGTTGCTATCGCCAGCCAGGACATCGACGATCGCATCAAGAACCGTGCCTTCGCTGTCGCGCGGGAATCGGTAGACAGCCACGAGAAACGACTGACGCGCCACGATATCGGCAGTTTGCGCGCTCGGATCGATGGACATGAAGCGGGCGAGAAGATGCTCAAGATGGCCGATGGCCTGATCAAGGATAAGCAATATGAGGAATGTCTGAAGCAATTGGATCAGATTGTTGCCGCACCTCTTTTCGATGATCTCGTGCAGCGAAAGAAGCAAGAGGCCGAGAAAGCCAAAGCGGAGCGTGACCGCGCCGAGGCCGAGCTTCAGACCAAGCTTGGTGCCGCGATCAAAGCCAAAAATGTGCCGACCATTCGCGAAGCCCTGGGCAAGCTCGCCAAGTTCCGAGCTGGTCATCCCAAGGTCCTGTGGCAACCGACGATTGACACATTTCATACGCGCATTCTTGACGTTCTGCTCGAACGGGCCTGGAACACCATGCACTCGGACAGGGCTGCCGCCAAGGCGAAGGAGGACGTCGGCGAGGTGACAAAGTTCATCATCCAATACCCCGCCCTCAAGCTGAGCGAGCGTCAAACCCGCGAACGCTCGGCGCTCAGTGCCCTGGCGGATCTGCATGACGCGAGCAAAGAGACTTGGGAAAAACGATTTGCCGATTTTGCGTCTATCTTGGACGAGGTCCATGATTCCGGCGACCCACTCAAGCCGAAAGTCTGGGATGCCCTGGAGCGAATCGACCGCGGATTCATGAAATTCGCGCATCTAGTTCCGATCGGCGCCGTTCGGCCAGCTAAGAACGAAGCGAAAATCAAGACGCTGCAGAGCCAGATCTTCCACGACGTATTGCAACGTCTCGTGGAGAAAGAAACCTGGCTTCCCGCCAACGGCAAGGAGAGGTTTCAAACGGTTGATTATTGCGATCGCGCCATTGAATATTGCGATCGCGTGAAAGCGCCGACCGATTGGTTCCGTGCTCTCAAGGTGGAATGCCTGATCGAAAGCGACGGTGACTGGAAGAGCGACGTGCCGAAGTCGCCTTGGACCGGTGCCGGTAGTTATGGTCGATATGTCTTTGCCTTGGCCGAGCAAAAAGCAGGCAGAATCTCTGAAGCGGCCGAACGTTTGGCAAGCTTGACGGCGAATGAACGCAAGAGCATTCAGCCCAGCGTCCGTTCGCAGAAGGCAGTTAAGATTCTGCTGGACGCGGTCAAGACGCTCCAAGTTCGCATTGTGGCGGCCGACGACGCATTCCTAGGTCAAGAGTTCAAGAGCGTGATGGACGCGGCACAAGCGGCGCGTTGGCTTCTTGCAGCGGGGCCCGATGGCGGCTTGGAAGGCACGATGCCGTTTGACCGCATGGTCGACCTGGCCCATGCCTCGGTGCAGTCCACCAACGATGACGGGCTCCGCGTGGTTCGCACCTGGCTCAAAGACCAAAAAACCGACGGCGTCACCCGTGCCAAGGGCTACCTTGCGCTGGCGCATGCTCTTTCCCGGCCCACTGAGCGGAAAGCGGTACGAAAATTGACCGAAACGCTGCAAAAAGCAAAAACCGAGGACAACCACGCCAAGAGCGTTGCTGCTCTCGCCGCCTATTCGGCCAGAACCAGATTCGATGAGATCTTCGGTTGCTATCAGACAGTTCGCAGCGAAACCGAGGGAGCGGGAGTCGACCCGCTCCGCCTCAAAGCGGGCCGCTGGCGCATCGAATATGGCGCCGACCTGGCCGAAATGGCGCTCGAACACGGCCGCTTCACTGCGAATGCCGACGAGCGCAAAGACGTGTTTGATCGTCTGGCTAAGTTCGCGGAGCGTTGCCGGGCCGATTGCAACGATTTCAAAGAGTTGCCTCCGCGTCTGGCTGCCGAGTCGTATTTTCGCGTTGTCCGCGCGGAAGCCGAAGCCAAGCGACAGCTCGCGCGGTTAGGCGGAAAAAAGGAACCCGCAAGCGAAGCGGAATACTCCCGTGTTCTCGAGACGTACTCGCCCCGGCCCGACGCCTCCGTTCAGATCGCGGTCCACGTCGCGCGTCTGAGTTACGAGTATTTGCCGGAACACAAGAGCACGTTCAAGGACAATTTTCTCCGAGGCCAGATGGCAATCCGTACCTTGGCCGACCTCATCAAAGCGGAATCGTCACCCGATAACAAGGACTATTGGGAGGAACTGCAATGCAATGCCCTGGCCCTCACCGGCATGATCGGCAGCCGCCGGGCGTATGCCGATAAGGCAAAGTTTGACAAGAATGACTGGACGACTTCGCGAAAACTGATCGCCGAAGCGCGCGAAAAACACTTGGTCGCCGAAACGCGAAAAAAAACCTTGTTCAAAGAACAATGGAAAGGGGAGCTCACTTTTGAGCTAATGCGGCTCGATGACCTCGCCCAGACACACGACCGCCTTGACGCCAAGGAGGCCGAGGCCGCCCTGAAGCTGCTTGATGAAAAGAGAATCCCCGACATGATCGATTCCCTGAAGAACAGTACGCTCTCGAATATCGGAAAAGAAACGCGGATCGAAATCCTAAACGAGTTAAACGGCCCCGAGTATCGTGCGAAGTTGAAAAAGACTGCTGAGGCGAAGTCAAGTTAGCTGGCGCGGGGCACGGCCGGAGAACACCCTGCCTACCAACCCAGCGTCCACGCAGCCAGACGCAACTGTCCCGTGAACGTCTTCATCGCTTCGTTCACCGCGCTGTGCTCGAATCCGCTATGCATCTTGCAGTTTTGGCAACGCGGATCCTCGCGCTTTTCCCAGTATCGCCAGTTCGTCTTCGTCCAGAACTCAACCCAATCCTGATAATAGCCTTCCCCTTCGATCAGGTAGCACGGCGCCTTCCAGCCCTTGGGCGTGTAATTCACCGTCGACCAGGGGGAACATGGCAATTCGATCATTCCAGCGGCGAACTCGAGGAACTTCGGCGTCGCGTTGATGCGGTAGCTCCAGGCCAACTCCCGGATCGCCTTGAACTTCTCGTGCGTCTGCTCCTTCGTCAAAAAGATGTCATTCTCGACGCTGGCGTACTCATAGCCAGGCGACACCAGGATGCCGTCGGCGCCGAGCTCATGCGTCAGCTTGCACAACTCTTCAACTTCGGCAATTTCCGTCTCACGATAAACGGTGGTGTTTAGATAGATGCGATAGCCGAGCGATTTGCCTTGCTTGATCATCTCGACCGCTTTGTCGAAAACGCCTTGGCGGTCGCAAACGTAGTCATGCGTTTCGCGCATGCCGTCGAGATGAATCATCAGGAAGAGCCGCGAGCTGGGCGGGATCAGGCCGTAGACCTTGGTGTCCAGCTTGAGCGCGTTCGTGCACAGGATGATGTGCTTGTCGCGCTCGATCAGGCCTTCGACGAGTTCCTTGAGTTCCGGATAAAGCGTCGGTTCGCCGCCGCACAGGTTGACGATCGGCGCGCCGCAATCCTCGACGGCTTTGAAGCATCGTTCGAGCGGCATGCGGTCTTGCAGCTTGCCGGTATAGCGTTCGACCGAGCAGCCCAGGCATGCAAGGTTGCACGTGTACAAAGGCTCCAACATGAGCACGGTTGGGTAGCGTTCGCGCTCCTCGCTGGCCATCCGCCGACGGTGCATGAATTGCGCGTAAGTAAAACTCAGCGGAAAGCGCATGCCAGCCTCCTTGGCCCAAGTTCGCGCCGCCTTCAGGACGCGACAATCATCCAAGAGAAATTAGCACAAGCGCGATGCTTTTCAAACCCCAATTCGAGTTGTTACTCCGGATAGTGCGGTGTGCGGTCGAAGACGTTGCGGGGACGAAGCTCGAAGCCGGACCAGGCGATCGGTGTGGAGCCGATGAAGTCGTTGTTGCGGAACTCGCCATCTTCCGAGCGAGGCTCGTGATGGCAGGCCGTGCTCAGCCAAAGCACGACGTCGGCATCCATGATCTTCTCGCCTTTCTTGACGTACTCCTGTACCTTGGGGTACAGCATCTGGCCTTTGCGGTTCACCGTGACCCAGAAGTCGTGATGCGTGCATTCCTCGCCGATGCCGAAATGACGCGCGTTGCCCATGCGAGAGGTGACGACGTCGTAGGCGACCGACTGTTTGCGAGCGTTCTTTTTCTTGTCGTTGGCGATGGTGAGCATGGTGAACTTCTCGGCGTTCCAGTCTTCATGGCCCTCGACGCCCTTGTTGAAGGGGCGCAGGATCGACTTGGCCTTGCCGGCGTCCTTCGCGGTTTCCTCATGCTCCATGACGTAGACGGAGTTGTTCGAGCCGTCGAGGTTCACATCGACGCGCCAGAGGCCATTGTGCATGTGACCTTCGAATTCGCGAGTGGAATAGTTGCGGCCCGTTGAGCCGACGCGGAAGCCGATGACGCCGTCGTCGCGGAAAGTGTATTCCATGACATAGCGATAGTTGGCGGCGTCGAGGCAGGCCCAGAGCGTAAGCTGCTCGCCGCGACGAACGCCGGACGAGGTGTCGACCCACATGACGCCGCGATCGCGCACTTCCTGGACGACGGTGGCGGCCTTGCCCAAGAGCTTGCCCGCCGGTCCAGCGGCCGCTTCGTTTAGTTTGACTAGCGAGAAGTTGTACGATACGTCCCAGAAGCGCGGGCTGCCGGAATAATAGGGCACGAACATCTCGGCCAAGCGTGCATCGCCGAGCACCTGCATCCAGGCGTCTTTGGGACCGCGTTTGAACCAGGCGCCTTCGATGTAGAGGCCGTAGCCGTCGGTGGTGGCCCAGCGGACCTTCCAGGCGGTCTGCATGCCGCCTTTGGTTGGGAAATCCTGCACGATCTCGTTGACCGTTTCGCCCGCTGCTTGTTGCGC
>VGZI01000158.1 GCA_016872605.1 Planctomycetota bacterium
CAGCTATTGTCCACACGCCCTAGGGCTAAAGGTTGTCGGCATCCCCTTGCAGCGGGTGCGCATTCTCAGCTCGAATCGAGCCGGCACGAATAGAGACTTAACTCATTACCGTGGGTTAGGTTGCGCGAGAGCGCTTTGTCGGTCGTTTTCGCAAACTCAAAAACAGCATTCTCTTCCAGGGCTTTTGAGACACGCGACCAGCGCGTTTTTGGCAATTTTCGACCCGCGCCGACGAATACTTTTGTGGCAGGGTCTTAGCGGCTCGGCCCATTTATAATGAGAATGGGCGGGATCGATGGCCCAATGGGGGATCGTCATGCCGTGGTTGGCTGCAATCCGCTGGTGCGTGCTGACGTGGTGCGTGGTGACGATCACCGCGCCCGATGTGTTCGCGCAACCGCCGGCCGACAAGGCTGCTGCCGCGGACGTGAAGGCGAAAGCCGTCGACACGCGTCCACAAGGCCAGCTGCTCGATCAGATCGCCGCCTTCTTTCGCCACTGGATGGTCAACATCGCTCTCGTGACGATTGGCGTCATTGGCTTGATTTTCGAGTTCAAGTTGCCTGGGACGACGCTCCCCGGCTCGGTGGCGGCGTTCTGCTTTGTCATGTTCTTCTGGGCCCACGCCTGCGTCGGCGACGGCGCGATCACGCTCCTGGCCATCATGCTGTTCCTGCTCGGCCTGGTGTTCTTGGCCATCGAAGTCTTCGTTGTGCCCGGGCTGGGCTTTAGCGGCGTCGCCGGTGTTGTGTTGATGTTCGTTGGCCTGCTTCTGGTGACGCTTGAACACTGGCCGACCGACCAGCAAGAATGGACCAAACTTGGTTCGAACTTTGGCTCGTTGGCTATTGCTATCGCCCTGGCCATCGCGGGCGCGACCGCGCTGACCTGGGCGCTGCCCACGATTCCGTTCTTGAACGCGATGGTCCTGAAACCGCCCAGCGAGCCTAGCGAAGAAGCGGCCCCGGACTCCATGGTCAAGAGCGGCATCGTCGAATTGCTCGGGGCCATCGGCGTTGCCGTCACGCCGCTCAAGCCGTCCGGCAAGGCCCAGTTCGGTGCCCAATTCCTCGACGTCATTGCCGAGGGGACTTACATCAATCCCGGCACGCATGTGCAGGTCATCGAAATCGAAGGCACGCGCATCGTGGTGAAAGAAGTCTAGCCTGTTTAGCCCGGCCTCGTAGAGGCGGGCGGAGGAGCCACCATGTCTCCGCTTTTCGCAGAAATCGACATGATTCAAATCACCCTGGTCGGCGCCGGCCTGTTGCTGGTCGTGTTGGGGATTGTCTTGGTGTTCGTGTTCTTCAGCTTCCTCAACCTCTGGGTGCGCTGCGTGCTTACGGGCGCGGACATCAGCCTCTTTAGCCTGCTCTGGATGAAGCTGCGCAACGTCAATTACGAAATGATCGTCAAGCAAAAGATCGCTCTCGTCCAGGCCGGCGTCGCGGTCTCGACCGAGGAAATGGAGGCGCACTTTCTCTCCGGCGGAAACGTCGAACGCACCGCGGCGGCCGTTATCGCCGCTCAGAAGGCCGGACTGACGCTCCCCTGGGCCACAGCCGCTGCCATCGACCTTGCCGGCCGCGATGTCTTCGACGCCGTCCGCACCAGTGTCAACCCGAAGGTCATCGATTGCCCCGCTCCCGGGCCTCAAGGCGAACGCATCATGCTCGAAGGCGTCTGCAAGAACGGCATTCGCCTAAAAGTCCGCGCCCGCGTCACGGTTCGCACCAAGCTCGATCGGCTCATCGGCGGCGCCACCGAGGAGACCATCATCGCCCGAGTTGGCGAAGGCATCGTCGAGGCCATCGGCGCCGCCGACACGCATGAGGACATCCTCGCCAACCCGCACCGCATCTCGGCAGCCGTGCTCAAGAAAGGCCTTGATTCGCAGACCGCTTTTGAGATCGTGTCGATCGACATTGCCGAGTTGGACGTCGGCGACAATGTCGGCGCCAAGGTGCGCCGCGACGCCGCCATCGCCCGCGAACAGGAGATGCGCGCCCTCGTCGAAGAGAACCGCGCTAAGGTCGTGTTGGCCGAGGCGGAAATCCCGCTCGGCATCGCCCAGGCGTTTCGCGAAGGCAACCTCGGCGTCACCGACTACTACAATCTGCGCAATGTGCAAGCCGACACCAACATGCGCAACTCCATCGCCGAGGCCAGCAACAACGACGGGAAAGACAGCGACGCCCACTGATCCCGGAAGCCCCGGGGTGAGGTACTCCGAACCCCGGGGATAGGACTAAACATCATGGAAAACCTCGACAAAGCCATCCTGTTGGGCGTTCTCGCCGGGACTGGGCTTTTCGTTTTCATCGTGCTGCGGCAACTGGCCAAGCGCTGGGACGAAATGCACGGCGTTCAGACCGCGCCGCCTGCGCCGAAACCCGAGCCGCCACAGGAACCGGTCCCGGTTACCGTCGTCGCCGAGCCGCCGCCGCCAGTTGTCACGAGCAAGCCGTCGGAAGCCAAACCGGTTTTGACACCAAAGCGAAAGGCCGTGCCGAAGGCCAAACGGCCGACGAAACAAAAAGTGACGCCGGCCAAGAAGGTGCTGGCAATGCTGACCGACAAGGATTCGCTGACGAGGGCATTTCTGTTACGCGAGATTCTGGGGCCGCCCGTGTCGCAGCGCGGGAAATAAGCCTCTTTCGTTTAGCGTTCGCATGGCGCGAAGCGAGCGCTAAACGAAGAGGCAGCATCATCGAGGCGACAACTCCACCTTCTTTACATCCGCAAGCGCCCCGGACAGGCTACCTGCGGGCCGCACCGTCAACATTTGCTCGCCGGCCTCCAATCGGACCTGGCCGATCTTGACGCCGCGATAATCGTCCCACGACTCCGTCGCTTCGACCTTGTACAGCGCCCGTTCCTTGCCGACCTCAATGGCGAGCGTGTTGCCTGCGTCGTTCGGGTGACAGGCATAATAAATCCATACGTTGTATGTTCCTGCCTCAGGCACGGCCAACGTCCACTCCACACGATCTTCCATGCTGTACCAGTAGCCGAAGTTCTGGTAGCGTTCTTCGATGACGATGTTTCGCCCGTAGACCGCGGCGGTCTTGGCGAGCAGGCGATAAATGGTGTCCTTGTCGGGGTGCACGACCGTCGGCTTGTTGCCCGGAAACTCGCGGCGTTTCTGCGCAGGAAGACTCGAGCGCACATACTCGATCAGGTCGGCCATCTCTTTGGGATTGAGGTCCTTCTCCAGGCCCTCCGGCATGAGCGATTGCCCAGTGCTCGATAGCTCGTCGATTTCGTTGCGCAGAAGCTGGTGCGACTTGCCGTCCGGGCCGACAAGCGTGATCGACGTGCTCGTCTCGGCGGCGATGATGCCGTTGTAGAGCTTGCCTGCCTTGGTGCTGGCGGCGTAGTTGACGTAGCGTGCTTCGAGCGCGCGATTGGGATCGAGAATCGCAGTGAGCAGGCCCACGACCGATTTATCGCCGACCGACGCCAGATCGGGGCCGACGTTCTGCCCGGCGTCGCCGAGCTTGTGACAGGTCGCGCACGACTTGGCAAACAGCTTGGCCCCGCGCGTCGCATCCCCCTTCTCGGGCATTTGCAGTTGATAGAGTGTAACCACCTTGCCGCGATCGGGATTGGACGACGCTGCGAAGAGCTTGGCCGACGCCTCGCGAATCTGGGCGTCCTTGTGCTGGAGCAAGCGCTGCCGGCGGATAGCGTCGATTTCCTGGACCGGCACACGCTTGTCCTTGATCGCGTCAAGCGTCATGCTCGTCCAGAGCGGCCGGCTCAAGAGCGTGTCCAGCACCTGCCCGCGCAACTTCGGACTGTACGTCTTCCACGGCGCAAGCAACAAGCCAGGCACACGCGGATCGAATTGCCGAGAGATTTGCGTTATCGCCGCCGACTGCTCGTTGTCCGGCGTCTGCGGCGTCAACATGGCGACGAGGAGCTTGTGGTCGTCGCGGTCGTTGCCGAGGCCCTGGGCGAGCAAACGAATGGCCAGTAGTTTGTCGCCCTGTGTTGATTTGGCGTCTTTCACAATCTCGACGGCCATCGCATTGATCGCTTTGAGGCGATCGGCGGTCTTTTTCGGCTCGTCTTCACGGAAGTCCTCAAGGATTATCCTGAGTGACACATCGCTCTTCGCCATGGCGTCGAGGAGGTCGCCGACAGCGATCAGTGTTTCCCGTCGCGAGAGTTTTTCCTGCAAGGTAATCTGATGCAGAAACAAGCGTGTGGCGTCGATAGGTTGGCCCCAGGCCTTTGTTAATCTCAGAGTCGGCGCAAGGATCACAGCAGGAAGTTCCCGATTTTTAGAGATGTCGGAATAGAAATCCTTCCAGTTTTTCTCCGACACGGAGCTGAGAGCCGCCGCACGAATGTAGAGATCGTTGGCGTTTGCAATCAACACTCGGGCGAGCCGCTCACCATGGGAAGTTCCAAAAGCTGGTGTGTGCAGGGAATAGGCGAGTTGAAGTCGAACTTGGCTATCGCCGTCGCCTTCAAGGTGATCAAGGGCGTCCGCCCCCGTGGAGAACTGGTCTAGAATTGCGATCGCGTGTTTGCGAAGTGCTGGATGGGGGTCCTTCAGGAGTGATCGCAATGTCCCTTTGGTCACTCCCCCACTCGATTCCCACGAATAAATTGCGTGCAATTTGGCTTGCGCAGATTTACTCGTCCAGACTACGTCGCGAAGCTGTTGACCGACTTGTTCCGCGGCTTTTCTTTTTGAACTCATGGTGACAAGCACTTGATGTGCCGTGTCGCGCACCCAGCCGTTCGGGTGCTCTAGCTGCTTGACCAAATCTTCGCCCTTCATCGTGTCCATCCGCGGAATCTCACGCGGCTTCTTGCCCTCCGGATACACGCGGTAGATGCGGCCCAGGTCGTGGCCGGCGCGGAGGTCGAGCTTCTTCTGCCAATCCTTCGGGATCCACTCGGGATGCTCGATGACGTAACGGTACATGTCGGCAATCCACAAGGCGCCGTCCGGGCCGACCTGGATCATCGTCGGGCGGAACCAGTTGTCACTTGAAGCGAGGAACTCGGACTCCTTTTCGTCGTCGGCTCTTTGGCTCGTGAACGTTACCCCCTTCGGCTTCACGATCACGCGATGCACCAGGTTGTGCACTGGCTCCGACACGAACGCGTTTCCTTCGAACTCTTTGCCGAACAGCGTGTCGCGATAGATGATCGTCGAGCACGCGCTGGTGAAATGGTTGAGCGCTTGCGGAGTGTTGAAACGCGGCAGCGGCTTGGAAATCGGATACACGCGCACCGCCCCCGGGATCACCGGCACGCGCACGTCGGGATAAAGGACGTGCGGATTGCGTTTGAGATAGCGATCTTCGAGGACGTAGTGGAACATCGGGTTGGAGTTGTTGTTGCCGAACCAGTTGCCCCAATCGTCGCGGCAACGGCCGAACTGGGATTGCCCGCTGACGGCTTCGAACTCGCCGGTGTCAGGCTTGAAGCGGAAGTCGCGGCCGGAGATGCTCACCTTGCCCTGCATGATCTTGCGTGGCAGTAGGCCGGTGAGCTTGCCGCCTTCAATGACGCCGCCGGAATCGCCGTTGGCGCCGTAGATCCAGTTGTCGATGCCCCAGGTTAGTCCATTGACGCGGTGCTGTTGATTGCCTTCGCGAAAGCCGGTGAAGAGAACTTCCTTGGTGACTTTGCCGTCCTTGCCCATCTCGGCATAGAAGATGTCGGGAGCGCAGGTGACGAGCACGCCGTTCTTGTACGGGAAGACGCCCGTGGGATAGCCGACGTTGTCCATGAAGAGAGTCATCTTGTCGTAGGGACCGTCGGGTTTGGACTTTTCGAGGAACTTGATTTTGCCTCCGAACTTGTTTTTGCCGTCGACGCCGAGCGGATAGTCGCCCATTTCGACGACCCAGAACTTGCCGTTGGGCCCCCAGGCGAAGGCGATCGGGTCCATGACAAGCGGCTCGGCGACCATCAGCTCGACTTTGAAGCCGGGCCGAACCTTG
The DNA here is from genome assembly GCA_016872605.1 of Planctomycetota bacterium. Lineage (GTDB taxonomy): Bacteria > Planctomycetota > Planctomycetia > Gemmatales > Gemmataceae > SIAQ01. The sequence continues at coordinate 5,970 of VGZI01000158.1, forward strand.
ATGCATTTGAGCGAATCCTGCGGCGACTCGGGCCCGGGCTCCATTTTGAAGGGCAGCGACGCCGTCCGAGGCTGAAGCGTAAGCGAAGAGGATTGCCCTTCACTCGGGCTCGGTAGCGTTGCGATTGCAATGAAGAGGAGGGGGACGACGCGGCGCATGGGGTTTGCCTCCAGGGTGTACGGTAGATCGTAATCGATGGATGCCCACGCGTAAAGAACTGTTTCGCCACTTGGCTTTCATGCTTCGAATAACTTGCGAACATACCACCTGAAGAGCAATCCGACAACTGCGCCAACGATGTCGCCGGCGAAAAGCGGCGTGGCGAGAAACCAAAGCGCTGTCATATTCTCCAGGCCGCCGACGATGCCGAGCATGGCCGCGGTAACGACGATCGATATTAGTCCCGTGAGGAGAATGGCGCCGACAGCGTGTAGGAAAAACGCCGTGACAAGTCCGATGACAAACGCCATCGCGATGAGCACGAAGAACGCATATGCGCTAACGTCGCCGCCGATCGCCAGCATGATGCCGGCAGCGACGGCGAACGGGAGCGCCGTGGACACACCGGCGGCGAGCGCGCGTTTCGGTTCGTAGGGGGCCATAGACGATGGAGTCAACCCGTGGGGCACGACTCCAACGTGCCTTCACGAAATTGGCACGTTGGAAACGTGCCCCACGGTCACACGAGCGTTTGCCGAATAACGAACGGCGTCGGCGGCGACCAATCGAAAACGACGAGTTCCGCCGGTTCGCCGACCGCGATCGTGCGTTCCGGCAATCCAAGAAGCCGGCGCGGACCATTGCCGGCCATGTCGAGCACGTCCGGCATCGGCGCCTCGCCAAGCTCAAGCATGTTGGCCACGCACGTGTCAGTGAACGCCCCCGAGCCGCCCAGGTACGGCGTTCCCGCGAGCACGACTTTACTGCTGACGACGCCGTGCTTGGACTTTGTTTCCACCACATCGAACTCGTGATGCCATTGGCGATAGCGTCCCTGCGGACAGCCGGCCAGCGGGCTGGCATCGCACGTCAGAATCAATCGCGCCGGCGTCTTCCCTCGCAGAATGCAGCGCATGACGCTCTCGGGCAGATGATGTCCATCAGCGATCATGCTGGCCATAAGCCGATCGTCGGCGAGTTGTTCCCAAATGTAGTTCTCGTGGCGAGGCAGGATGGAATGCGATCCGTTGCCCAGGTGTGTGCTCATCGTTGCGCCGGCCGTCACGGCATCGCGGATGCACGCCGGTGACGCGGCCGTGTGCCCGATGGCGACGATGATGCCGGCCGCCGCGACTTTCTCGATGAATGGCAGGGCGCCGGGCGTCTCCGGGGCGAGCGTCAGCATTCTAATCATCCCGCCGGCCGCGTCCTGAAATTGACGAAACTCGTCCCACGATGCCGACCGCACATGCTCCTTCGGGTGAGCGCCGCGCGGTCCGTCCTCCGGCGATATGTACGGCCCTTCCAGATGAATGCCCACGATTGCGCGAGCCTGGTCGGCATCAGCGGACCACGCGGCCCGGATCGTGAGGGACCCATGGATGAGGGCGTCAAACGATGCCGTCACCAGCGTCGGCAACAGTTGCGCGATGCCATGACGCCGGCAGGTGGCGACGACCTGGCGAATCTGCTCGATGGTGAGTGTATCGGAGTTGAAGCTGAAGCCGTCGGCGCCGTTGATCTGCACATCGCAGAACGCGGGGGCGATCCAGGGGAGATCGCCATCGGCCGCCGGTTCCACGCGCGCGATCGTGCCGTGCTCGCAGGTGACGGCGAGCGGTTGCCCGGTGCGGTAATGGCGTGCGGTGACGTTCATCTGCGTTCAACAATCCTGAAGCCTCGATTCGATCCAAACCGCTAACTGTGTTCGATCCATGACGCCTGACGCGACGGCAAGGATAGTCGCCTCGCCTTCGTCCGCTGAGCAAGCCAATCTCTTGGAATTGAGCTCAAGGAAGACGGCCATGGCCGCAAAGCCAGCGCGCTTGTTGCCGTCTACAAAGGGATGATTATTGATAAGCGAAAAAGCGAGAGTTGCCGCCTTCTCTGCCAGAGTGGGGTAAAGTTCTTGACCGGCAAATGTCGCCTGAGGCTGCGCGACAGCGGAATCCAATAGGCCATCATCCAAGACACCGGGCATCCCGCCGAAGCGTTCCAAGCTCCGCCGATGCAATTCGACCACTTCATCCTTGGTTAGATATCGGATCATGCCAATCGCCGAAGAACTTCTTCATGACGCTGGAAGACATCCTCGGTCGCCTTTTCGAACGCCGGATCGGTGCCCTTCAGACGCGCGAATTCCTCGGCTCGCAGAAGCACGTATTCAGTGTTCGTTATCGGGTCAACGACTTTCGCGGGGCCTTGGCCGTTGTTGGCCAAGGCGTCGTGTTGGTCTTTGGTGAGTTGGATCATGGCTTGCCTCCAGTTTCATCGTAGCCGATATGCCCTGAAAGTGACAACCGGAAAATCTAGGCCGAGTCCCGTGTTGGCGGATCAAGTTGTTGCTTTCCCGAACCAATGCCAAGGCACTCCGGAATTGCGTTTCCACGGGTCTCTGAGTATCGCAACCACGCGTTCCCCACTTCCGGAATCTCGTATGGGGCCGACGTGTCCATAAGGAGATCTGAATCCGGTGGCTTGCCGGCTAATGAGGAGCGTCCAAGAATCGACGCAACTCAACGAAAAAACTCGCTGGGAGCGGATCGCTGTGATCCAGTCCGGCCAACCGATGCAACCGCACCGGCGTTTGGGACGCGTCGCGCAACTGCTCCGCATGTGCAAAGGGAATCAGGCGATCCTTGTCGGCCTGCGCCAGGAACACAGGTGATCGGCACGTCGGCAGCTTCTTGAGGCTGTCGAACCGGTTCACCATGATCGCCGGCGCAATTGAAATTACCTCCTTGGCAACGTCCGGTACCGAGGTGAACGTGCGAATCAGGACGAGAGCTTCGTGCGGGTTCTTGCTCGCGAGGTCGACGGCAACGCCGCCGCCCAGCGACTCGCCGCAGATTACGATCCGCTCCGGCGCGATGCCTTGCACCCGCGTCAGCCAGTCGTAAGCCGCCTGTGCCGAGTCATAACAACCCTGTTCGCTCGGTCGGCCTTTGCTTCGATCATAACCCGGGTAATCGAAGACGAGCACGGAGCGAGCGAGGGTATGCCAAAATTCCCGAGCCCGGATACCCCAATGCTCTACGTTGCCTGCATTGCCGTGACAGAAGAGCAACACACCGCGCGAATCGGCATGGGGACACCAGCGCGCGTGAATCGTGACGCCATCGGCCGATTGCAATTCAACATCGACGATGGGCAGTGGAGGGGCCGGCGCGTTTGGATCGCTTGGCGCAGGATGAAAGACTACGCGATTTTCCAGTGCCGCGCAGCCCGCGAATAGCAGCAACAGCACGACGCATCGTTGCATGGTCGCCTCCGAAGGATGCGATACCATGCTTTCGGTAGGCACTCAAGATCAGTCGCGGAAGGGATGTGGGACAGGGTGCACGACATGGTTTACAAACGGCACGGGAAGGCGAGGCTCCTGCCGAGCCGCGAGCCCGCGAAACACTCGATTTCGGACGAGTATCCTGTCGCTTCCGGCTCGGCAGGAGCCTCGCCCTCCCGCACCAGGCCACGCAGACCATGTCGTGCACCCTGTGGAACAAATCGGCGTTCCGGGACTCCGGAGCCCGGAGATTGTTCTATAGCAGCTACGAAATGGTCTTGAATGCATCCCTGGGGTTCGGAGTACCTCACCCCAGGGCTTCCAGTCACATTAATACCGGTACAACTCCGGCTTGAATGGGCCTTCGGGTTTGACGCCGATGTACTTCGATTGCTTGTCGTTCAGCTTCGTCAACTTGGCGCCGAGCTGGTCCAGGTGCAAGCGGGCGACTTCTTCGTCGAGCTCCTTGGGCAGCAGGTGGACCGTGTCCTTGCTCATCGACTTGTGGTCCTTCCAGAGCTTCATCTGAGCTAGGGTCTGGTTGGAGAAGCTGTTGGACATGACGAAGCTCGGATGGCCGGTGGCACAGCCGAGGTTGACGAGCCGGCCCTTGGCGAGGACGATGAGCCGTTTGCCGTTGGGCCAAATGACGTGATCAACGGGGATCTTTTCCTGGATCGCTTCCCACTTGAGGTCGGAGAGGTCGGCGATCTGGATTTCGCTGTCGAAATGGCCGATGTTGCAGACGATGGCGTTGTGCTTCATCTGGTCCATGTGCTGGCGCGTGATGACATCGACGTTTCCGGTCGCGGTGACGAAGATGTCGCCCCACTTGCACGCTTCGTCCATGGTGACGACCTGGAAGCCTTCCATGCATGCTTGGAGAGCGCAGATCGGGTCGATCTCGGTGATGAAGACGGTGGCGCCGGCGCCGCGGAATGCTTGGGCGCATCCCTTGCCGACGTCGCCGTAGCCGCAGACGACGGCTTTCTTGCCGGAGATCATGACATCGGTGGCCCGCTTGATGCCGTCGATCAGCGACTCGCGGCAGCCGTAGAGGTTGTCGAACTTGCTCTTGGTGACGCAGTCGTTGACGTTGATGGCCGGGAACAGGAGCTTGCCCTCGGCCGCCATCTTGATGAGTCGTTTGACGCCGGTGGTGGTTTCCTCGGAGACGCCGACGATCGACTTGGCGGTGCGGCTATAGAAAGTCTTGTCGTCGGCGAGCTTGTGCCGGATGGACGAGAAAAGGATCTGCTCTTCCTCGCAGGTCGCCTTGGTGTCCTTGATGACGCCGAGGTCTTTCTCGGCATCGGAGCCGAGGTGCAGCAGAAGCGTCGCATCGCCGCCGTCGTCGAGAATGAGATTGGGCGCGCCGCCGTCGGCCCATTGCAGGATGCGGTGCGTGTACTCCCAGTATTCTTCGAGCGTTTCGCCTTTCTTGGCGAAGACCGGTGTGCCGCGCTCGGCAATCGCGGCGGCGGCGTGGTCTTGCGTCGAATAGATGTTGCAGCTCGCCCAACGGATGTCCGCGCCGAGCGCTTGCAGCGTCTCGATCAGCACGGCCGTCTGGATCGTCATGTGCAAGCTGCCGGCGATGCGAGCGCCCTTGAGCGGCTTGTTCGGCGCGTATTTCTTGCGAATCGCCATCAAACCGGGCATCTCGTGCTCGGCGATGGCGATCTCCTTGCGGCCCCAACTCGCCAGCGTCGGGTCGGCGATCACGAAATCCTGTTCCGACTTGCTGGCCTTGTTCTTCTTCTTGATCGGGGTCTTGCTGGCTAACGCGGTCATCGTCAAAAATCTCCTGGGAAGGTAGGTGTTTTGCTGTATTAATGCCGTCGTGGCATCCTATGTATCATAGGACGCACTATCGACGCGGGGCAACGAAAAAAACGATCCTACAATATTGGTTGCCGAGCGGAAATTGATCCAGGACGGGCCGCGGCAACGTGGCCCGGACATTTCATGGCGGATCGGGGATGGCACAGTCGAACTGATAGACGCTATCGTTGGGCCCGATGCCCTGGCCGACGATGCGGATTCTCGTGGGCCAGTCGCGGACTGGCATGATTTGCTGCTGGTTCTGGTTGGCGCTCCAGACGGGATAGGTGCGTCCCTGGGACGCCTCTGTATTGAAAGCTGCCTGGAACCAGTGAACCGTAATCTTGACGTTCTTCAACTCGAACGCCTGGCCATGATTGAACGTCAGGACGTGCCGATCGCCGTCGCGGCTCCAGGACGCCTTGATGTTGGCGGCGGTCAACTTGACGGGCGGCAGCGTGGGCTTTTCCTGAGGGCTCGGCGCATCGGGAAAGGCTATGTTAATCGCCACGCGCGCCCGATCGGGAAACTCTGCCTCGCCGACCAGGCGAACATTCTTGGCCATCGCGGAGAGCGGCACGGCGAAGCGCACCTCTTCCGAACGGAACCACACGTCCTTGCGGTAGTGCTTTTCGCGTTTCGCGTTAGCAGATGTATCGAACCACGACATGGTCATGACGACCTCGTTCAGTTGGAATGGCTGAATATGCTTGAACATCAGAACCGCCGAATTGGATTCGCGTTCTCGAGTCCAGTTGTAGGCGAGGTGAGCCGCCGTCAAAGTGGCGCTCGGCGGCGGCAGCGGCGGCGGATCGGGAATCAGGCAATCGAGTTCGTAAGTCTGCATCTTTGTCGGCCTCTCGGCCTGGGCGACTAACGAATTTTCGTGGCCCCTTCGCGAAATTGAATCTCCCGCTTTTTGGGTGTGTTGGGGCTCCACACCCCCCAGTTGATATCCTCATTGGCATTCGTATTGTGACCGCTCTGGAAATAGGTCAGCTTCCCCTTGATGTTCCGCAGATCGTGTGGCTGGGAATGACTGAACTGAAGTATGTGCCGGTCACGTTCTCTGGTCCAGACGATTTTGAGACTCGCTTGCGCCAATTTGACGTGGACCGGTTTTTCGTTCGTGTTGGCGTCGTGATTGGCCTTGGCCTGTTCATCCGCGGGCCGATTGACGCGCCACCAGACGAGAGTGGCGATTCCGCCGCCGCCGAGGCAGAGCAGCAAGACGGCCGCCAGTCCCACGCCGCCCAATACGAGCGGCATCATCGATTTTTGAGTTGAATCCGCAAGTCGATTCGTAGTGCAGGCGGCCTGCCCGCAGCGGCCGGCCTCCCACGGCAACGTGGCCCGGCCGGGATTCGTTGCATTTCGGGAGGGGGTGTGTGAGTGTGTGGGTGCAACGAATGCGCACCCGTGCTGCTGGCAAAAGGAGTTACGTAGAAAAAATGCGTTGCAGGCTACTGGCCAAATTGAAAAGTGTATGTGACGCCAACAGCGACGTCCTATCATAGGAGAAGTCCCTTTTTGCCGGCGCGTCGGCAATTGCTCCCAGGGAGTCGCTGCGCTCATCCCTGGGCTTAGGTGAGGTGCTGATGTTGCATTTTCTGGATGCCGCCAAGCAGGCGGCGTTGCGGGCGGCGGAGGTGTTGGAAACCTGGCGGCGCAAGTTCAGCGTGCGCGAAAAGGGGCGATTCGATCTCGTCACCGATGCCGATGTCGCGTCGCAGCGTGCGGTCCATTCCTACCTGGCGGGCGTGTTTCCCGAGCATGCGTTTCTCGGTGAAGAAGAAGGGGCCGCCAAGGAGAAACTTCCGAACGACGCGCCGCCGACCTGGATCGTCGATCCGATCGACGGGACGACGAACTACGTTCACGATTTTCCGTTCTATTGCATTTCCATCGGGTTGCAGGTGGAGGGGGAACTTGTCGTCGGCGTCGTGTACGAACCGACGCGCAAGGAGATGTTCTCTGCGGCGCGTGGCCATGGCGCCTGGCTCAACGGCGAAAGGCTGCGTACGAGTTCGGCACCGTCGATCGATCGGGCCCTGTTGGCGACCGGGTTTCCGCCCGACATGGCAAAAGGCGAACTCGCACTGGAATGGTGGCGTTATTTCTCGTTCAATGCTCGTTCGCTGCGCCGCACGGGGTCGACGGCGCTCAATCTCGCCTACGTGGCCGCGGGGAGGTTCGACGGCTTTTATGCGTTCGACAATCATGTCTGGGACGTCGCCGGCGGCATCGTGCTGGTGCGCGAGGCGGGCGGGATGGTGACGCGCGTCGATGGCAGCGAGTGCGACCCTTTCGCCGCCGATGCCTTGGCGACCAACGGCCCGCTGCATCCGCAACTGGTCGGTATCTTTTGCAACGGGCGATCGTAGCCGCATGCGGCATATCAGGGCATGTCAGCATTCTCGTCATCATCG
>VGZI01000159.1 GCA_016872605.1 Planctomycetota bacterium
CTCATAGAAGGAAACCCTAGCCTCGGACCCATGCACCTGTACAATCCCCTGAGCGTTTCAAGGGATGTCATCCTTAGTCGCTAACTCGAACCCCGCGGTTTTCCAATTCAGGCTGAACCAGCACACATTCGGGTCAAGCGGATCCCAAATTCGTTCTGATCCATTGGCGGATCGAAGTGCAACACCATCGTCAGTTCTAACTTGTACATGGCTGCTCCTCCAGATTTGTAGGTCTAACCGTTGAGGAACGGAGCAGAGATTCCCTGTTTTGTGATGGCTTCAGAGATTTCGGTCCGCGTCGACTCGATGCCGAGATAGACGCACAGGGTCATGGCGTCGGCCGATTTCTCATCATGGGCAGCTTCCAAGGTGAAGTCGATCACGTTACCGTCCGGCATAACAACCCAGGCATGATGAAACGCAAGTCTTTTGCAAATGGCGTACCCCTCGAAGTACCGCGATTCATCTTGGTGGTGAAGGACGTAGAGCTGGGCATTATAAAAGCACCGTTTGGGCTTTGGCCGCCTCGCCTTGCGAAAGGCGTTCGTCTGTTCGTAGGCGCCGCTGTGAGCTCGGTCCCAGAACCACAGGCCCTTCTTCAGCAGCAGTTTTGCAGCTTGCCCTACGTCAGACCGAAGCTCTGCAAACTGGCGCACTTGAATCCGCAGTTCCTTCTTTAGCGGTACTATTCCGTTTCCCTTTGTCATGGGAAGCTCCGGCACTCACCTATTTTCGACGCGTGCTGTTACAAATGGTATGGTATGCATGCGCGTGCCGCACGGCGTCCGGTGCCTGCTATAGGCACACCGGTTTCATGGGCTCGCCACCCAAGCCCCGTTCCAGGCCTGGCTGGCGATTGACGCCCGAATCATTCAAGCCACTGGTGATTGGTGACGGCAAAGAGTAGCCAACAATGGTTGACCTTCACCGCATTGCCTGGACAGACGAATGGCCAACGTGATGTGGCCACATCTGGAATTTCTGGTGTGAAAATGGGCAGAATCAGGAATTTGGCGGCGCGTAACTATTCCAGGTCGCCTTGTTTGTGAGCGGCCAGCGTCAGGGCCAACAGCTCGGCCTCAGCCTTGTCGGACGGCAAGGAAACGGCAAGCGCAGGCAGTGGATCATCGCTCTGCCTTGGATTTTGTAAGGCGCAGGCCTCATCCTCCGTCAGTCTCTTAATCAGCGGGTCGTAGGTTCGAGCCCTACAGGAGGCATTTTCGATGTCACGTCGGCTCACATTTTCGTTCATCGCGGTTTCCATCCGCGGTTGCCGGCCGAAGCGGGAGTAATTCGCAGCCCGAGCAGAAGGACCTTCATTTCGTTGCCGGTGCAGTGCAACGGACAACTGGCTGAGTTCGGTCGCGACGGTCGTCATCGGGGTCGAGCGTACGCGGATCCGCGCTGACTTCATCATGACGTCGAACGTGTCATTTCCGTCCTCGCGCAACGGATTAGACAACTTGACAAGCCGTACGGAGTGCGACGCGGAGATGGCGACCATCGGCAGGCTGCCCTTAGTCGAACGAATGGCAAGCGACACGGCGGTTGGCAAAAACCTGGGACGTCACAGGACCGATGGACCATGAGAGTTCCGCGACCGATGCATTCGAGAAAGGAAAAAAAGAGCGTCTCCCCGGGGGAATCGGGGAGACGCGGTGAACGGAGAATGAGGAGTGAGGGTCGAGTTGTGGGAAGACGGGGTATGGCTCCGATGGGGTTGAAAGCCCAAGGGCCACGGGGGATGGCCCTTGGGGCGCGGAACCTGGCAACTCATCGCGACGAACGTCTTGGCCTTGGGGGAAGGCCCTCTGTTCCCGGGGTTCGTCGTTTTGTTTTTGCCAATCAACTAAAAGCAATCCCTGTGCCAATAGCCACGAAACTCAGAGTGCTCATTTCGCAAGTCGCTCTTAGTGTGATCGTCATCAGTAGTTACAGCTAACGAAGAAATTCGTAGCCCATCGGTATGCTCGGCCGTGAGCTGGAAAGTTTTCTCGGCGGGTTGGATTTTACAAACAGAATTGTAAGAATGGCATCACGCCCCGGGGAATGAGCGCAGCGAATCCCTGAGATGCCGCCGAAGATCCCAGGGATTCGCTGCGCTCATCCCTGGGCGTGGGGTTCTGTATGCTCACCGACCGACTGACGCGCGACCTTTACGACGAAATCTCCCGAATCCCGTTGATCGACCCACATTCCCACATCAACCCGCACGCGGCGGCGGCGAAATCGCTTGATGACATTCTCGGCTACCACTACTACACGGAGCTTGCGCACTCCGCTGGCATGACGCAGGCGCCCTTGGCCAAGGACGTGCCGCCGCGCGAGCGCGTGCGTGCGATCTTGCAGCATCTTGACCGCATCGACAATACCGCGCAGTACGGCTGGTTTCTCGAAATCGCCCAGACCTTTCTGGGGCACAAGGGTAACCGTGTCACCTCCGACGATTGCGATGCGTTGTGCGACGCGGCCGATCGCGTCATGGGACAGCCGGACTGGGAACAGCAAGTGCTTCAGCGCTCGAACGTTGAAAAGGTGTTCTTGACGAACGATTTCGACGATCCGCTCGCAGGCTTCGATGCCAAACGGTATGTTCCCTGCCTGCGAACGGATGACCTGGTGTTCCACCTCGACAAGCCAGCCGTTCGCGAACGGCTGGCGAAAGCGACGGCCCTCGACGCGGGCAACGCGGACCATCTACGCACCGCGATCGGGCGGTTGTTTCAGCATTTCAAGAAGCACGGGGCGAAAGCATGCGCCATTTCGCTGCCGCCCGATTTCACGCCGTCGCCGGTTTCGAGTTTTGATCTCACGCTTGCGCTCGGCGAATTGATCGCCGGCAACGCCGACGCCAAGAAGACGTGCGCGAACGGCGTGTTCTGGATGCTCGCCGAGCATTGCCGTGAGTTCAAGTTGCCCTTCGATCTGATGATCGGCGTCAATCGCCGCGTGTATGCCAACGGCGTCTATCAGGGGCAGGACCTGTTCGACCAACGCACGTCGCTGATTCAGTACGCGGAATTGTTCAACGCGTTTCCCGAGGTGACATTCCCAATCTCCGTGTTGACGAGTTCGCAGAATCAGGAACTCGTGAGCTATAGCTGGATCTTCCCCAACGTCGTCACCAATGGGCACTGGTGGTACTCCAACATTCCGGCGTACATTCTTCACGACGCTCGCGCCCGGCTGCAAGCGGTGCCGAAGACGAAGCAGCTCGGTTACTACAGTGACGCGTACAAGCTGGAGTTCATTCTGCCCAAGTACAACATGTATCGCCGGCTGTTGGCGCAGATATTGGCCGACGATTTCGTTCGGCCCGGCGTGTACTCGGAAACGCAAGCGATCGGACTTGCCCGATTGTTGCTGCGCGAGAACACGGAGCGGATATTTGGAGTATGACGAGAGGTGGCAGGCATCACGCTCCGCGTGGTGTTTTCGACAGGCGTTTGCACGGGAAAAACATCACGCAAAGCGTGATGTCTACGATACGGCGGGTTCCATGGCAACGACGACACCAATACGCCTGGCGGTGCTGCTGAGCGGATCGGGGACGACGCTTCAGAATTTTCTCGACCGCATCGCCGACGGCCGGCTGGTCGCGCGCATCATGACCGTTGTATCGAACAAGGCCGATGCATTCGGGTTGGAGCGGGCACGCAAGGCGGGGATTTCAACTCACGTCGTCGATCGCAAAGAAGCCGGCTCGCTTGGCGAATTCAGCCGGCGCGTCTTCGCCTCTTGTCGCGACGCCGACGTCGATCTTGTCTGCCTGGCCGGATTCATGACGCTCGTCGAAGTGCCCGACGATTTCTTGGGCCGCGTCATGAACATCCACCCGGCGTTGATTCCCGCATTTTGTGGCAAAGGGTACTACGGCCATCGCGTTCACGAGGCAGTGCTGGCGTATGGCGCCAAGGTCAGCGGCTGCACGGTCCACTTTGCCGACAATCAGTACGATCACGGCCCGATCATCTTGCAGCGGACCGTCCCCGTGTTGGATGACGATACGGCTGACGCCTTGGCGGCTCGCGTCTTCGAGCAGGAATGCGATGCGTACCCCGAGGCGATTCGCCTGTTCGCGGAAAGCCGGCTGCGCATCGAAGGACGGAGCGTTCGCATCGTGCCGTGAGGCCTTGCGTTATTCGGCGAGCAACGTCTCGACGGCGTTTTCGAGATGATGACCGCTGACTCGGGCGTACCGAATGGTGCCCTTCGCATCGATCAGATAGACCGTGGGGAGCAACTCGACGGGCCAGCGCTGTTGGATTGAATTCCCCTCGCCGCCTGCACGCAAATGGCGCCAGGTGATGCCCGTCTTCGCGATGACGCGTTCGGCCGCGGCGGGATCGTCGTCGAGGTTGACTCCCAGCAGGACGAAATTCTTGCTGGCGAATTTCTCGGCGAGCGCTCGTTCATGTGGAATCAAATCCCGGCACGGCTTGCACCAACTCGCCCAGAACGAGACCACGACGACTTTGCCTCGATAGTCGCTGAGCTTGAAACGTTTGCCGGCAAAGTCCTCGCCTTCGATATCGGGCGCGCTCGAGCCGACCGCGGGGCCCTTCGTAAGCGTCACCGGAGCGGGCCGCTTGAACAGTCCAAGCCGAGCGCAACCGCTAGTGAGCGTGGCGATGGATAGCGCCCCGATGGCGACAAGGATAACCCAGCGTGTCACGATCGTCTCCTGGCCGTGAACTTGGATGCGGCACGGGAGAATAGCGAGGCGGGTCGAGGTTGTCTGCGCCAAAGTGGACGTTGAAGTGTTCGCTGGCAATTGATTTGTGCCGGCGCGGTTTATCCTGTTTTCCTCTTTTGCGCCTTTGCGTTGTTGCGTGCCGATTCCAACAAGCGTGCCAGCCGACGCTGTGGGGCGCTGAGGGGGTAGCCAGGCAGATCTTCGAGTCGAACCCAAGCGGCATTTCTGTATGCTGCCGTTTTGAGCCTGCCGCCATGCATCCGAACGCAGAGTGCTGTCAGCCGGATCCTGAATCGGGTGACTGCATGACGGATAGAGCCGACATGGTCGCCCACGACGCCGTGCAGACCGAGTCGGTCAAGCAGTGTCAACGCGACAGCCTCGGCGGATTCGTCTTGCTGGAGAGCCTCATGCGGAAACTCCCAGAGGCCGCCCCATCGGGCGTGGTTTGGCCGTTGCACAATGAGCCAACGGTCTCCTTTGTTAACCATGATCGCGACCTCGGTGACCGCGATCGTGCGTTCCACCTTTGCGCGGACAGGCAGCTCATGCTGCCGATTCTCCTGATACGCCCGGCAGTGTTTGTGCAGCGGACACGCGTGACAGCTCGGCGTCGCCGGCGTGCAAACGAGGGCGCCCAGTTCCATCATCCCTTGATTGAAATCTCCGACCGATTTCGTCGGCAAAAGCTCCTCGGCAAGTTCCCAAAGGCGCTTTTGAACCGCAGCTTCCTTGGGGTTGCGATCGATCCCGAAGAGCCGACACAGAACGCGTTGGCTATTTGCTTCCAGAATCGGCACGCGCCGATCGTATGCTTGGGACAGCACCGCATTGGTTGTATAGCGGCCAAAGCCCGGCAGCGAGCGCACGACATCGGGATCGTCCGGAATCGTCGTATAGTCGTTTTCTCTTAGAATCCGGCTGGCGCGAAAGAGATCGCGGGCGCGCCGATAATAGCCGAGGCCCTCCCAAAGCACGAGGACATCGTGTTCGCGCGCTTTTGCCAGACGCGTGAGACTGGGGAAGTGCTTGAGGAATCGTTGATAATAGGGAATGACAGTGACAACTTGCGTCTGCTGCAGCATCACCTCGCTGATCCAGATGCGGTAGGGATCACGCGTGGAGCGCCAGGGAAGGGGGCGAGCGTTATCGCCAAACCAGGACAGGAGCCGGCGATGAATGGCGGCGGCCAAAGAGGGCGCGACAATCATTCGGTCGGTTCCGTCGTCTTGCGTTTGCCCTGACGCATTTTCTCGAGAATGGCCTTGGCCGCGTCTTGGGCGGCGCCGGTCGCGTGCTTGGCTTTGCCCGAGCCCTTCTTGTCGTCCGGCTTCTTTTCTTCCGCCGCCGGCTTCGGTTCGCCGTCGCCTGGCACGAAGGCCGGCATGTCCATCACGGTGGAGCCTCCGGGGATGTGATCCTCCGCCATTTCCGCATTGCTCACGCTGACATCGCCGGTCGCGTCATCGATGGAGAGCAGTGCAGCAGCGGCGTCTTCATCGGTAGTCTCAGCAGTCTTCGGCTTCGGCGGGGGCGTCGGCTTTGCCGTGGCGCCTTCAATAACTACCTTGAACGTCAACGGGCCTACCTTGATGACGTCATCATTCTTGAGGACAACCTCGCCTTTAACCTGTTGATCGTTGACGAACGTGCCGTTGGTGCTTTCGAAGTCGCGCAACACGACCTTGTCTTGCTTGACCAGAACGGCACAGTGCCGTTTGCTGATCATGGCGCTGGCGGGACGCAGGTTGCATCCTGGATCGCGGCCGATGGTGAATTGGGGAGTAGTGATGGCGAGCGCTTTGCCAGCCGCGCTGCCGGTGGACAACACCATCAAACTGATTTTCATGTCCGACCTCGCCCGCAACCGGGCATGCCAAGATGGGCCGACGTCGGCGAGCAAACCATCTCTCGCCTACTCTACATTAGTCTATTTCGCGTCGGCTTGAAAGCAAAATACCGCGAATTCCGGGGCGCGAGGCGTAGGTGAAAGATGAAACGACACGTGATGGATGAAAATAAAATCAAGAACGATATGGAGAAGATTGATACGAATTCTTGGCGCTCGATGCAAGAAGAAAAAAGCACCTTTCCCAACTAAATGCGCGAGACTCTAACATGGCCTCGGAACGCCATCCAGGCGGCGTGCATGATCGCCTCGCAGCGTGATCGCACACGCGTCCCGCCACGATTATTGCCGTTGATTGTCGTACGACTGCTTGGCGGCGTCCTCGATGCCGCGGAGCTCCCTCGACAAGGGATACGGATCCGATGGCGGGAAGTACTGCGGAGCATGACGCAAATAGTAAGGCGACGGAACCGTGATGCCCGCTTCAGGGACCCATGTTTGGCAGCCGCTCAACAAGGACAACCCAAGCCCCACCAGCACCACGAACCACGTCGTCTTCATGACTTGTGCCTTTCCCGTGACGATTTCCATGTCTGAGCCTAAGCGCCAGCGAAGGACAATCAGCGAGCCGTTACCGGCGCGGCATATTCCGCATTTCCGGATTCCTTTTCCTTATCGGCAGTGTCCTCCGCGGAGTTGAGTCTTTTTCTGAAACATGCCGAGATCGACTCAAGTGTTGAAGAAACAGACACTTCACGTCAATTTCGTGCGGGACAATTCGTTGTCCGATCTTTGCGTATTCTGTACACACCCCTCACTTTAAACCTCGCCCGCCTGACGCAATGAGGCCGATGGTGGGGGGCGTTTTCCCGATGCGTGCGAAAAGTTGGGCACTCCCTGCACTTTGACACAGCTGCCGTGAGAGGTAGAATGTCCCCGTTCTCGCAGCCGGCATGCAGCGTGACTCGAGTCGCGTAGGGAGACCGTTCATGTTGATCCGCATATGTGCCGTCGCAGGTGTACTGGCCGTTGTACTTTGTCTCACATCTGAGCCAGCTTGGGCAAAGCCAAAATCCACGACGTTCGAAAAGCTGATCGAAGGCAGCGTGACCATCGCCGTCGCCAAGTTTGCCGACGCTGGCCCTGACCGCAACAAACTCGTCGTGAACCTCGACTTCTTGCGGATTCTCAAGGGGGACATGAAGCCCGGTAAGCATCGGATCGCCTTCGAAGACCATCCATGGTTCGCCAACAAGGGGGATGTTTTTGTCGTGTTCCTGGACGCCGACAAGATCTGGCGCTTCGTGGCTCATCCGCTCAACGGCAAGAAACTCGAAGAGGACCTGCTGCAGCTCGATGGCTTCTACGACTACAACGCCTACTACGTCAACCCGGCGCTGGTGACGCTCGATCAGTTGCAGAGTTATCTCAAAGACAAGAAACTGGCCTATCGATTTCGCGGCCAGGTGTACTTTCCCGATGCCAAACAAGCTGCCTGGAAAGCCGGTTCGTTGACGATCAAAGGAACGTACGACGCCGTCACCAACGTCGGCAAGGTCGAGGGCCTCCCGGAGTCCAAGGGGTTCGTCGGCCAACCCAAGGTCTACATGGTTCATGGACGTCACGGCGAACGTCCACGTTTCGACTTGGAGTACTCGCGCGCGAATAATCGGCTGTTAACGCTGATGGGCAAGGCCGACGGCGTTGATCCGAAGACGGGAGACATCCTTGTACGTTTTGCCGTGCTGGCGCCGGAGGTCCTTTCTCAAAAGGCCTTTGAAACGTACCTGGCCGATCCAAAGAGCAGCGGCCCCTTTTACAAATTCAAGCTGGCCTGCAAGCCCACGAGCGACAACGGCTTTCCCGAAGTCCTCTATCTCTATGAGCAAAAAGCAACCAAGAAGTTCTATCAAGACATCGTGCTCGAGGGTTACGGCCGAATTCCCCTCGAATCGCCAACAAGCAGTTCCTACGACGGCCAAGTGCTGCGCATCCACATGAAGACGGAGACGGGAGCGGTCCTCGCCCTGGTATTTCAAATCGCAGCACAGCCGGCGAATGACCGCGTTTTCAGCTGGACGTTCCAAAGCCTGCTCCCATACTCGATCTATCGCACTTCCACCGCTGCCGGGTCCATCGAGATCAACAGTCAGACCGTCGCGACCTTCACCGTCACGCTCGATTCCGTGGGCATGAACCGGGAGCAGTGATTCTGCGATTCGTGG
Source organism: Planctomycetota bacterium (assembly GCA_016872605.1). GTDB lineage: Bacteria > Planctomycetota > Planctomycetia > Gemmatales > Gemmataceae > SIAQ01. The sequence goes on from VGZI01000159.1 coordinate 8,771, forward strand.
TCGACTAATCCTTGCACAGCAAAGTTTTGCGTTAGATTCCCCACATGGTCGCGTCATGCCTTGGGAGACGGCAAACACTGTTCAAGGAGCGGCCATGGCGTGATTTTCGTGGCTGTGATTGTTGCCACATTGACGCCAAGCGTGCACGGGCAAAACTTCGAAACGCTGCCGAGCTTAGGACGGCTCGAAGTGGGCCGAACCGATCGAATCACGTTTGACTCCTTTTTCGACGCGAAGTCCAAGAACTGGCTGATCATCGGCGATGCGGGAAAGACGATCGCGGCCTGTCGTGCTGTGGGCGATGGCGCTGCGCAAATGAAGATGGGGAGGCGTGCATACTCATTCGAGCCTCCGGTGCGGCGCTGGGAGGAGCGGGAGTTTGACAAAAACACTCCGACCGTTCTTGTCGATGTTTTTCACGACGAAGCCCGTGATTATACTGCCTATGCCACCGGCGGCGGCGCGATGTCGCTGTTGCCCGGCGCGAATCGCAACGAAAAAAAACGTGCATCCGAGCCGGCGTGGCTGTATCGCTTGCCGCTTCAGGTGCGCTCGGCCGGCGGGTTTCACTTTGAAACCCGAAAATGCAACGTCGAGGTCTACTGGGACGAAGCAGGGAGCGCACTGATCTACGTGGCCGAGCGCGGACGAATCGCCGTGGTTAGGACTTGCAAGCCGGAGTTTGGATTTCAGGGCAAGCGTCCCGAGTGGGCGTATGGCGTCGACGTGCGCGTTCGCAAGCTCGGCCAGCAAAAGTTCGCCAGTGATAGCGCCGAATTCGGGATGGAGGTGTTTCACGATCCCAACGCGAAAACGTGGGTCTACATCGCCCAAACGCTGCAGATCGGGGTCGTCCCTGGAGCCATGGGCAAGTGCCCGATCACGAATCCCAAGCTCCTCGAATGGAAAACGGGCGTGCGGCCGAAGGGGGCCGGCGGATGGTGCGCCGAGCTTTACCACGATCTGAATACGGACTACCTCATTTACATCACATCTGAAGGCGCGATCGCGGTGGCGCCAAGTAAACGATGAACGGTGCAGGTGCTGTACCCGTTGCCCGCTTTCGTTTAGGGTTCGCATAGCGCCATGCGAACGCTAACCGAAGAATCGGAGGCGCCTCGATTTCGGATCGGCACAAAAACGGAAGGTGGGCCTTGCACGCCAACCGATTCGCGGATAGACTGCATGCAGATTATCCCACCCCGCCTTGTGCTCTTTGCGGATGTCCCACCATGAATCGACGCGCATTTCTGCAAGCGGGCTTGTTCGCTCCGATCGGGCTCGGGCTGGCTGACGCGCTGTTCTTGCAATCGCAGGCCAAGGCGTCGCCGGCGCGCAGCGGAGCGGCGAAAGCGTGCATCCTTCTCTACATGACTGGCGGCCCAGCCCAGCACGAGACCTTCGATCCAAAGCCAAACGCGCCCGACGGCATTCGCGGCGAGTATCGTCCCATTGCGACGAGCGTTCCGGGCATTCAGATTTGCGAGTTGCTTCCGCGCTTGGCCCAACGGGCGCACCAGTATTCGATCCTGCGCTCGACCTTTCACGGGTCCGATACGCACGGCGTCGGCGTCCATTACAACTTGACCGGCCTGTTGCACGCTCCGCGGCGACAGGGCGAGCCGCAGACCGATCGTCGCGACCCGCCGTGCATGGGTTCGGTGGTCAGGCAACTGCGCGGCGATCGCAACGGCTTGCCCGCGGCCGTGCAGCTGCCCCGACCGGTCGGCGATCAGAACAACGCGATGTGGGGCGGACAGCACGCCGGGTTCTTGGGACCGCGCTACGATCCGCTTTTTCTATTCGACGAGACGTGGCGGCCCGGCGATCCAATGCCCGGCTTCACCGCGCCGGCGGGCGTCGATCCCCAGCGTCAAACGGGCAGGTCGAATCTGTTGCAATCGATGCAGGACCAGCGGCCCAGCGACTCCACCATTGAGCGCGATTACGAACGCTTTCAGCAGCTCGCCTTCGATGTGCTGCGCTCAGGCCAGGCGTGGCGCGCTTTTTCACTCGACGACGAACCGCGCCAAATGCTTGATCGATACGGCGACAATCGCTTCGGCCGAAGCTGTCTGGTCGCGCGGCGATTGATCGAAGCGGGCGTTGCGTTCGTCACGGTGCCATGGGTATACCGGCAATCGGAGCAGAACTTCGACACGCACAGTCAGAACTTCAGAAAGATGAAAGACTTCTTGTTGCCGCCGGTCGATCAAGCGTTCTCGGCCTTACTGGACGATCTGTCGGCGCGCGGCATGCTGGATGAGACGGTCATCGCCTGGACCGGCGAGTTTGGCCGCACGCCGCGGATCAACGGCAGTGCTGGCCGTGATCACTGGGGCCGCGTGTATTCGACCGTGCTCGCGGGCGGAGGCATTCGCGGCGGGCGCGTCATCGGCCGCAGTGACCCCCAAGGCGGCGTTCCGGCCGACACGCCGGTGCACACGTCCAACTTCGTCGCCACCATCTACCACGCGCTCGGCTTCACCGGCGACACGCGCGTCACCGACCCGATCGGCCGGCCGCACTACGTCGTTCAGGGCACGCCGGTGCGCGAGTTGTTCTAATCCCGTTCAGCCGCTTTCTTCTGGCGAGCGCGACTACCGCACTCGCCAGAAGCGAGCGGCCAAACGAAGTTGAAATTGTCCGTCCCCTTCGTCTTCATTTCGTGAAAAAAATTCGCAATCTCGCGAATAAAACCGGCGCTACTCGCGAAATACATGTAGACCCCCGCGGGGTTGGAGTTCCAAAATGCCGACGGCTCTCAATCAGCTCCTTGCCCGCTTGCGCTCGGATGCGCTGCGGCACGACAGCGCCGACGTTACCGACGGCGAGCTGCTGGAGTGCTACGTCACGTTCCGAGACGACGTTGCGTTTGAGGTGCTGGTGCGCCGGCATGGGCCGATGGTATTCGGCGTATGCCGCCGCATTCTGCAAAACGACGCCGATGCCGAGGACGCTTTTCAAGCAACCTTCCTCGTTTTGGTGCGAAAGGCAGCGACGATTCGGCCTCGCGGGATGGTGGGCAACTGGTTGTACGGAGTCGCGCACAACACGGCGCTGAAGGCGAAGGCCATGATCCATCAACGGCGAGCGAAGGAGACCGAAGCAGGCACGACGCCGAACACCGAGACCACTCGTGATACCCTGGAGCACATGCAATCGGTCTTGGACGAGGAACTGAGCCTCTTGCCCGACAAATATCGCGTGCCGATCATCTTGTGCGACCTTGAAGGCAAGACGATCAAGGAAGCCATGCACCACCTCGGTTGGCCGCAGGGAACGGTTGCGTCGCGGCTGACACGTGGCCGAGCGCTTTTGGCGAAGCGCTTGGCCAAACATGGACTGATTCTTTCCGCCGGGCTCTTAGCAGTTCTGCTGAGCCAGAGCGCGGCATCGGCGAGCATGCCGGCGTCGCTGACCGCGACGACGGTGCAAGCCGCGGGGATGTTCGCGGCCGGGGATACCGCAGCGGCGTCGACGACGGCGGTCGCGCTGGCCGATGGCGTGCTCAAGTCGATGCTCGTCGTCAAGCTTAAGCTTGCCACCGCCGTCGTTTTTGGTGTCCTGTGTCTGGCCGGACTCGGCGGCTACCTGCTCACTCACGTCGGCGGCACGCATTCGCGTACGCACACTCTGCATACGTCGCTTACGCCGGCGTCGGCAAGAAAACCGTCGAAGGCCCCAACGTTTCCCATGCCGCCGACTACGGAAGCATCCGTCGCGTCCGCGTCGCACGAATCTCGCGCCGCCCCGCCCCATGAGCCGGCCAAACCGGAGATCGCTAACCCTCAACGCCCGACAGCTCCTCCTCCGATCCAAACGAAGGTCATCGTCATTCGGAGTTCGGACGGATCGATCACGGCCACGATCGACAAGGCAAAGCAAGCCGTAAAGGACCAAGTCGTGAACTGGCGCGCCTACGCGGTGCGGCTCAACCCCGATGGCCGAGTTCCCGACAAGCTCTGGGTGGTCCTGCCGCAAGGCCGAGTTATTTGCATTCAGCCGTTTGATAAACAAGCGAGCCCAGTCAAGCCGTCGGCTGGAGTCTGGAATTCCGGCGTTCACGGTCCGGAGATCGACCTGTCGCGCGTCAAGATGTTCGGGACGACGAGTCGAGTCGAGGTGACAATTCGCGTTCAAGTGATTAGAGCGGAGTTGCTCAAGACGCTTCGCAATCCCATCGGCGACGCCCCCATGCAAAATGTGCGCGAAACGGAAAGCTAGAAGCCACCAAAGACGCATTCGGATACGAGGTACAGACTCTCATGGATACCATTGGCATACGACAGCTTGAGCCGCGCCTGGAGTCGGTCCTCTCAGCGCACGTGAGGCCCAATATGCGAGTCCTCTTGGTGCAAAAGCCCGATCTTCACCTCAAGCGGACATTGCAGGCGGAAGGGTTCTTCGTGGAGATCGCCGAGAGCGCCGTCGAGGCCGACATTCGCGTGCAGGAGATCGACTGGAATCTGGTCGTTCTCGATCTGGAGCTTCCAGGCCGCAGCGGATTGCGTTTCGTCGAAGAATGGCGCACCAGCGGCATCGAATCGCCCGTGCTCGTGCTCACGGCACGAGTGGCTGGGCGAGAGAATGTCCGAGCGCTCGACGCGGGGGCCGACGTCCTGGTGACCAAACCCTACGATCGTGAAGAGCTAGCGGCCCAGATTCGAGCGATCTTGCGCCGCGCCCGCCCCGCAGATAGCCGCGTCATCCGCGTTCACGACCTGGAAATCGACCCGGCCGCACGCTCCGTTTCGCGCGGCGGCAAGGCCATTAAGCTCACCCGGCGCGAATTTGCCCTGCTTCAGTATCTGGCGGCCTATCAAGGCAAAGTCGTGAGCCGATCCATGATGCGCGCCTATCTATACGGCCACGGCAACT
>VGZI01000160.1 GCA_016872605.1 Planctomycetota bacterium
CCTTCATGGCTTCGATGTCGTCGCGACACGCTTTACCGAAGTTATCGTTCGGCGTGTACCCCAGGACGACAAGATGCACTTTGGTGGCCTCGGCCGGGCGTTCCGGATCGCTGCCGAACCCCGCGCCGCACAGGGTCAGTGTCATCAACAGCGCCGCCAGACCGACCGTCAAACATCGACCCAATCGCTTGAAAAGAAACATGTCAAACTCCTCGTAGAAACGTGGTTGTTGTTTTCTGCAAAGCCCATTGCTTTGCACGCCATGTTTACGGCGAAGTCCGGCGACTGTGACAAAGAACGAAAGAAAAAACCGGCGCGCCGAGCCCCGTGAGGGGCCGGGTTGTGGCAGTGGGTACACCGCCTCCTCACCCGGCCCCTCACGGGGCTCGGCGCGCCGGTTCCGACGCGATGTGATTAGCGAGCAACGTCCAGAAATTCACCCACCGTGGTCGCGCGATGCTCGCGGGCGGCATGGTATACCGCTTCGCAAAGGGCGATCGTCTCGAGGTTGTCGCGGCCGCTGATTTCGGGCGCGGCGCCGTCTTCGATGGCGCAAAGGAGCTGTGCCATGGTGCCGACGAAGGCGTCGGGAAACCAGACCTCGTTCCAGCGCGGCGATTGCCAGACGCCGCCCAGGTGCTTGCTGGAAACATCGAGAGTGCTGGGCGTCTTTTCAGGATAGCTCGGCCAACCGATGGTCCCGCGCGCCAGGCCGTCAGTCCCTTCGACGCGCCAGCGGATGTAGATGTCCCCCTCGGTTCCTTCGCGAGCCGGACCGGTCCAGACGTCGTCGCAACTCATCGCTCGGCAACCGTTGTCGTATTCGAGGATGTACAGGTTGAGCCCGTCGCCATGCGCGAACTTGGTGCGTGGATCGGGTCGAGTGCTCGCCAAGACGCGGTCGGGAGTGCCGAACCAGTAGCGAAATGTGTCGAGGTGGTGGATGCTCATCACGAACGTGGAGAGCGAGCGCAGTCCTTGCGCCCATGGCATCCAGTGTGGAATCGCTCGCATGTCGATGGTCGCCAGCACCGGTTGGCCGATCCAGCCGCGGCCCAGAACGTCCTTCATGGCGCGGATCGATTGATCGTAGCGCATGTTCTGATTGACCGCCAGTACGACGCCGGCGCGCTCGCACAATTCGACCACCTCACGCGCCTCGCGCACCGACATCGCCAGCGGTTTCTGAGCCAGAACGCCGCGCAGATTCCTCTTGCGCTCGATAGCCAGGCGGATCACGCCCGCCTGGGCTTGCGGCGGCACAGCGATGTCGAGCACCTCGATCTCCGGATCGCTGAGCAGGTCCGCGATCGACGCATGGCAACGCGCGATGGCGTGAAGCTCGGCGACACTGCGTGCCGTTTCCAGGTTGCGCGACGCGATCGCCACAGGATTGAATCCCGCTTGCCGATAGGCGACGAGATGGCAGTCGCGCATGATGAAGCCGGCGCCGACGCAGCCGATGCGCCAGTCCTTGCGTCGCGGCAGGCGGGGCAGGTAGTTCAGATTCAGGTCGTTGGACATGGTGGTTCTCCGAGCGCTGGAATAACGATGTTGTACCAGTTTTCGCTTTGCGCAAATCCCCTATGTTCCGCGCGGAACATGCCGATTTGGCAGCCCAATCGTAGAACGATGACAAGCGTTAGCCGGACGCGCAAGCGACGGAACCACATTCATTCGTCGCTTGCGCGTCCGGCTAACGCATGGAGATTTATCATGCTGAAAGCGATTCTGGTTTGTGTCGTGGTAACCGTTGCCGCGTCGGTGGCAAGCGGTGGTGATGACGTGTTGAAACAAGCCGTCATGTTCTACGCGTCGTTTGACACGGACCTGATGCCGGACGTCGGCGTTGGGCCGATCAAGACGCGCTACGGCGATCCGAAGGACCCGAAGACGTTCATCTTCGAGGACGGGTTCAGCAAGAAGGTCTACAAGATCGCCAAATCGGGTGTCGTCGGCGGGTGCCTTGACGCGAAAGGCGTGCTGAAAGATCGCGGACGGTTCTTTTATCCAGTCAAAGGCAACCTCGCCTTCAAGAAAGGCGGCTGGGGCGGTGCATGCTCCATGTGGATCAACATGGATCCGCAGGCGCTTAAACTGCCGTTCTGCGATCCGGTGCAGATCACGCAGAAGGGCGCCAACAACGGAGGCATCTGGTTCGACTTCAACGATTCCAAGCCGCGCGACCTGCGCATGGGCGTTTTCCCGGCCGTGCCGGAGGGAAAGACCGGCGCCAAGGAATCCGATATCAACGCGCCGATGGTTTGGGTTCGACGCGTTGCCTTCAGGTCCGGTGAATGGCGCCACGTCGTTCTGTCATGGGACAACTTCGACACCGGCAAGCCCAACGCCATCGCCACGCTCTACATCGACGGCCGGAAGATCGGCGACGTCAAGGACCGCGCCATCGCCATGGATTGGGATGTCGACCAAGCCGGCATCTACACGGCGGTCGGCTATACAGGATTGCTCGACGAGATGGCCTGCTTCCGTCGAGCCCTGACCGCGGATGAGGTGACGATGCTGTACCGGACGCCGGGGTTGTTGCAGTCGTTGAAGCGAAAGTGATGTTCCCCGTTTAGCGCCCGAGTGGCGCCATGCGAATGCAGGGCGCCACTCGGGCGCTAAACGAACAAGGGGAAAACCCATGCGATATGTGCTCATCGTGGCCACGCTGTTGATCCCCGGCCATGCCTTCGCGAACCTCTTGCGCAACGCCGAGTTCCAGGACGACTGGATCACGCTGTTGCCGGAGACGAAGAACCACCACTGGTGCTTCCCGACAGAGTTCTACAATCGCCGCGATTACAATCCGGACGGGTGGTACTGCAAGGGTTCGTGGGACTGGCAGAACGCCGACGGACCGTGGGGCACGCGCCGCATGGTCATCACGGGGCCGGCGGAGCTGTATCAGCGCGTCAACTGGATCGCGATCCACGACGATCGCAAGCTCGCAGGCTTCCCCGACGCGGGTGGTTTCCCCGTCATGGTGGCGGCAAAGAGCAAGGTCCCGGAAAAGGTGGTGCGCGACCTGACGTTTCGCGTGAAGCTGGCCGGCGCCGATTTGCCGAACAACGCCGGTGTGATCGAAGTGGGATTGCATCCGCCCACGGCACTAGCCACGCATGATCCGATGGGCGAGCGCAACCCGGCGACCGTCGCCAGCTTCGTCACGATCCCGGCCGGAACCTACGCCGGCAAGTGGATCGAAGTCAAACTCCGCGCGGCCGATTGGCTCGAAGCCGCTCGACTCAAGACCAAGGTCGGCGAAGTCGATCTGCCGGCAGTCGCGTCGGTAGCCATTCGCTACACCGGCAAATCGGGCAAGCTGCAGATCGATCGCGCCGAGTTGCTCGATCTCCCCTCTCCCCCCGGGAGAGGGGCCGGGGGTGAGGGGATGCCGAATCTGCTCCCCAACGGCACCTTCGAATCTCTCGACAAGGCCGGCTATCCGACCGGCTGGTCGAAGCCCGTGAAGTACCGCTACTTCCCGCCGCGGCATTACTACATCTTCAACACCTGGCACAACACCGGCTTCCCCAATCGCGGCTCCGTCGAGATCGACAAGCTCATTCCGCACTCCGGCAAGCACAGCCTGCGCATGATCGTCCCGGCCGGCGATGAGACCGCCGTCGTCTCCGAACCGATCGTGCTCAACCAGAAGGACGCTCGCCTGATCGAAGTCACCGCTTGGGTCAAGACCGATCGGCTCTGCATGCTGCAAATCGACGGCCACGACGAGAAGGGGCAGCGTCTCGACGGCTTCAACTTCATCCACAAGGCCCCGGTCTCGATCGGCACCGACAAATGGCGCATGCTCCGCCAGGTCTTCCGTCCGCGCACGCCGATCAAGTCGCTCCGTCTCACGCTGGCCGCCCGCGGCGTCAACGGCTACACGCTCGACGACACCAGCACCCAGCCGCAGAACAACGTCGTCGGCACCATCTGGTGGGACGACGTGAAAGTGTCAGAGCCTGAAGCGTCAGCGAAGGAGTTGAAGGATCGCGGCGTCAATCCGGTGGTTGAGGCGGAGGTGACGAGCGGCCTGCGGATTGTGGAACTGGATCTTGGAGAGCGACTTCTAGGCCCAAATGTGGCTCGCGTGACCGTTGAGAACTTAGGCCCCGCGTGTACCTTGGGACTCGGCTGGTCTATCGAAGAGGTCAGGGGCTCCGGATCGTGGACGGGTGCCAAATTCAGTGGCCAGATAGCTGCAAATTCACGTATGACCGTTGACCTTACATACCAGCTAACATCGGCGGCCAAGAATGGGTATGCTGAACTTCGCGGAAACGTGGGACTTTCCGACGGCACAACATATCTCCGCGGCGACCTTTCATTCGGAACATGGGCCATCCCGATCAAGCTCGACCTCGGCGCCCTCTACCTGCGTCCTGAGCAGAAGCAGTTCGTCCGCATGAACTTTGGCTTTTCGCAAGCGACGATGGCGAAGCTCAAAACCGTGCGTCTTGATGTCCTACGGCGTGCCGATGGGAAGCGGGTGAAGTCGGTCGATGTCTATGCGACGCCGAAAGCGGTTCTGGAGCAACGCAATCGGATTCCCGTCGACATCCGCGACGACTTCGCCAACTTGCTGCTCGCCGACCTCGACGTCAGCTTCCTGCCGGTGGAGCCGTTCGCGAAACCAGAACGCAACTGGATCATTCGTGCCACTGCCATCGGCAATGACGACACGGAAGTCGCCTCCGTCGATTCGCAACCTTTCTGCCGCCTCGCTCACGACGCCCTGCAGCCGGCAATCCAGAACGTCACCATCAAAAACGGCATGACGCACATCAATGGCCAGCCGTGGATGCCGTTCGGCGTATGCTATGGCCATACGCCGGTGTATGACGGGTCGGCCGATCCGGGGGCGGGCAAGTATCGCGATCTCCGCAATCTCCCCGGCTGGTCGATGTACGATCGGCACAACAGCAATTCCAGCACGCGCAAGCAATACGACTTCAACTGCATGCGCTACGTCGCCGGCTCGATCACGCCGTTCGATACGCTCAACAAACGTTGGACCGCCGACAACCTCTACTGCTCCAGTGCGTTCGCAATTCCGACCGAGGCGATGTCGCTGAATGTGCTATTCAAGAAAGCCGGCGGGCAGGCCAAGCTCGACGCGTATCTAGCCGAGTGCGGCAAGTCACCGCATGTCGTGTCGATCGCGCCGGGCATCGAGGAAGCGTTCGGCCTGTTTCAGGGAGCGACGCCGGCCGAACTGAAGGGACTCGAACAGGTCGTTGATCACGTGCGCAAGAAGAGCGGCCGACCCGTCATGGTCGGCCACGGCGGCTACTGGAACCGCCTCGAATTCGAGAGGGTCCCGTTCTTCGATATCTACGATCCCGAGACGGAGCCGCTCTATCCGGCCAACATCCACACCGATCTCGCGCCGCTCGTCGCGAGCAAGAACAAGATCATCTGGCTGCGACCGCAGATGTACGAGTCGATCCCCTACGAGCGCTGGCGATTCCACACGTACGTCGAATTGATGCGCGGCTGCCGCGGCTGGCAGATCGCCCACGGCCCGGGAGATGCATCGCTTTTCCGCGGCCTGCACGGCGAGATGGAATTCTGGAAGCCGATAGTGGCAACTGCCCCCTCAATGAGAGAGGACAGAATTGAGAGCGCAAAACCGGCCATTACCATCGAGCCCTGGATCGAGCACCGCGCCTGGAAGCACAACGGAAAAACCTACCTCATCGCCGCCACCACGCACGGCATTCCCTTCGGCTCATGGACCACCGACCTCGGCAAAAACCAAACCGATGTCTATCGCAGTACGCACGGCAGGAATGAGCTGCGCGACGAGACCAACGCCTACGGCATCGGCGGCGAGCCGGAATCCGGCGGCGCCGTGCATGGTGTCCAATACTTGCCCGACGCCAAGGCTTGGCCGAAAGGCAGTAAACTCACGCAACTCGTAGCGATGAATCCGGACGACTTGCCGAAGGGGCTGGCCATCTTTGTCAAAGCCGACGGCCGCTGGACGCATGTTGCGACCTGGGGCAAAGTCGATTTGGCGAAACTCCGCACCGATCCGAAGTCGTCGTACTGGTTCCTTAACACATTTTACCGCCACGCCAAGGGCTTCCTCGGCTGGGGAACGAATCTGGTAGAAAAGTCGCTCGATTACATTCCCAGCAAAGCGCTCGACATGGGATCGTTCGACTTTGCCGGCCGCCCGCCGGAAAAGGAGACCGTTTGGCACAAGCTGGAGCTGTCGCTCGACAAGATCGGCGCGGCCGAAAAGCTGATCGACGGCGTCGCCTTCTTACACGACGGAGGCCGCGTGACGTGGGGCGAAACCTCACTGAACGCTCCGGACGGCACGAGCCGGTTCATCTGCCAAGAGTTCGCGCACAAGCAACCGCAGGCGCTGGCTCAAACAACGGTGAAAGTCCCCGGTCTCAAAGCAGGAACCAAGATTCGCGTGCTGTTCGAGGATCGCGAGATCGTGGCGAAGGATGGTTTTTTCGTGGACGACTTCCGCGGGCAGGATTTGTACCAACGCTACGGCGGGACGACCGGCTACGGCCACGCGCCGGTGGCGCTGCATGCGTATGAGATTCCGTAATGGCCGCTTGCGGCTTCGCGCTCGCGCGGCACCATGTGAGCGCTAAGCCGCAAGCGGCGTCGAACGAAACAGCAAGTACTTTCGGCTTAAGAAATTCCACGTGAACGCCAGGCCGACGGCGATGCCCTTCGCGGCTTCAATCGGCAATCCCGCCCAGTCGTGCCCGATCGCGACGACGGCCCAGGTGATTCCCAGCCCCACCAGCGACAGCACCGTGAACGCGACGAATCCGGTGACGGCGTCGTTTTGCGCCGACGTCGCGAAGACCCAGTACGAGCACAGCACATACTGAAGCACGCCGCCGGCCAAGTAGCCGAGAATCGCCGACGGGACGGCCGGCATGCCGACGATGCGTACGCACACTTCCAGAATCGCGAAATCGACGATCAGGGCCAGCACCGAAGCGACAAGCGCTCGCGGAACCTGCAGAAAAACGCTTTCGACCGGATCGGTGACGAGCCGCTTCAACGTGGTGAACATGGGGAGACTCCTTGCGCGCACGGCGCCACATAGGGGCACGCAAGTATAGGTCAGGATTGCGTGGTAGGAGTGAAAAACTGGAAGCCCAGGGGGGGTGCACGACATGGTCTGCGCGGCCTGCTTCGGGAGGGCGAGGCTCCTGCCGAGCCGGAAGCGACAGGATACTCGTCCGAAATCGAGTATTACGCGGGCTCGCGGCTCGGCAGGAGCCTCGCCTCCCGTGCCGTTTGCAAACCATGTCGTGCACCGGCCCAGGGGTGAGCGCAGCGAACCCTTGGGATGGGGATAGCGCCGATCCCAGGGGTTCACTGTGTTCACCCGCGGGCTTCGGGGTTCATGTCAATTCGGCATCGGAGCTCGCACGCCCTGGGCTCGCAGTTTCTCGAGTCTGTCCGCAATGTCGATCTGCTCGGGCTCGCGGCGAAGGATTTGCTCGTAAAGCACCAGAGCACGGTCGGGCATTCCTTGAATCTCATACAAGATCGCTTGCTCGGTCAATGCTCGGCGATTGTTCAGATCCTTTGCCAGCGCCTGTTGCACGCGCGCGACGGCGAGCGGATACGCCTTCTCTTGCCGAAGGCGCCAGGCGTCGGCGACATACGGATCGGCCAGGTCCGGATCGTGCTGCAGCCATTGCTGAATGAGACGACACGCTTCGACGGATCGGCCAGTGCGGTACATGAGCGAGACAATCGCGAGGCGAGCATCGCCATGGCGTGCGTCGCGCTGGAGGCAGTATAGATAGAGTTGCTCGGCTTTTTGGACGTTGCCGAGGCGATCGTGCGCCTGAGCCGTGTTGTACAGGAGGACCGGGTCGTTGGGATTCATGGCGAGAGCGTATTCGAAGCTTTCCATGGCGTCGCGGTAGTTGCCTCGTGCAAAGAGCAGTACGCCATCGTCGTTGAACTGGCGCCAGCGTTCCTGCCCGGTCGTCGCGCAGCCGGCCAGGGTTGCGAGCAGAACGATGAATGCGGGGAGTCGGCACACGACGGAATCCTCCGAAGGCTGCTGGCTGATACCCGGCATGGGGCAAAAAGGGAAGTGCTATGTTGTCGCGGCGGGAGTTAGGGAGAAAGGGAGAGGGGGAGATAGGGAGAGTCCACTCTCTCCCTATCTCCCCCTCTCCCTATCTCCCCCACTGCCGTTCTACTTGCCGGCGGCGGGCGCCTGCGGATTGGCCTTGGCGTTGAGAAGCCGGGCGATCTGGGCTTTCTTGCGGGCAGCCATGTTGGGGTGGATGACACGGCGAGCGGCGGCCTTGTCGAGCTTCTTGATGGCCACTTTGGCGTTCGCCTTCAGCTGTTCCAGGGTCGCCTTCGGATCGGCTTCGAATACCGATTTGAGGTTCTTCTTCAGCGTCTTCTTGACCGCGCGGTTGTGATCGCGCCGCTTGGCCGTCTGTCGCATTCGCTTCTTGGCACTTTTCAGATGAGGCATCGCATATCCTTCGTTGGCATTGGACGTCACATTTCGGGAAATATCAATCTATCGCCTCGCCGCGGAACGGCAAGTGAACCACAGACGCCGGAGACACCCTGAACCTCGCAAATCCCAAAAGGCAAACTGCAAACCTCAAACAAGTTCCAAGTAGCAAATCCCACCTCGATAATTGGCCACGTTTATTTGGTCGTCTTGCTTACCGTGGTTCGGTTGGTGATGAAATCGTCAACTTTTTGCTGGCGGATCGGGTCGCGGACGGGTATTCTTAAACCAGCGTGAAGTATCGCGCCGACTCGCACACGCCTGAGGACGCTCTCCGTGAAGAAGATCGCTGTGTTGCCGACCCTATTGACGCTCGGCAATGGAATCTGCGGCTTGGCTGCCATCGTATTTGCCAGCAATATTGTGCCGGAAAACCCAAGTCCCCACGATAACGCCAATTTCGCGTTCGCGGGCTGGCTGATCGTTCTCGCCATGTTTTTCGATATGCTCGACGGCTATGTCGCCCGTCTCACGAAAACCGCGAGCGACTTCGGCGGTGAACTCGACAGCCTTTGCGATGTGGTGAGTTTCGGCGTCGCGCCAGCGTTTTTGTTGCTCAAACTGGGTCCCGCCTGGGATCCAATCGGTTACCATGCGCTGGCAGGCATCGCCGCCTTTTATTTCTCGATGACTGCGGTACGATTGGCGCGGTTCAACGTCGAGAATGACCCCGACCCGGCTGCGCATAAGCGATTCAAAGGCCTGCCGTCGCCGGGCGCCGCCGGCTGCATCGCCGCACTGGCCATCTTGCGCGGCGGATTCCCGGCGCCGCTGGTGGCCCGGCTTTCGTCGGTCGACCTGGCCAGCATGCGTGAAGTCGTTATTCAATCCATCGCCTTTGCCGCGCCGATCGTCGCCTTTGTCGTGGCCGTACTCATGGTGTCCACCGTGCCCTATCCGCATGCGACCGGCAAGATTCTCACGGGCCGCAAGCATTTCGGCCATCTGATTCAAGTGATCCTCGGCGGCTTGATCCTGGTAATGTCGGGTTCGCTTGCGCCCATCCTTGTATTCTGGATTTACGCGTTCATCTTCCCTTTGCGCTACTTGGTGATGTCGAATCTTCCCGAGCAAGACGCCGACGCGCCGCCTCCGTCCGCCGATGAACAGCAGGCGCCAAATCAGACCTGATCCGTACTTTCTTTGTTTAGCGCCCGCACGGCGCCACGCAAGCGCTAATCGAGATCTCGACAACCGTTATGTTCACCGGCCTCGTCGAAGCATTGGGAACGGTACGCGATGTCACCTCCGACAGCGTGAGCACCCGGCTGCGCATCGAGGAACCAACCATCGCGACCGACGCACCGATCGGAGCGTCGATCGCGGTCAACGGCGTGTGCTTGACGGTCGTCGCCGCCGACTCGACGACGTTTACTTTCCAAGCCGGTCCCGAAACGTTGCGGCTCACCAATATCGGCGACCTGCGACCCGGCATGAAGGCCAACTTGGAACGCGCGCTGCGGCTCGGCGATCGACTGGGCGGCCATATCGTGCAAGGGCATATCGATGGCATCGGCCAAATCGAACGCCGGCTGCCCCAGGGCGAATGGGAAACGGTTTGGTTTACCTGCGCGCCATCGCTAAGCCGACAAATGATCCGCAAGGGCTCGATCGCCATTGACGGTATCAGCTTGACGCTGGTCGACGTGGAGCCGGGCCGATTCAGCGTCGCACTGATCCCGCACACCTTATCTGTCACGACGCTCGGTTTCAAGCAACCTGGCGACCACGTCAACCTTGAGACCGACATGTTCGCCAAGTATGTGCTCAAATGCCTCGAGGGGTGGGACGTGCGTCCGCACACGCAGTAATCGGTTTCATCGATTGGGAACGATCCATCCCGGCCGGTGCAGATGGAGTCCGCCATCGCTGCGTCGCGACAGGCACCCCGTCGTGGATAGGGCGCCCAGGGCGATTCCGGTCCATACGATCACAAGCCAGAGTTTGCTGCGAAACATGGTATCCTCCGTGAAAAAAGGTAATTGCAACACAAGGGCGAGGTCAAAGGTCTCAAGTCAGAAGTCAGAGGTTGGAGGTCAGAAGTCACATTTACTTCGAAATCTCCAATCTGACTTCTGATCTCTGGCTTCTGACCGCTTGCGTCATTTCGGGATAATCAATCCGGGCCGCTGAAAGATCGGTTCTCGGCGAGCGCAGCCGCAGCCCATCGAGCCGCAGATGGACGCGCCAAACGCGATCCAAAGGACGAACAAGCCGATTTTCCGCCAGTTGGTGACCATTGCTATTCTCCGCGACATATGTTAGTTGTTACTAACATAATCGGCGGAGGAACGCGTGAACTTAAGAGGAAATGTGTGTTCGTTTAGCGTTCGCAGGGCGCGAAGCGAGCGCTCAACGTGAACGTGCCATCACTCGGAAGCGGATTTCGATGCCTCGTCGGGCAACACGGGTTCGGTGGTGATGCACCAGGCATCTCCCAGGAAGCTGCCGAGAAATGCGCCGATGACGCAGAAGAGGAGTGGTCCGGCGGGAACCGTCACGTCGTCAAGAAAGAGGGGAGGCAGGAAGAGGCCGAGCGCGGCGCCGACGGTGATGCTGACCCAGGAGTTATGCCAGCCGGCCAGACCGATGCCAAGGGTCGCCAGAATCAAACCGAGCATCCAGCCTTGTAGCCAGTGCCCGTAAGTGTAGCCCAGCAATCCCCCGAGAACGAATTGGGTCAGACGAATCTGAATCTCCAGACCGATGTGGAGCGGCACGATGCCCATCGACGCTAGCTGATCGTGCGTCACTTCAGCATGCTTCGTGAGTGGGGCGACCCAGCGTTCCAGCTCATCGGCGCTCGGATTGTCGCCGATCGGCATTCGCCGCGCATCGTCGGCGTGAACGTTTCCTTCGCCGTACGCGTCGACGGGGAGCCTTGCGATGGCGTCACGGACATCGTTCCAGGCCACCCCCCTGCCGGCCAAGAGCTGAGCCGCCTCGCAATCGGTTTCGCGGAGAAGGGCGAGCAGGAGATGTTCCGGGCCGATCACGTGATGGCGAAAGTGCGCCGCTTCTTCAGCCGCGGTCTGAAAGACGCGCTTGCTCGCGGGGCTTAACGGAAAGCGCTCCATGGCCAGCCCGTTGTCATGGCGTTGCAAGGACAACTCGACCTTGGACAGCACGAGGTCGGGCTTGATTTGGAGCGAGCGCAGAAGGCGCACGGCCGGCCCGTCCGGATCGCAAAGCAGGCCGAAGAGAATATGCTCGGTGCCGACGAAATCGTGCTGCCAGCGTTTCGCCTCGCGAAACGCTCGCTGCATGACGCGACGAGCCGATGCGGTGAATCGGGAGAACAAGGGGGTTCGTCCTCACGCCGAGAATTGACGAGCCGGGAGCGTAAGCGACGGTCTACGCAGAATCCGTCGCTTACGATTCCGGCTCGTGAGCCCATTCCAATGTTGATCCACTCGAGGTCGCTCGAATTATTGTACGCCGACGAACGTCCAAACAGCTAGCCGATCCGTGTTCGTGAGAATTCGATGATTTCCCCTCTTCTTGCTGGACGTAGCCCTTTCGTCCGCTTAACATGTTGCGCAGGCAATCCAACCTCATCCATAGGAGCAGCACCATGATGATGCGAACCACCTTCGCCTTCCTCGTCGTGTTCGGCGTCGCCCCGCTGGCCCAGGCCGACCAGGGCAACCCCAATCTCAAGTCAGTCGACGCCATCGCCTTCGGGCCCAACGGCCTGTTGATCATCGGCAGCGGCACGCAGGTCGTCGCCGTCGACACCGGCGACACCAAGGCCACGGACTGGACCAAGAGCGAAGTCGCCAACATCACCGAAGTCCTCGCCGGCAAGCTCGGCCTTTCGACCAAGGACATCGAAGTCCGCCGCCTGACAGTCAACCCGGCCTCGCGCAGAGCTTACGTCGCCGTCCGCAACCTCAAAGTGAAACAAGATATCATCCTCACCGTTGACGGCGGCGGCAACGTCGCCGAGTTCTCGCTGGAGAACGTAAAGTTCACACGCTATCCGCTCGCCGTCGGCACGGCATCCGTCACTCGCTTGACCGACGTCACCTGGGCCGGCGGCAAGATCGTCGCTGCAACGCAAGCCGGCGATACCTTCGGCTCCCGCGTTTTCGCCATTACCCAGGCCGAGAAAGACGCAAAGTCAGTCAGTTTCAGCACCGAGACCTATCACGTCGGTCACGGCAAGTGGGAAACCAAGGCTCCCATCATCTGCATCATGCCCTACGAAGATGACGGCCAAACCGGCGTCGTCGGTTCTTTCACCTGCACCCCAATCGTTCGCTATCCGCTCCAGGACGTCGAATCCAAGGACAAGGTCAAGGGCGTCAGCGTCGTCGAACTCGGCACCGGCAACACGCCGCGCAGCATGTTCGCCTATGAAAAGAACGGCAAGCGCTACATCCTCGTCAATGCCGCTCGCAACAACAAGAAGACGGCGTTCGGCACCAGCGGGTACTGGGCTGCCAAGGTCGATTTCACGCTCCTCAAGGAAACGACCAACGTCAACGAGAAGGCCCTGTGGCGCGTCAAGGGCGGTAACTTCCAGCCGAATACCGATCGCGTCAGCGTCGCCACCGAGTTCTTCGGCGTCCACCAGATGGCCAAGCTCGACGACACGCGCGCCCTGGTCATCCGCGACGACAAGGGCACGATGAACCTCCGCGTCCTGGCGTTGCCGTAACCGAGCTCGGATTCTCGTTAGCGCCCGCCCAGCTCCCGGCGCGCGCTAACGATGGCTTCTGCAATCGGATGGCCGATTCTGATGCGCGGCAATTCAGCGGCAAGCGAAAAGCAAGAAACGACACAAGCAGGAACCGACGACCTAGAGCGCCGGTTCCTGCTTGCTTTGGCAATACGAAGAAAACGAAACCAATACCCCCAAGGGGACTCGAAACACCCCTCGGAAATACTGAAAAAACACCACTTTCCAAAACGGGCGGCGCAAAAAGCGGCGCATTTCCGACCGAAAACGACGCAATTGACGCCGATCTACAGGCCGTCATCGACGCCTGGCCCGACCTGCCGACGGCGATCCGGGC
>VGZI01000161.1 GCA_016872605.1 Planctomycetota bacterium
ATACCCTGGTGGCGCGGCTTAACGGCGAACGCATCGTCAGCGAAGGCGCGCAGCGGGCGTGCGCGCCCGATCAAAATATCGCCATGCTCAAGTTAAAGGCAGGCAAGAATACGCTTGTCATGAAGATCGGCCAAGGCGATGGCGATTGGGCCTTCTACTTCAACCTCGGCCCGATGCCGGCGCCGCTGCCGGTCGGGCCCGCTTTCGAAGATGTGTCGGAAAAAGTCGGACTCGGGCCCAATGGCATCGGCGCCAACCTCAAGGGCGACTCGCTCACCGTCAGCGACGTCAACGGCGACGGGCGTCCCGACTTTCTCTACGGCGCCGGCTCGGGAATCCTCGTCCTCTCGAGCAAGAACGACAAAGGCGAGCCAGCCTTCATTGAAGCGAAGGACTCCGGCATCGCATTCACGCCAGGTCGCGTGAATCCGGTCTTTGCCGATCTTGATAACGACGGCCATCCGGACCTTTTTGTGCCGCAAAAGACGGGACTCAAGCTCTTCAAGAACGACGGCAAGGGCAAGTTTACGGACGTGACCGAGAAGGCCGGCCTCGCCAAGTCGACGTACTGGGCCACCAGCGCTGCCTTTGGCGACGTCGACAACGACGGCCAACTCGACATTGTCGTGGGCTGCTTGAAGGGTTGCAATCGCTACTTTCGTAACAAAGGCGACGGAACCTTCGAGGACGCCAGCGACGCGATTGGCCTGACGCAGAAGATATTCAACACGCAAGCGGTGAGCCTCGTCGATCTGAAAAATCGCGGCGTGCTCGATTTCATCTTTAACAACGAAGGGCAGGACTCCGTCGTGCTTCTGAGCAATCCGGACATCGTCGGCAAGCGCGTTCCTTTGGTGTTGACGCTTGGCGCCAAGTTTGGCGTCATCGGCAGCCGCATCGAGCTTTTCAACAAGGACAACAAACTGGTCGGCAGCCACTACATTTGCGGCGGCTCCGGTCGTGGCGGCCAGCAGGCGCCTGTTGCGCGCTTCACGCTCGAACCGGGCCAGTATCGGGCCAATGTGAGGCTCTCCAATGGCGGCGTATTGACGAAGAATATCACGCTCGGCGCCGATGCGCTTCGCGCACGCATCGACGAGGAAGCAAAAGCTGCCGGCACAGAGTAGCTTGTCAACTGGAGAGTACCCGAAAGAACCACCATCTTTGAGCTGGTACGGAGGAACGCGCAGTGCATAGACTGATTGCGAAATGCTCCATGGCGTGGGCTTGGTTTTTTCTCTGTATTCCTTCACACACTCAGGCGCAACCTGCCAACCCGTGGGCAACGTATCGCGGCAACTCGCAACGCACGGCGCATACCGACGGCGTCGCTGGTCCGACGTCGCCGAAGGTTCTGTGGGTGCTGAAGGCCAGGAAGCCGGAGGAAAACGTCAACTACATCGCCTCTCCCGTTCCGATGGGCGATCGGCTCTTTGTCTCGGGTCTCGGCGGCTTCAACCTCGGACAGTTCGCGTGTCTGGATGTGACACCGGCGGCGAAATCGCGAACCGTATGGGCCAAGTCGGCGCCACTCCTTAAGTTGCCGACTGTGAGTTCGCCTGGAGTCTTCAAAGACTACTTGATATTCGGCGACGGCATGCATCAGACGAACGGCGCCATGCTCTATTGCTTGGGCGCAGCCCGTGGCGATCCGATCTGGCGGCATTCGGTGCCGGGCGATCTGGTTCATCTGGAGGGTTCGCCGGCGATCGTCGAGAACAAGGCGTATCTCGGCGGCGGGGCGGCGGGCGTGCTCTGCATCGAAATCGACAGCGCGACGCTCGACGGCAAGACGCACGATCTGCCGACGTTGCAGAAGAAGGTCTTGCCGCAACTGTGGAAGGATTTGCAGGCCAAGTATGAGGTCGCCAAGAAAACCGATCCGTTCGCGGTTCCGCCATCGGAAGACAAGCTGATGCAGGCTGAGCCAAAACGGCTTTGGCAGCAGGGCAAAGAAAAATGGCACGTCGATGCGCCGGTCGCTGTGATCGGCGACCGGGTCCTGGCGGCGTCGGCGTTTCTCGACAAAGAACAGGTCGGCGATCGCGCCCTCTTCTGCCTCAATGCCAAGACCGGTGATATCCTCTGGCGTGCCGCTCTCAAACTCAATCCGTGGGGCGGGCCGTCGGTGCTCGGCGACACTGTGGTAATCTGCGGCGGAACCATCAGCATGGACTACAACCTCATCAAGGGCGCCAAGGGCTTCATCTCGGCCTACGACCTCAAGAAGGGCGAGTTGAAGTGGTCCAAGGACATCACTGGGGGCGTCGTTTCCTGTGCGGCTCTGACGAGCACCTCGGCAATCATCACGGCGACGGATGGCAAGGTTCGCGCGTTTGATCTGGCCAGCGGCGAGCGTCAGTGGATCTACGACGCCAAGATGCCGTTGTTCGCGCCCGTCGCCATCGCTAAGGACGTTGTGTACGCGGGCGACTTGAAAGGCGTCGTGCATTCGATCAGCCTTCAATCGGGCATCTCTGCCTGGAAGCTCGATCTTGGCGCCGACAAAGCCGTGCAAGCGCCCGGCATGATTTACGGTGGCCCGGTTGTTCACGGCGGCCGAGTGTTTGTCGCGACGAGCAACGTGCAAGGTCCGTTCGCGGGCAAAGAAGCCGTCGTGGCGTGCATCGGTGACAAATAGTTAGTACGCGCGAACGTTAATGAAAAATGGATGTGGAGAATGTCATGTTTCGAATCATGGTCGTGGCGTTGATCGGCCCCCTTCTTACCGGCGCGGACACCTCGGCGCAGGACGCCAAATCGGGCATCGTCGTCGACAAGGACAAGAAGACGGTGACCATCCCGGCGAAGATGGCGCCTCGCAAGTTGCCACACCTCAAGGAAGTCTATCCGCTCGAGGTCATCGCCACCTGGCCGTATCCCAAAGGGAAGAAAGCGCACGAGACGATCGTGATATTCGATGAATCAGTCAAGCCGAGCGACGTTCACAAGGCCCTCGAATCGCTGGGTGTGAAGCCGGGAGCTCCCGTGCAAGGCGAAGGGGAGCCGAAGGGGCCTGCATTCAGCGTCTACTTTCTCGTGCCGGACGCCGGGCTGGAGAGAAAGGTCGCGATCGACAAAGCGATGGTCGATCCCAAGAACGGCAAGCCGTTTCCCAAGTCGGTCGAATGGCGTTTCACCGGCTCGGCCATGGTGCAGCCCGACCCGGCCAAAGACGCCAAGATGTACGGCGCCGACTGGTCCGGCACCCTGATCGCCATTTTCCCCGTGACCAAAGAAACCGTTCTTCAGACCTCGCTGACAATTGAGAACGAAAAATTTATCAAGATGGAAGTCAACCCAAAGACAATGCCGAAAGAAGGCACGCTCGTAAAGCTCGTGCTTGAACTATCCAAATAGCGAAGGCCCCGTGATGAAGGACTGTCATTCCATGAAATACTCGATTGCTCTCTTGTGTGCATCTTTGTTCGCAGCCAACGCGATGGCCCAGACAGCGGTAGAGAAAGCCGACCAGCGCTTGGAGGCATTGCTGGCGCCCGGAAGCGGCGTGCCGCACGTGTCGTTCACGACGCAGCCGATAGGCTGGAAGCCGACGAAGATGGAGACCGAGATTAGCACGGCCATGAAGCCGTTTGCCGGCGTGCCGGTGCGATTACCATTGCCCGCGGGTGCTGCGGTCAAGCCGCGCTCGGCGCCGGAAGGAACGCCGTTGGTGTCGTATGTCGATACGACAAACAAGCCGAAGGAGATCGAACTGCCGACCAAGCCGTTGGTTCGTTTGCCGTCGCTTGACACCAACACGCCGATACCGATTCCGATCTTGGCGACGCCGATGAAAGACCGGGCCTCGCTGGGCGACCCGGCATTTGACGTAAGTGTGGCCGCGGCGCTGACGCGATTCGATGCGTCGCGCAAAGGCCCAGTGCCGTTTGCGCCCCTGAATCTTCCCGATCCGTTCGAGCACATGCGTTTCGGGCAGCTGCGCAACCCGCCGGAGGAGAACGCCACGCCCATGGCGATGCCGCTCTCGAAGCCGACGAAATGACGGAGTTCGTATTCGTCTAGCGTTCGCATGGCGCCGTGCGAACGCTCAGCGAGACACGGGATCAATTTTTCTTGAATGCCCGATGGCATTCGGTGCAAGAGTTCTCCAGCGACGTTGCAGCTTTGTGGATCCCGTCGGCGTTTTTCTTTTTCCCAGCCTCCGCCAATGCCATCGATGCATCACGCATCTGATTCGAAAGGTCGCGCCACTTCGGGGTGTCTTTAGCAGGCGCATATTCGTACGTGATCGCGCCCACGACGGCGATGCGATATGCAAGATTCGGCAACTCCTTGGCGACTTTATCGACGTTCTCGGCGCTCAACTTCTTGGCGCTCAATGCCCCCACGAGCGATTCGATGCCGTTGGTGTTCTTGAGCTTCGGGTGGTACTGCAATTCGAGATGAATTCCTTCGCCGCCTTTGGCCTTGGTTCGGAAGATCTCCATCAGGTCGTCGAGCGATGCCCCGCGCGGCTTTAGCATGGCAACATCTGCAGGCGCGAGGAGGCTGCCCTGGATCGAACTGCTGAATTTGGCGAGCGCCTTGATGTTTTTCTCACCGATTTGCCGGGCGCCGGCGAAGGCGGCGCCACGAAGCAGGGCGACTTCCGCGTCCTTTGCCTTCGCCACGGCAAGCGTGTATGCGGCAAGGATCGTCACCTCGGCATGGGCTCTACCGGCGGCGTTCTTCTCGTCGGATTTGGCCAACTCCTCGATTGTGGCGATCGAACGCTTGGTCAACTCGAGATACGCGTCGTCGGGTAGGAATGGCTTCCACGGCCGTTCGACTTTGCCGCCGGTAAACCCTGACGAAGCAAGGCCAAGCGTCGTGAGCAGAGCGAGCGGAATGAGAATGCGCTGCATGAGGATCTCCGAATAGATGGGAGGAAACCAGGTTCGATCGTACCACGCGATCGGCATTTCGGCGCATTGGGGCTTGCTTTGAGCCGATTTTGCCATAGTTTTCAGTACATCTTACGATTCATGCGCCCATTCGGAAAACACTCCATGACGCGCCGCACTTTCTTGATTCTCGCTGGAATCCTGTGTGTCTGTTTTGGCCTGACCGGCTGTCGAACGAGCGGCAAGCCGAAGGTGGCATTCGTGACCAACAACGCGCACGGATTCTGGACCTTCGTGCAGAAAGGCGCCGAGAAGGCGGCGGCCGAGTTCGATGTGCAACTTGAGTTTCGCAAGCCCTCCGAAGATTCCGCCAAGATGCAGCGCGAGATCATCGAGGACCTCATGAACCGTGGCTACAAGGGGGTCGCCGTAAGTCCCAACGATCCGGAGAACAACCTCGGCTTCTTCAAGGATACCGTGGCGAAAAAGCAGGCGCTCGTCATGGCCGACAATGACCTTCCCGAACCTGGTGCGCGGCGTTGTTACATCGGCACGCACAACTATCGCGCCGGACGTGCCGCCGGCGAACTGGTCAAGAAAGCGATACCTAGAGGAGGCAAGATCGCCATCTTCGTCGGCAAAATGGATGCCTCCAATGCCAAGGAGCGCAGGCAGGGTGTGCTCGATGTTTTGGCCGGCAAGGACCTCAAGGACATGGGCGAACTCACCCCCGCCTCGGCGAGCAAACTCGACGTCGGCAACGGCTATCACCTCATCGACACCCGTACGGACAACAGCAAGGAACCCGAATGCCAGGCGGCGGCGGAGGACTTGCTAAACAAGAATCCCAGCGTCGACTGCTTGATCGGTCTGTGGGAGTACAATCCCCCCGCGCTATTGCGTGCCGTGCAGAACTCCAAGAACGCGAGAAAACCTCAGATCGTCGCATTCGACGAAAATCCGCAAACGCTCGAAGGCATTCGAAAGGGCGAGATCGTCGGCACCGTCGTTCAGAATCCCTATGAGTTCGGCTATCAATCGATCAAGATTCTCGCTCACTTCGCGCGCGGCAAAGACGAAATACTCAAGAGCTATCCAACCATTACTAAGGACAACGCCATCTTCATCGACCATCGCGTGATCGTAAAGGACAACGTTGACGAATTCGAAGCGAGCGTAAAGAAGATTCTCGGGCAATGATCAGGATTATTCACCACAGCGGCACAGAGAACACAGAGCAAGTCGATTTGGGAGTAAGGAGTTCGCGACCACGGATCTGATCTCGTTGATAAAACCGGTCATACCCATTCTCCCTGGTCTCGGTGCCTCTGTGGTGAAAAACTATGGCATCACTTCTCCGGGCCGTGAACATATCCAAGGCGTTTCCCGGCGTCCAGGCGCTGGCGGATGTCAACCTACACGTCGAGCGAGGCGAAGTCGTCGCCGTCGTCGGCGAGAACGGCGCCGGCAAGTCGACGCTCATGAAGATTCTTGCCGGCGTAACCACCGCCGATTCGGGAATGCTGGAGGTCGATGGCCGTCCTGTGGCACTGCGGTCCGTCACGGAGGCCGAACACCTTGGCATCGTGCTGATCCATCAGGAACTCAACCTCGCGGGCAACCTCGACATTGCGGGAAATATCTTCTTGGGCCGCGAGCCGACCTGGGGCGGCGTTCTCGGCCTGATCGACCACAGCCGGATGCACGACGACGCGGCACACATCACCGGCCGGCTCGGTTTGCTAGCCTCGCCCTATGCGGTGGTCGATACGCTGTCGATTGGCCAGCAACAACTCGTCGAAATCGCTCGCGCCTTGTCGTTGCAATCGCGGCTGCTGATTCTCGATGAGCCGACGTCGAGTCTCACCGAATCGGAAACCGCCCTGCTCTTTCGCGTTCTGAGTGAACTCACCGAGCAAGGGATTAGCATCCTTTACATCTCGCATCGGCTCAAGGAAGTCGAGATTATTGCCGACCGTGTAGTCGTCTTGCGTGACGGAAAAAACGCGGGCGATCTCGTCGGCGACGAGATCATGCATCACGCGATTGTCCAGCGCATGGTCGGGCGGGAGCTCAAGCAGTTTTTTCAACGGCATCGGCCCGAAGCGATTGCCGGCGTGCATCCCGTCGTCTCGGTTCGCGGCGTGCGTTGGTCGGAGCAGCAGAAGGGCATTGACTTCACGATAGCTCCGGGGGAAATTGTCGGCATGGCCGGGCTGATGGGCTCGGGCCGCACGGAACTGGCGGAGACGCTCTTCGGAGTGCGTCGGATGGTGAGCGGCGCCGTGGCGATCGACGGCGTCACGATTCCCATTCGGACGCCGGCCGACGCCATCAACGCCGGCATTTTTCTCATCCCCGAAGACAGGCGCGTTCAAGGATTGATCCTCGTCGATACCGTGAAGGATAACATCAGCCTAACCCAGCTTTCTAGCCTTAGTCGCTTCGGCATCGTGCAAGGCAGTCAGGAAGACGAACTGGCTCAGGCGATGTGCCAACAATTCAACGTGCGAACGCCCAGCACTTCCCAGACGGTTGCCAACCTGAGCGGCGGCAACCAGCAGAAAGTCGTCCTCGCAAAATGGCTCAGCCGTACCCCGCGTTTGCTGATCATGGATGAGCCGACGCGCGGCATCGATGTCGGCGCCAAGAGCGAGATTTATGCGCTGATGGACGACCTGGCCGAAAAGGGGGCTGCCATCTTGATGATCTCCAGCGACCTCGAAGAAATCCTCGGCATGTCGGATCGTGTCCTCGTCATGCACGATGGCGATCTTGCAGGCCAGCTCCGTCGGAACGAGCTTTCCGAACAGGTCATCATGCACCTGGCCACGGGAGGAGCGGCCAAAACATGAAAAAAGTTCTGGGCATTTTCGCCTTCCTCTGTCTCCTCTACCTCCTCATCCTCATCGCCACCGATCCGGAAGCCTGGGGAAGCAACAACTTCAACCTCTCCAAGCGCATCGGCGTCTACGGCATTTCGTGTCTCGGCGTGGGCCTGCTTATCGTCACCGGCGGCGTTGACCTGTCGATCGGCTCGGTCATTTGCTTTTGTGCCGCAACGTTCTGCTGGCTCGTCCTGGACTGCAAGTTGCCCATCCCGCTGGCAATATTCGCCATACTTCTGCTCGGCGCCGGCATCGGCGCGCTAAATGGAGTCCTTGTCACTTATGTAGGTTTGCAGGCGTTTGTCGTCACCTTATGCGGGTTGTTCGCCTATCGCGGCGCGGCCCGCTGGATGACGAATGATGATATTCCGCGCATCGCTCCGGCCGTCGCGAGTTGGAGCGCTTTCTGCAACGACTCCTTTCTCGGTGTCTCCGTGTTCGCATGGATGCTGCTAGGCTTTTTCGCCATGGCGACGGTATTCCTGCACTTTACGATTCATGGCCGATACTTTTTCGCGATCGGCAACAACGAACGAGCCGCGCATTATTCGGGAATCAACGTCAATTTCTACAAGATTCTCGCTTACGTCCTCTGCTCGCTGTTTGCAGCGATTGGCGCGCTCATGGAGGTGTTTTGGATCAGCTCCGTGCAGGCTTCGTCCACGGGGAATTTCATGGAACTGTACGCCATCGCCGGCGCCGTACTCGGCGGATGCAGCTTGCGGGGCGGCGACGGCACGACCACCGGCATGATCATCGGCACCGCCATCCTGTGTCTGTTGCGCAATCTCATCCAAATGGCCGAAATCAAAGACTACCTCGAGCCGGTTGTGATCGGCGGCGCCTTGCTCCTGTGCGCCATCCTCGATGAGATGCTGCGGCGCGGAATAAGTTGGTCCGACATTTCCTTGTTCCTGAGACAGCTCTTCCGCAAGCAAACGCCGTGATCTTCCTATAGAATAATGCATGACACCCCAGCGCCAGCTTCCGCATTGCAAGGCGGCCGAATGAGTATCGAACCGCAGACAAATTCGCATGCCAAGACGAAACGAGGCCCCGGTGCCCCTGTGGATCTCAAGCGCATTGCAGCGGCTGTGCGCGAAATCCTGCTGGCGATCGGTGAAGACCCGGACCGCGAAGGACTTTCAGAGACTCCCGAACGCGTGGCGCGGATGTACGAAGAAATGTTTGCCGGCCTGCGCAAGGATCCTGCTGTTGTCTTGCGAAAAACGTTCATTGAGAAGTACGACGAGATGGTCCTCGTCAAGGGCATCGATTTCGAGAGTATGTGCGAGCATCACTTGCTTCCGTTCTTCGGCAAAGCGCACATTGCGTATTTGCCGAACGGGCGCATTGTCGGGCTGAGCAAACTGGCGCGTATTGTGGAAATACTATCGCATCGCCCGCAGGTGCAGGAGCGGATGACGCAAGAACTGGCCGACCTGGTGATGCAGGAGCTGAATCCGCGCGGCGTCGGGGTCGTATTGGAAGCGGCGCACACGTGCATGTCGATACGCGGAGTTCGCAAGCCCGATAGCTTGTGTACGACCAGTGCCATGCGCGGCGTGTTCCAGGCCAACCTGGCGACGCGGTCCGAGTTCATGTCGCTCATACAGACGGGAAAGTAACGTGGTGGCCACGTTCTGCCTGCGGCTGGCGGCGGGGTTGATCGCGATGTTGCCGATTCTGCCCGCGACCGACATTCCGCCGCGGTTTTTTCGAGTGCATTTTTTGACTGCCTTGGGGCTACTGGCCATCGTCGGTGTGTTCATCTACGACAACACCACCGGACTGTTCTGGCTGACCTTCGGACTCGCGGCGCTCGGCTGCATCTTCGGCTCGATCGTTTGGCACGTGGACGAGGCCCCTGGCGGCATGGGCGCCGTGTACCTCACGCCGATCGCCCTGATCGCCTGCTTGATTCACGGCGGCATGCTCGTCCGCGGCGAGGCCGACACGCCGGCGCGCATGGCGGACGATCTGCTTTCGGCATTGATCGTCGGCGGCGCTCTGACGGCGATGCTGATGGGCCACTCGTATTTGGTGGCCCCGGCCATGTCGATCGACCCGCTGATGCGACTTCTGTGGGCGCTCGGGGTTGCCCTGGTGCTCCGCATTAGCGTCGCTTGCGTTGGGCTCTGGGGATGGTCGGCCGGGCAAAGCCTGGGCAATCTGGAAACCGAGATGCTCCTTTGGCTCCCCGCGCGTTGGCTGCTTGGCCTTCTTATTCCGCTCGTTCTGGTCTGGATGGGCTGGGAAACCGCGCGGATTCGCTCCACACAGTCTGCCACGGGAATCCTTTACGTTGTGGTAATCGTTTGCTTCCTCGGTGAACTGACGAGCATGTTGCTTGTCGAGAAAACCGGATGGGTACTTTGACACAAGCGAGATTGCCTTCGTGAATGTGACCTTTGCCTGTCCCGTTTGTGACGTTCCAGATTCCGTGGCGATCGACCACCCGATCGATTGGGAGTGCGTGAATTGCGATCATCGGATGCGATTGAGCGCTGCGCTTCCTTCCTTGCCGGCATGTGCCGTGTGTGGCAATCACGAGTTGTACAAGAAGAAGGACTTCGCGCATACGCTCGGCATGGCGATCCTCATCATTGCGATCGTTCTTTCGACGGTGACTTACTATTGGTACGAAAAATGGTGGTCATGGTCGTTCTTGATTGGATCGGCAATCATCGATGGCGTCATGTACCTTATGGTCGGCGATGTGGTCGTTTGTTATCGATGCGACGCGCACCATCGTGGCTTTTTGCCGAACGAGGCGCATGAGGCTTGGGAGATCACCATCGGCGAGCGCTACCGGCAAGAGCGCATGCGCCTGGAGCGACAAGACGCTCAGAAGTTAGAAGTCCGGAGTCCGGAGTCAAAAGTCGAAGGTGCGGCGGATGTGCAACGTCCAACACGTGATCCCTGACTCCTGACCTCTGATCCCTGACTCCTGCCGCCTCACTCCGTGCAAGGTGCGACGCGTGGATTTGCATCAACTAAAAGATGACCTGCAAGGTTTCTTCAAGGGAGAGATTCTTTTCGATGAGGTTGCGCGCCGGTTGTATAGCACGGATGCGAGCATTTTTCAGATCAAGCCCGCCGGTGTCGTTGTGCCTTTGGACGAGGAGGATGTTTGTGGGCTTGTGCGTTATGCGCAGGAGCATGGCCTCGCGCTGATTCCTCGCGGCGCGGGCACGGGATTGGCGGGCGAAGCTCTCGGAACAGGACTCGTTGTCGATCTCAGCAAGCATTTTCGATCCATCGGCGAAATCGGCGCCGACACCGCCTGTGTTCAACCCGGCGTGACGTGCGCGGCCCTGAACGCCCGGCTCCGGGAAGTCGGCCGCCGATTCGCGCCCGACCCAGCCAGTGGCGACGTGTGCACGATCGGAGGCATGGTTGCTAACAACGCGTCTGGAGCGCGGGCGATCCGTTACGGCTACACACGAGATCATGTACGATCGTTGCGTGCGGTGCTCGACAACGGCGCCGCAGTCAGCTTGCCTGCGACGCCGCTACCCGCCGATGCGGACGCACACCTTCGCGACATCGTGACGGCACTAGGGTTCTTGTTTGACGAGAATCACGATCTGATTGCGGCGAGTCGCCCCAGGACTCCGTTCGACCGCCTGGGGTATCATCTTCATGGGGTCCGCCGCGGTTCCGCCATTGACTTGCCGCGGCTGCTGGTTGGTTCGGAAGGGACGCTGGCGTTTGTCACGGAGGCTACCGTGGCGACGTTGCCGCTGCCGGCGGGGAGTTGTCTGGCATTGGTCGCCGTGACGGCTCTTGAGCAAGCGGTTGAGCTCGTTCAACATCTCTTGCCCTCGAGCCCGTCGGCATGCGAGGTGATGGATCGCCGTCTCTTGAGCTTGGCCCGTGGCAGTGATGCCAGCATCGTCGGCCAACTTGTGCCGACCGCGGCCGAAGCGGTGGTGCTCATCGAATACGAATTGGACACCACGTCCGATGTAGTGCGCCATGCGGATGAGCTGGCCGAACGATTGCGCAACCACTCCGCAGTGATTCAAGCTGCCGTGGCCACGGAATCCGCCGAGCTCGCTCGACTCTGGAGGATTCGGGAGATCGCCTTGCCAAGCCTTTATGGTAAGAAGGGAGGCGCGCAGCCAGTCGCATACGTTGAAGATGTAGCGGTGCCGATTGCGGCGTTGAGAGAATATCTGCGCCGGGTGCAGGAAATCCTGCAGGAACACGAAACAACGGCGAGCTTTCTGATTCACGCCGGCGCCGGACAGGTGCATACCAGGCCGTTCCTCGACTTGCAGAAACCGGACGACGTGACACGATTGTGGGCGATTTCGGAGAAGGTTCATACGCTGGCCATTGAATTGGGCGGCACCGTAAGCAGTCAGCACGGCGTGGGATTGGCGCGTACGCCGTGGGTCGCGCGCCAGGCGGGCGACCTGTATCCGCTCTATCGACAGATCAAGGCCATCTTTGATCCGAAGAACATCTTCAATCCGGGCAAGGTCGTTGATCCGGAGCCAGGCGCGGCCCGTCCCCTGCGACACGATCCATCCGTAGAGCGGCAGGCCATTCCGCTGGCGTTGCATTGGGACGCCGATGCATTGGCGGTCGAAGCGAATCACTGCAACGGCTGCGGCCAGTGCCGAACGGAGTTAGCCGAGCAGCGCATGTGTCCGATTTTCCGCGCCACGCATAATGAAGCAGCCACGCCGCGGGCCAAAGCGAACCTTTTGCGTCATCTCCTGGCGGAGCGTACTGAAGGGATGCCGCTGAGTTCCGAGGAGGTCCGCGAGGTGGCCGACCTGTGCGTAAACTGCCGCATGTGCTCGATGGAATGCCCCGCGCATATCGACGTGCCGAAATTGATGCTCGAAGCGAAGGCCGCCAATGTCGCCGAGCACGGCATGGACTTCTCCGACTGGTTTTTCGCCCATATCGAGACGGTGCTGCGCTTGGGCAGCGCGGTGACGTTCCTGGCAAACCTTGCGCTCGCCAGCCGCACGACGCGCTGGCTGTTGGACAAGGTTTTCGGAGTGTCGCAAGCGCGACGTTTGCCGGCGTTTGCCAGTCGACCGTTCTTGACCCTCGCGCGACTCCGCGGCCTGACACGCAAACCGAGCGGGCGCCGTCCCACGGTCGTTTACTTTACCGATCTGTACGCCAACTACATCGAGCCACAAATTGCGGAGGCAACGGTTGCCGTACTGCGCCATCATGGTTTCGATGTCTATGTCCCGGCCGATCAAGTGGGGAGCGGCCTGGAGCCTTTGGCACATGGCGACGTGGAATCCGCTCGCGAAATCGCCCGAGAGAACCTTCGCGTGCTCGGCGATACGGCACGCACCGATTGGCCGATTGTTTGCTCGGAGCCGGGAGCCGCGTTGATGTTGCAGCATGATTATCTTCACCTTCAGCCGGACCACGACGCGCGTTCCGTCGCTGAGCGGACGGTCGAACTGACGGCGTTTCTTCGGCAGTTGCACAGGCAAGGCCGATTGCGCACCGACTTTCAACCACTAAACCTTCGCATCAGCCACCATGTGCCATGCCACGTTAAGGCACTCGGCGGGATGGCGGCGGGGCCGGAACTTCTCAATCTCATTCCAACGCTCCACACGGACACCCTTGACGTTTCTTGTTCTGGAATGGCCGGTATGTTCGGACTGAAATCGGCGAACTACGAAATATCACTGCGAGCGGGCGCTCCGATGCTGGCGCGTTTTCGCGAACCGACGCACACGCATGGCTCCTCCGAATGCAGCACGTGTCGAATGCAGATGGAAGATGTGGGCAAGAAACGAACGCTGCATCCCGTG
>VGZI01000162.1 GCA_016872605.1 Planctomycetota bacterium
CGATGCCCGGACCGAACTCCGGCGGCGGGACGAACAGATTCAGCCCCTCCTGGAGCTTTTTCTCATCGAGATAGCCGGCCTTGTCCTTGTCCCATTGCTTGAACAACTTCTCGGCGCTTGCCAAGAATTGCTCGCGGCTCAACTTCTTCGCATTGCCGGCGTCGGCGAACTTGTAGATGGCGCCGGCGATACGCTTGCCCGGACCGAAGCCCTTCGGAGGCGGCGGCGGCTTGAAATCACCGAACCCCTTCGGCGCCGGCATCAAGCGATTTATTGTATCGATCAGTTCCGCTTCCGCCATCGGCGTCTTGTCGTCGCCGCCGGCTTCCTTGAAGAGCTTGCCCGCGGCGATCTTGAATTCGTCGAGGGAGACTTTATTGTCCTTGTTGGCGTCGACAAACTCGACGATCGGCTTGGCGAGGAAGTTGCCGATGCCGAATCCGCCGAAGCCGGGCCCTTTTCCTCCGCCGCCGGGAGGCCCGAAGCCGAAGCCGGCGATTTGTTTGCCCTGCGATCTGCCATCGAGTTGAGCGACAACCGATTCATTGCGCTTCTTGATGAAGTCGCGCAAGTTCGCCTGCTTGCCGCCAGCCGGTCCGAAGCCGAAGCCCTTTTGCTGCGGTTCCTTGGCCAGGGCGTCCTTGATAGTGGCTTCCATGACGGCAATGAGCGCATTCATCTCCTTTTCGCTGAATACCGTCGCCGTCAGCTTCCGCAGGTGGCCACGATAGGCGTCGTTGTGCTCCTTGATCGCCAGGATGCGCTCGGTGAGCCGATTCTTCCCCATGTACGGCTGGGCGATGCTCCAATCGGTCTGGTCGGCGCCGGCGGAAAAGAAGCCGCCGAACGAAAGGTCCATGTCCCACGGGATGAAGCTGAATCGGTCTGTCTTCGGGTTCAAGTAGAGGTAATAGTTATGCCCGACGCCGAAGAAGCTATCGAGGTTGGCGACTAGACTGTTGGCGGCCGTGAACCGCAAGAAGCCGTCGACATCGAGGTAATCGCCGATCTGTTTCTTGAACGCGGCATCGTCGGCCTGATTGACGAGCTTGGTGAACTCGATGAGCCGGCGCGTCTGCGCCTTCGTCGGTTCACGCTTGGGATTGTATCGATCCTTGTAGGCGTTCCAGCTTTCACCGAAGTAGGGCAAGCCCTGGATGCGTTCCGGCTTGAGCAACATACCCTTGTCGCTCTTGTAGTGGTTCTTCAAAAACGTCTTATCGACGGGTTCCAAGAGCGTGTAGAGGCCGACGTAGGTCTTGTCGTGCTTGTCGGCGACCGTGAGATAGAGCTTGATGAATGCGGTGCGCGGCGCCGGGACCTTCGCGGCACGGAAGATAGCGTAGCCGAGCGCCTCCTTGATGCGCGAGGCGTCCATGACGCCATTGCCCAGGCCGAAGCCGCTCATGCCGAGGAGTTTTTGCGTGTCGACAAAGTGATTGATGTCGATCTTGAAGGGGCGTTTCAATCCTTGCTGCGACGCCTGATAGGTGGAGTTTCCCTTATACCGAATGCCGACGTCCTTGACGACGGTTCCTTCGAACTCGATCTCGCCCACGACATAGGGGAACTCGATGCCGAAGCCTTTGTTTTTGTGAACGTCGGTGTTGACGTCGGGAGCCTTTTTCTCTTCCTTTTTTTCATCCTTCTTTGGGAAGATGTCTTTCTTGGGGAAGCCGAAGCCGAACCCGCCGCCTTTGGGTTGCATGGCCTGGTATTCCTTGGTGCCGAGCTTGATGTGCAGCGTCCAAATCTTGTCGGGGCCAAAGACATCGTCTCGGTTGGCGATCGCCGATGCCTTTTCCTGGGCGGGACAGATCGAGATGCCGACGAGCAACATCAAAAGCGACAGGCCGTACAGCGATTTCATGGAGGTAATCCTCGCCAAGAGATCGACGGATTTGCGAATATGAAGGTTTTACAACTCGCGTGGTTAATATTCCATGAAATCCCAGGTTGAAATATCGTAGCAGATCGGTCGGATTTTGAGAAGCATGATCGTTCGCTCTTCGCTCACGCGGGTGCACGACATGGTTCGCAAACGGCACGGGAGGGCGAGGCTCCCGCCGAGCCGGGAGCCCGCGAAATACTCGATTTCGGACGAGTATCCTGTCGCTTCCGGCTCGGCAGGAGCCTCGCCCTCCCGAAGCAGGCCACGCAGACCATGTCGTGCACCCCGCTCACGCTGTCAGGGTTCCCGAACTCAATTTTTTGAGTCTTCAGAGCCCCCCCGCCCTCTTCCGGATTGCGTAGGCGAACAACCACGTCATAAGCGGTTCCAGGTTCTCACCGCTGATGACGAGGTTGAATTCGCAAAATTCCCCGTGTTTTTGGCCATTTTTCCACCTCCTCACTCATTTGTGCGCTCATCATCCCGCCAATTTCCGATGGGCAGGTCGCGAGCAGCAGATGGCCATGTGGCCGTCCCACGCAACTCCAGATGGCCCCACTCTTTACGCAAAACGCCGCCCCGACGATGGCCACTTCTGCGACACACGGGGTGCTTTTTTTGCAACCGACGTTGCAGCCAGAAATGTTGTCGTTCCTTTCGTCTAATCGGGCCTTTGTCAAATTTCGAAAACTCAAAGGCCGGGCGAACCCTTTGCGATTCACCCCCTCGAGGGGTGAGTCGCTTCAAGCTCTGACGCCCATCATCCTTTCTCAGGCCCGAATGCGGCGAAGAACATGGCGAGATTCTCGCGGACCTGCGGGCCGCGAGTCATGCGCAGGAACGTGCGTTGAGGCGCCAATCCGAGCGAATCGACGACGCTGATCGCGACGCCGTTGTCGGTCGGGATATCGACGTAGATGCGTCGCCCGGCGAAGCGCTGTGCCGCGTTGAGAAGCAGCGCACGGCCGGCATCCGGCGTGCCCTGGATCGGTCCGATGTGCCAGGCGTTGGCGCCAGGACGAGCGAACGAGTAGCCCATCAGGCGGCCGGCCCATTCGTATTTTCGCGGCATTGCGGAATCGCCATCGAACAATCGTCGCAGCAATTTCTCCCGCCGCGTGTGCGTGACCGATGCATCGAGCGTGAATATCGCCGGCAGATCGGCCATGGTGATCGGCGCAATCGTGCCCAGGCCGACGTTCGGTGATCTTGCAAGGCCTTCGTAGCGCGCCAAGGAGAAGTCGCCGACGAAGCCGAGCTTTTCATAGACGGGCAGCCCCAGTGACGTCGCGTCGAGCCGAACCGATACGGCGCCGCGCCCGTCGACGTAGTCGAGCACGTGACGCATGAGCGCCGTGCCGACGCCCTGCCGGCGATGATCGCGATCGACGAGGACGAGGCTGATCCAGGCGACGTCGTCGAAGACGCATGCGCAAGCCGTTCCGATCGGCAGTCCATCATGCTCGGCGACGAATCCACCGGTTGGCTCCAGCGCCAGTTGCCGTTTCCAGTCGGCTTCGACCTGGTTCCAGTTGTTTTGTGCCGACAATCGCAGGCCGAACGGGATGTCGGCCGCGGTGAGCGGGCGGATCGTCATGTGACTTTTCCTTTTCAGATTCGAGTGGCGCAACGTCATATCTTTCCCAGGTTGCGATCCTTCTTCGTCGAGTCCTTCGCGAACCATCGACCCGTACGGGCCTCGAAGCCGATAAGTCGGGAGGGATCGGCAGAATGTCCGCGCCGGCCGCCGCTTTCACGCTGTGGGCTCGCATATGTCCGTTCGCTGGTTCTGGCTACTTTTTCTTATTCTGCCCGGCTGCACGCCGACGAACCGCCCAGCCGGATACGGTGAGCAGCCCCAGGATCAGGTCGGCGCCGAACGCCTTGAGGCGCCTCCCCTCGAACGCAAACGACATTTCGCCAGCCTCGGCGTTGACCGTTGGCACGAGAAGAACCTGCGCGGTCGGGGCGTCAAGGTCGCCATCCTCGACAGCGGCTTCCGTGAATATAAGCGATACCTCGGCAACGGGCTGCCCCGCCATGTACGCACCAAGTCCTTTCGCCGGGATCACAATCTCGAAGCACGCGACAGCCAGCACGGCATTCTCTGTGGCGAAGTAGTGCACGCCGTGGCGCCCGACGCGGAGCTGTACTTCGTCAACTGGGAACCGGACAGTCCTCAATCTTTTTTGGACGCCGTGCGGTGGGCCAAGGACCAGGGCGTGAAAGTCATGTCGTGCTCGTTGATCATGCCGAGCTGGTCCGACGGCGAAGGCGGCGGCGAGGTCCACCGCGGGTTGGCGCCCCTGCTCGACGACGTTCTCTTTTTCGCCAGCGCCGGCAACACGGCGCAACGCCACTGGTGTGGCCGATTCCAACCCGACGACACCGGCTGGCACCAATGGCGCGACGAGGTCCATGCCAACACGCTCACTCCGTGGGGCAAGGAACGGGTCGCCGTCGAACTGTATGGTCCTACTCAGTCGGCCTTCGAGCTTTCCGTTCGCGATCGTGCGACCGGCGAAGTCATCGGCCGATCGCAGCTACAAGTCGACGCGACGCGCAAGGCAGGCCGCGCCATCGTGCGCTTCGAGCCGGAACCCGATCACACCTATCAGATCAAGATACGGTGCGTCGAGGCCCCCGCAGCACAACTCGAGGCGTTTCATCTCGTCGTGCTGGGCGGGACACTCGAGTGGACGACGCCGCGCGGCAGCATTCCGTTTCCGGGCGATGGCGCGAAGGTGCTTGCCGTCGGCGCCGTTGACGCTCGAGGCGAGCGGGCGCCGTACAGCTCCTGCGGTCCGAACTCACGGCTGCCGAAGCCCGATTTCGTGGCCACGGTTCCGTTTCCGAGCATGTGTCGCGATCGGCCGTTCGCGGGGACATCCGCCGCGGCGCCGCAGGCGGCCGGCTTGGCCGCGGTCCTGTGGTCGAACCACGCCAATTTGTCGGCAACGCACCTTAACCGACGGCTTCGTGAGTCGGCGGTCGATCTTGGCCCACCAGGCCATGACGATGAGACGGGATACGGTTTGATCCGTTTGCCACATTAGCCCCGCTTACCTGGGTTGCCGCTTTCACGCTTGTGGGGTGCGTTCCACGCACCCTACAGGAATCCCGCACGAGAAGCCGCGCATTTTGGTTGCCCTTGTTTTCTCTCACCGTGTCGTTACCATGCCGGTCCGACGGATTGTCTCGTCACGGACCCGGAGACGCCAATGCGCATTCGCGTGATCGACCTGGATGGCAGCATTACCGCACAGAGCCGAGTGCTGCGCCAGTTTCAGCCCGATGTTTTCGATCTACGCAATTGGGGCCCTCGAATTCGGCTCGGCTGCCGCTGGAAGAACTTCTTCCGCTTCGAGCGCAAACTGGATCGCTTGTTTGGCCGTGACGAACCGAGCGACGCCTGGATTTCGCTGCTAGGATCCGGCGACTTTCACCATGCCAGTCTGGCGCTCTTGCGGCGCATCAACCGGCCGTTCAATCTGCTCGTGCTCGACAAACACCCCGATTGGACTACGTGGGTGCCGATTTTGCATTGCGGCACGTGGCTGTATCACGCGGCCCAGTTGCCCAACGTGCGGCGCATCTTCCACCTGGGCGGCGACAGCGACTTCGACAACCTGTCTCGTTGGTTCGCGCCCACAAGTCTCTTGCAGGACGGGAAGATCGTGACCGTGCCTGCGCGCCGCACCTTCGCGGGCGGCTTCTGGGACTCGTTGCCCCATCAGCCGTTGCGACGAAACGTCGACGCCACCGTCGACCACGATCGGCTCGAAGATCTGCTCTACCCCTACCTGGAAGATCTCGATCGCTTTCCGCTCTACATCTCACTCGATAAAGGTGTGATGTGGATGCCGGAGTCGATCGCCAACTGGGACTCGGGCTTTCTTGATCTCGCGGAGATTCAGGAGATTTTGCAGTTCTTCATGAAGGCGGCCGGCAACGACCTCGTCGGCATGGACATCGTCGGCGACTATTCGCCTGTCGTCACCGAGGGCGTCCTCCGCAATCTCCTTCATCGCTTCGAGCATCCTCCACGCAATATCGAGCCCGATCAGGCCCGCCTCTGCAACGAGCGCACCAACACGATGCTGCTCCGCTTTCTGACTCAGGACCAGCTCGCCACCGACTTCACTTTCTCCGCCCGCGTGCGCAGCATGTAAGGAAATGGTTGTACACCGACGCTTGCACAGCCGCGACCGTCAGGGAGCGGTCTTATCTCCTCACAGCTGTAGTCGGGTTTCTTGCACTCAGTAAGTTCATTCTCGGTTTTCGGTTACCCGGTTACCCGGTCCATCCAGGCGAGGCGCAAGCCTGATGAGACAGACAGAGTAGTTGGACAGCGCCACTTCTCAATTTGCTCAACCGCCTGCAACGCATTATTTGAACGTAACTCCTTTAGTCAACGGCATGTGCACGCTTTCGTTGCACGCACACACTCGCACACCCCCCTCCCGAAATGCAACGAAACCTTGAATCAGAGAGGAGAATGATCGTTCGCCGCAAGCACGGGAATCAGGCATTCAAGAGTGGCGCTGCCCACGTAGGATTGGCCAATGGCGTCGCGGTTTACCCTTGCGTTGTGGCACGGTCTCCCGGCCGGGCCACAACGCGTCACTTTTTCGGCGCCTTGCGGGCGGCGAGTTCCTTACGGTAACGCTCCGCCTCAACGGCGTTGCCGGTCGCTTCGTAGAATTGGACGAGCCGATCGAGCGCCGGGACGAGCGCCTTCTTGGCGGCCGGCACGGTCATCTTGCGTTCCTTCAAACCTTTGTACCCGGCCAGCAAAAGCGGCTCGGCTTCCTGGTATTTCTTCTGCCCGGCCAGTGCGGCGCCGAGCATCGAGCGGGTGTCGAAGACGCCCCACGTGTCCGGAATGGTGATCTCGAAATTCGCCAGGCTCTTGCGCAGCCACGTCTCGGCTTCGGGATATTTCTTGAGGTTCAAGGACGCCTCGCCGACCTGGTCTTGCTGATTCGCGAGCTTGCTGCGTACCTGCATCGTCAGCGATTGCCCGGAGGCGGCTTTTTCGGCAGCGAGCGTCTTCGCTTCGAGCAGCAGCAATGCCCCGGCCGGGTTGCCATCTTCCTGGTACACCTTGGCGAGGTTGCCCATCGTCCGCAGCGTGTCGGGATGATCGGGGCCGAGCTTCGTTTTCGTCGTCGCCAGCGCCTCTTCGAAAAGCGGCAGCGCTTTTTTCACTTGCCCATCGGCCTCGTAGACGGTGGCCAGGTTGCTCATGCTCCCCAGCGTGTCGGGATGATCGGGGCCGAGGTTCATTTTCCTCTTCGCCAGCGTCTCTCGTAAAGCGGCAACGCTTTTTTCAATTGCCCATCGGCGTCGTAGGCGTCGGCCAGGTTGTTCATGCTGGTCAGCGTGTGGGGATGATCGGGGCCGTGCTTGGATGACCACACTCCGCTGGCCTTGAGAAACAGGGGAATCGCGTCGCCCGCATAACCAAGGGTGAGGAGTGTTGTCCCAATGCGGTTCTGCAATTCCGCCAACTTCAGTGGATCGGCGGGGGGGTCGGCTTCCAGGCGTTTGGCGGCGTTGATCAGGTTTTTTGCCAACTCGTCGGTGAGGGCCTTGCCCTCGTCGCGCGCTTTGCCGTAATCGATGTCGGCGACGACGCCGAGGAACAGTTCCAGGCGGCGCGTTGCTTCCGCGGATCGGGCTTCGGCTAATCGCTTGGCCTCTTCTTCGCCATCGGCACGAGCCTTTTCCGCATTGCGTGCGGCGATCTCGGCGATCTTGGCGTTGGCCTCGTTTTGCCGGGCCGTTTCCTTCTCGGCGGCTTCGTTGGACGCCGACACCATGCCGATCGTGGTGCCGATGATGCCGGCGATGAGCACGATCGCGATGACGCCGGCGGAGATTTGCAGCACGGTGCGGCGTCTGCTCTCCTCGGCTGCGCGCACCAGGGCAGCGGCACGGTCGGTCTCCGCTTGCCGCAAGCGCGCCTCGACGCCGGCGCGATACGCCGCCACTTGCTCGGCGACAACGCGCGCGTCGGCCGGGCGATCGTCCGCTTTCGCCGACAGACAACGCTTGGCAAGCGCGATCAACTCCGCATCGGCGCCGCAGCCATCGAGCCGGGCGAACGCGTCGGCCAGTTCGGCGTTCGCGGCGCGGGCCAGGATTTGGTGGATCGTATCGCCTCCAAATGGCGGCTTTCCCGTCAAGATCGTCGTCAGCATCGCCCCGAGCGCGAACACGTCGGCCCGGGCGTCGACGACCTCGCCGCGCGCTTGCTCCGGGGCCATATAGCCGGGCGTGCCCATGATGGCGCCGCGCTGCGTCAAGTCAGAGCCGGGAGCGTGAGCGACGGTTTGCGGCGTCGGCCCCTCGGTTGCGCTCCGGGCTGGTAAAGGCGATTGAATATCCTTCGCCAGTCCCCAGTCCATGACCTGCACTTCGCCGAACGCGCCGACCATGACGTTGAGCGGCTTGAGGTCGCGGTGGATAATGCCTTGCGCATGGGCGAAGCCGACGGCCTGGGCGATCTGCTCGAATATTTGCAGCCAGCGCGACAGATCGTCCCGGGGCGATTGGCGTTCCTTCAAAAGCTCCGCCAGCGTTCGGCCACGAATCAACTTCATCGCCAGGTAGTGCGACCCGTCGGCGAGCGTGCCGAGCGCATGCACCGGCGGAATGCCGGGGTGCGGCAAACGGGCAGTGATCTTCGACTCGGTCACGAACCGCTCGGCATCGGCGCCCGGCAGCAACGTCTTGATGGCGACTTCGCGATCGAGCGTCAGGTCGCGGCCGGCGAAGACACGCCCCATGCCCCCCTTGGCGATTTCGCCGGTGATGATGTAGCCGGGGATCACGGGCCAATCGGGTCGCGGCACGCTCGGCTTGGACAGCGTGTTCCCCTCCGCGTACGTCACCGTTGCATCGATAGCGCTAGGCGGCGGCACCGGGATCGGTGCATCACCGGTCTTGATCGCATCAACGGTCGGATTCTCGGGCATGTTCGGGCCCCGTGAAATGCGGCTTCAACCAAACATGGACGCAGATAAACGCAGATGGATGGTCAGAGGCCGCTCATGTCGGCACCTGTTCATGGTCGCTCATCGGCGGTTCCTTTGGTTGTACGACGCCGAATTGTAAGCGCGATTTTCAGGGAATGGAAGCAAAAACGCGGAGAAAACTGCTTGCTGCAGTGCCAAGAGAATCTCGCGCCAAGTCGCAAAAGAATCCTGACGAGACGCGAGCCGGGCCGCTGCATTCATGGTACTCTTCGCGGCTTTGCGACTTTGCGCGAGCTCTATTTGCCGTGTTTCGGCTTGGCGTACTTCAGGTGATACTCCAAAAACGCCAGCTCCAGTTCCAGCGCTTCCGGCGTCGGCACGTGTGTCTTTCGCGCGGTGAGGAAGGCGAGATTCTTTTGACCCAGGACGTTGTTGACGGCGACGAGATGGTTGAGGGCGATCCAGTTCTTGGGCGGGTCCTGCACGCCGCCGCCGACCATCACGGGCCGCGGCGTCATTAGAGCGTGCAGGTCGACAAGGTCTTCGCCGGCGTCGATGAGTTCTTTGTACAGCCCAGTGCGCGGGTTCTTGTCGTTGGGGACGCCGGGCTTGCGTTTCACCTTCGGATCGAAGCCGAGGTACCAGGGCTCCCAGTAGTTGACGTTGGAGTCTTTCTCGTTGAAGACGATGCCGGGATCGGACCAGACGGCACAGGCGAAGCGTTCATCGAGGCAGGAGGCGAACATCGACCACTTGCCGCCGTAGGACAGGCCGATGATGCCGATGCGTGCGGGATCGACTTCCTCCATCTGGGCGAGGGCGGTGAGGCAGTTGGCGGCGACGTAGGCGAGCAGCGTGAGCGGCTGGCGGCGCAACTCTTCACCGGCCTTGATAAGCGCGTCGCGCGTGTCGCCGCCGAGTCGATCGATCGAGCCGGGGGTGCCGATGGAGAGAGTGACGAAGCCGCGCTTGACGAGTTGCAACCCGTAGTCATGCGTGCCGACACCGCGGCCTTTGTTGCCTCGGCCGATGCTGGTGAGGGGCTCATAGAACGGCACGACGACCGCGGGGAACGGCCCTTTGCCGTTGGGGATGAGCAGATAACCGTCGACCCATTGACCGTTGGGTGAGGCTTGCACCTGGACGCGGTACTCGGTGTAGCCGTCGCGCTCGACCTTGTCAAATTTCTTGACGACGGGACGAGCGACGAGGGGCGGCCAGGCGCCGAGACGCTTATGCCAGG
Organism: Planctomycetota bacterium; assembly: GCA_016872605.1. Lineage (GTDB taxonomy): Bacteria > Planctomycetota > Planctomycetia > Gemmatales > Gemmataceae > SIAQ01. Next base: position 10,118 of record VGZI01000162.1, read on the forward strand.
TCGTCTTGATCTCGTCGCGGCGTTTGGCCCAGTCGGCCGGCGTCTTGGCCAGTGTGCCGTCCGCGAACGTCAGAGGCGAGCGATACGGCCCGAGCTTGCCCGCGAACTCAGCGGGCGGCTGCGCGAACGGCTCGAGCTTCTTCCACAGCGCTTCGCTGCGCTCCGGCTGATCGGCGCCGCTGGCGGTGCTCATGATCGCCAGGCACGCTCCCAGCAGCACATAGCGATAGAGGCCCTCAGCAAACAAACGAATCGGGCTCAACATCGTTGTCCTCCCCGCGCCATCGGATGCGGCTGGATCGAAGGTTCCATCGAGACCGCGCTGTCTACTCGCTGGGAACAGCCGCTTCGTTTTCGTGGAGCGAACGGCGGTACATTCCTATTTTTTGATCAGGCTCGCCCAGCCATTGAAAGGGTACTCAACTTTGCGGCTCGGCACATAGTGATGGACGGTCATCCAGCCGAATTCGCGTTGCTCGGGATTGGCTGGGTCCGGGTCGCGCAAGGCAACACCGTCGGCTTCGGCGTAAATGGTGCGAACGACGGGGGCGCGCTTGGCCGCGGGAGGGACGAGCTCGTAGTCGGTGCCGCGCGTCTGCTGCAGCCAGGTGTTGTCGCGGAAGCCCTTCTGGAGCCGATCGTTGGCGAGGCGAATCAGCTCGGTTTTCTTGGCGGCGTCGAGCGTCTTATCCTTTTCGATGAACTGCATCACGCGCTGCGTCTCCGACACGTCGAAGCAGACCCAGCCGTAAGGCGGCAGGTACGCTTCAAGCTTGCAATGAGAGGGCGAGTTCTTGGGAAAAGTGTTGATGCCATAAGTCACGCGTGTCGGATAGCCGAGGGCTCGGCCGAACGCTGCGCACAGACCATGATAGTCGCTGCAATGCCCAGCCTTCTTCGTCAGAGCGCTGTCGGAGCTTCCCTTGAGCGATGCGCTGCCATGATCGTACTTGATCGTTTTGTTCACCCAGCTCATGATGCTGGCCAAGTCGTCTGATGGGTTCTTCGACTTGGGCACGACGTCGATGATGAGCGCCTTGATGCGATCATCGACCATCACGCTGCTGTCCGATTTCAGGTAAGGGTCGAAGGAAGCGGGCCAGCGATCGACCTTCGTAACCTTGGCAGGATCGATATTCCAGCGCATTTCATGGATGGTCGCCTTGTACTTGTGCCGCACGATTTGGGCGCCCTCCGGCTTGATAAACTCGAAGTAGGCAAACTTATTGCCGTGGACTTTCTCAATGCCGATCCGCGGCTCGACTTTCATCGGAAAGCTGCTGAAGTGGCTTGCTTCGACGGTCTGGGCGACATCCGACTGAGGCAGTGCCAGCCAAACCTTGAGGACCTTGGTCTTGTACGGGGCCGTCACGACGGCGGAGAAGTCGATCTCATACGTTACCGCGTCCGACTTCGTGCCTTGCAACGGCTGCTTCGGATCGAGTTGAGCGGTTGCGCGCTGCGAAGAAGCGACGGCGAGGAACGCCAAGGAGGCAAGGATCACCGGTTTCATGGCTCGGCTCTAATGCGGCGAGAGCGCGCTGTCGGGACATCACAATCGCAACGCTTGAATATTCTAACGACTATTGGAGCGGAAATCAAATATCGAAAGCGGCCCACGCCGGCGAAGGAACGCTGGTTTGGGCGACAGAGAATCCGGCCTATCCGGTACGCCGCGACCGCCGCGCGCTGTGCCGGGGCAACGAAGGCGCGGCGAGGATATTCTCCTACTTTTTCAGGTTGATCTTCGTCAATGCCTCGATGTCATTTTGATTGTCGCTTCTTCCAGTCGGCGAGCCACAAGTCGGGGTCCCAGTAATGCTGCTCGGCGACTCGGAAGGTATAGGCGTGCATGAAAGAGCGCGGGCGACGCCGTTCCGCGGGAAGTTCATACGCGGTCTGGTCGAGTTCGAATGCGAATCCCAACGGCACGGGCGCATCGCGCGTCGCTTCCTTCCAACCCTTGTTTCCTGCAAACCATCGGCCTGTGAAATCGCCGAGCGCGACGAAATCGAAGCGAGTGGCCTTGTTCTTGATCCGGTCGAACAAGATCACGCCTTCGATACGGGCGTCATAGCGATTCTCAATGTTCTTGACGAACTTCCGATCCGGCCAGGTGTGCAACACGCCAGGAGAAGACAGAAGCACACTGCCGTGCAGGCGCAAGCGAAGTAGCTGCGGCTCAACGGCGTCGACGACCACATGCATTTCTCCGGACTGCAGCGCGTTCGGTTTCCACAGTTCTTCGACGACCCAGAGCGTTTGCGGTAGTAGCCCGTAAAGCCAAATGCGTTTGGCGAGCCTGGCGGGGACGGCGTGCGTCTGGCCTTTCTTGGGTTCAGAGGGCAGGAGGGATTGCCATTCTTCCTCCTTGAGCCAAAGGGAACTGCGTTGGCCGTGCGGAGCGTGGGTGCGCAGGCCGCCGAAATCGTCGCCGTCGGGGAGACGGTACTGGCCCTTTGAATCGCGGCCGAGGGGCCGATCGTAGATAGTCAAGACAAGACCGTTTGGCGGCGGCGCCGGTTGCGGCTTGATCTCGCCATCGACCGCGTTCGGCCGCCGTTGATCGGCTGGAAGCTTGGCGTAGCCGTCGAGCACTTCCTGAAGCGCGGCGGCGAGGCCATCCTTGCTCTTGACCGAGCCTTGCAGAAGCCGGCCCGAGGACGTCATGAGGACGAGTTGCGTGCCGCGCAGCCAGCCGGTCCCTTCGTCGGGCCGCGACTTGGCGACGTAAAAGCGTTTCCACGAATCTTGATAAACGGAATCTTTCGTGTTGATGTACCAGCCGGGGGCGAAGCAGACGAACTTCTCGTTGAGGAGTTTGATGGCCGCGTCGGAGTAGTTGGCGGAACCACCTGCCAGGTGGTGCGAGGTGGCGCTTCAGCAAACGCCGAGCGGCTCGTTGTAGCCGGCGCCGCCGGTATAGCAGATGACGATCGGCTTATCCTCCGCGGCCGCCTTCTTGCGGGCGGCAGCGACATCGGTAATCCAGTTAACCTTGAGATGGCGCCACTCGTTGTCGTGCGGCCGGATCAGCGTGTGGAGCGACTCGAAGTGACCGGGCGTCAAGTCGAGCTTGGTCGCCTGAGCATTCACGCCCGAAGTCGCCAAGCACAACGACACGATGGCGACGGTCCGATAGATCATCATTGTCCTCTTTCGAGCTTATCCACGAAGCATACCAAGGACACGAAGAGACACCACTCCCCCTTTGTGTCCTTGGTGCCCTTCGTGGACTATTCACTCCGCGCTGCCGCCTTGCCAATTAAGGCTGCGGAAGGGGCTGGCGGGGAGTCCTTCTTTGTTCATGAGGTTCGGGTTGGCGGTGTTGCGCCAGCCGAAGCGGACCTGCGTCGGCTCAGTGACGCTGGCCCCACGCACGACCACGCTGGTGCCGTCGATCGTCGCCTCGGC
>VGZI01000163.1 GCA_016872605.1 Planctomycetota bacterium
GGCCGGCCGGTTCGACCATGCTATCATTTGGCCATTCCTGATTCTCTTCGATTCGACGGCGAGAGCGAGGCAAGCTTCCGATCGCGTGCCGAACGCGCCGCGCGGATTGCAGAGGTATTAGTAGCCGCCTGCCTAAAGAATAAATGCATGCGGTCCTATGTCGAGGATCCAGCGCTGCCCCAGTATTCCGTCGAAAGCGTCCTTCGTTGCCCGACCGTCCGAGTCGAATACGAGCAGGCCATTGCCATCGGCGGCATTGGCGAGTGCCTGGCGGCGACGAAAGCAAAAAACTGGGGCAATGGCCCACAGGTGTTGCCGCTGGAGGTCGATGACTTCTTCTATCGAAACCGGATCACGTACCTGTTCAGATCGAACAGCCTGTACAACCGCCGATTCCACCAACGACGGCGCATGAAAAAGCTCCTGGGCAAAGATCGTGCCCTCGTCGGAGAAGCCAAGTCGAGCACAAAGGAGTTGTTCCTCAAGCACCTAACGAGCGAACAGATCCGAGCCATACAGCGCGTGTTTCACGTTGGGCCGGGCCAATTCTGGAGGGCGGCGATGGGCAGGACGTTCCTCGTGCTCCCTCCCGAGTTCGTGCAGAAGGAGTTGGATTTCGAAACCTGCGAAGAACGCCATAAAATTGCGGCAGCGGACCTTGGCGAAAAGTGCACGAGAGTTGTAAAATGATCGTGCTGGGAAGGAACCTGGCGCGTCTTTTTGTGTCCAAATTGTGACCAACCTTGGCGATGTCACCAGTCCGTCCAGTCAATGTCATTGCAGGATTGGTTTCGCCGTAACCAGAGGGACAATCGAGATTTAAGCGTGAAACTCACGCCAAAGCAATGTGAAGCCGAAGTGGCGGAACTGGCAGACGCGCCAGCTTCAGGAGCTGGTTCCCGTTAGGGAGTGGAGGTTCGAGTCCTCTCTTCGGCACTTTGAGAACAAAGGACTTGCGTCGATTCGATGCGAGTCCTTTTTCTTTGGTCCCCCGCGATTTGGGGACAAATTGGGGACGGCATCGACCCTACATTGCTTTTGCGTCGCTTATCGACCACGGCTTGCCGCTGGTACGATCGAGCGCGGAGGCAAATGTCATAGCGTCGCTCGAATTGCGTTCTGAACGTTACCGCATCGTATACCGCTTTGCCGGCAAGAAATTCCAGACCCCGATCAAGACCACCGAGGAGAAAGAGGCCCAGGGCTGCCTGGCTCCGCACCGAACAGTGGCCAAGTCAGGCTCTTGCCGTCGAAGAGCTGTGTCAAGGCCTCTCTCTTCTCGGCTTCGGTGGGGTGCACGACATGGTTTGCAAACGGCACGGGAGGGCGAGGCTCCTGCCGAGCCGCGAGCCCGCGAAATACTCGATTTCGGACGAGTATCCTGTCGCTTCCGGCTCGGCAGGAGCCTCGCCCTCCCGAAGCAGGCCACGCAGACCATGTGGTGCGCCCGCTTCGGTGAGGATGTTAGGCGGCGATCTGTCCTGGCAACCTGCGCAAAAACCGCGGAAACAGACATGAGAAGCCAAGAAGATCGTCAGCAAAAGTGGTTTCAGGGAAACGTGTTTGTCAACATGCCTCGGGATTCCGAGGCTATTTGCGCTTCCGCAAGTCGTAACAGTAGATGCCGTCCATGCCGCGCACGAACAGGCGGCCATCCACGACCGGGAAGCCAAGCGAATGCACGGCGTAGGCTGTCGTCGAGTTGTTGGGCGGCGTCCAGCGCGGGCCGAGTGGCTTGAGGGTATGCGCGTCGAGCCACTGCAAACGCTGGCTGCCGTGCTGACCTTCGGGCGACAGGAGCAGGCGATCGCCGACGACCGCGAGCCATTGATTGCTGCCGATGGGTTCGGTCTTGTCGTCAAAGAGCTGTTTGCCGAGCAACTTGCCGGTGGCGATGTCCAGCGTGCGAATTTCGCTTCGGCCAACAACGTAAGCCTTGGCCTGCCCAAGAGAGACGGTGAGGTTCTCGTCGTAGGTCAAAAAATCATCTTGCCAGATCTTGGCGGCTCCGGCATCGCTGAGCTTGTAGCCCTGAAAATATCCGCCCTGCTTCTTGGGATCGGGCACGATGTGGCCGATAACAATGTCGCCCTGAATGAGGGCCGCAGAACCGGAAACGCCCACCAACTTCTCTTCCATCGCCCAGAGAAGCTTGCCAGTGGCGGCTTCGTAACAGGTTGGCGCCTTGCCGCCGAGGAAGAGCACGCGCTCGGCGCCGGCCTTTCCCCAGCTCAGCACTTGTTGTCCGCCGGATTGTTGCCAGACAACTTTGCCGGTCTTGGGGTCAACCGCTTTTGACGGCTCAGCGCCGATCGACGGCAGGATGGCCAGCGCCCCCGCCCGAACAGCGCCCAACGCAGCCTGATTGCCCTGGACTTTCTGGCTGCGGCGTATGGTCCAAAGCACATCGCCTTTGATCGCATCAACTGCGACCCAATTGTTGGCGTAGTCATTGGCAATCAACACGCCGTGGATGAGTGCCGCCGTGGGATTGAGGCCGCGCCATTTGTGCGTCTGAAAATTGCCCGAGAGAAACGGGAAGCGAATGCTCCAGAGAACCGCCCCGGTTTGGGCATCCAGGCACGTGATGATAGTGTCGGCGAACGGTCGGCAATAATCGACCAGGGCTGCGCGCTCGACGTCCGTTGGCTTGCGTTTGGCTTGTTTCTCGAAATCCGCCAGCACCTTTTCCAGGAGTTTGGCATCGGGTTCGCCGGAGGGGACATAATGGAACAGGTACGCGCGACCGTCCGCCACGATGGGCGTGCCCGAGCCGCCGCAGATGGTCCCGTAAGGCGCCCGCCACGTGTAACGACTATCGACGCCGGTCCCCCAACCAGACAAGGTCGGCATTTCCGCACGCCAGAGAGGCCGGGCCTTCGCGAGATCGTCGATCAAGAGCGTTGGCGTCTCCGCCGCACGATTGGCGTATTGCGGACCATGGTAGCTCGGCCAATCGGCCCCAGCGGCAAACGGCTGGGCGGCGCGAATCGACTTTTCGTCGGTCAACTTCGCGGTCACCGCGCCGTTTGCTTTCTTTCCCGAAGCGTCGCTCGTCCACGTACCGGAAAAACCCTCCTTGCCGCGTGTGCCGTCGATGCTCAAGGTCACTTGTGCCAGAACCTGCATCGGCGCCCAGATGCTCACCTGTCGGAGCACGATCTTGCCGGTGAGAGAATCACCCTTGATGACCAGGTCATGGTGATCGACCAGGGCACGATAAGCGCCGGCTTTCTTTACCCCGCCGGGAATAACGCCGTCCACGAACCATGCTACCGTCGACTTTCCACTACGCATGCCGACGAAGGCAGGCGCCGCTTCGCCGGCTTCAAAGGTCAGCCAGAGATGCTGATACTCACCTGGTAGAGGCCGACGGATGTCCGGCTTTCCCGGCGGCTGAGCGTGGGCTGTGACGCAAGTCCAGGCAAGCCATGCCAGCAGGGTGAGGCGAAGCGTGATTTTCTGCATATTCAAGAAATCCCGTGTGCGCTCGGATGCTTGTCTATCAGCCCTCTTTATTTTGGCGTGGTCGGCATACGCCGCAAGATCCACATGTTGCGGCTGCCGTCGGAGCCGAAATGGGTGGGCGGTTGGCGGCGTTCCTGGTTCTCGACAGCATCCTTGGCCCAGCCGCCCTCGGGGTAGACGACCATCAGGAGGTCGTTGCCGAAAAACGTGTACAGGCTCGGCGAACGCCCCTGGTTGCCTTCGATGCCGTACTTGAAATGGAAATCGACGCGGCCACGAGTTTCCTGCGGCGGTAGCAATTTCCATTTTCCTTCCTGTTCTGGTTTCCCCTTCGGGCTGAAAGAAGTGCGTTTGAAGAAATCGCTGGCCGTGAATTCGACATGTCCTTGCGGTCGGGTGCGTGCGGAATTGGCGTCGTCGAACTCGGCGAGGACTGCCCATTTGCCGACGAAGCGACCCGCGTCCTTGACCGGATCGGGAGCCGATATGGCGGGGACCGGTTTTCGTTGGCAGGTGAGCAACACATCAGCCGGCGAGGCGCCGCTGTAGGTTCCATTGCGATTCCCCTTGAACTCGGCGACCTGCACCCAGACGATCAGGACACCGTTATCCGTGATCTTCCACCGTGCGGACAGCTTCACGTCTTGCATGGGGCAAAGGCTGCCGCGCACAGTGCCGATCAGTTCGTTGGGATCGAACGGCTTCTTCGCGGCAGGTGGGGCGGGGACGCGTTCGCACATCGAGCTGAGCAGCGGCACATCGGCCTTCTCGGCATCGTGCCAGGTGATGCGCTCGGCCGTGACGCTGACCCGCGAGCCGGTCCACTTGTCGGCCGCGATGTTCTTGTTCCCTCGATGGGCCGCGAGAACGTACCAGTCCCCCTGTGCCTCCTTGGAAAAGGGGGCCGGCGAACCGGCACGAACGACCGGCGAAGGGTGCAGCAACACGAGGAGCATCAGTGGCAAGAGTCGGATATTCATGACATGCCTGTGGTAGTTCATCGCTGTCGATCCACACCGCGTGGTTCTCGACCTTTCACCGTTTCTTGGGCCTCAGGCTTCTACGCCAGGATCTCCCTGATCACTTCACCGTGCACGTCGGTCAAGCGGCGGTTGAGGCCGTTGTGCAGGAACGTCAGTCGGGTGTGATCGATCCCCAACAGGTGAAGGACGGTTGCGTGGTAATCGTGGTGGGTGGTCGTGTCGATGGCCGCCCTGGCGCCGAACGCGTCGCTCTGGCCGTGCGAGTAGCCCGCCTTCACCCCGGCGCCCGCGAACCACACCGTGAAGCAGTTCCCGTTGTGATCGCGACCGGCCCCCTGCGACTGGGCCGTTCGACCAAACTCGGTCGCCCAGAGCAGCAAGGTGTCCTCGAAGAGACCGCGTTGCTTCAGGTCTTGAATCAGTCCGGCGATCGGTTGATCCACCTTGTCGCACTGGGTCTCATGCAGATCAAGCCGACATATTCAACCAAGAACGCGCGAGAAGGTTCCGCTCTGCCACACTACGGACGCCGGTCTTTCTCTTTTCTTCGGAGGGAGACAATCTCCGGCGGGCAGGCAGGTCTTGTCGTGTGACTTCTGGGCCTACTTCCGTTCCAGGAGAAACCGTAGCAAGTCCGCCATCTGCTGAACGTCGATGCGATCCTCAAGGCCGTCCGGCATGAGCGACAGACGCGTGGAGGCAAACTCTTCGATATCCGCGCGGGCCACGATGTCTTCCGCCCCCTCGGCACGACGCAGGGTAATTGTGGTCGGGCTTTCCCCCGCAAGCATGCCGGTCACGACTCGGCCATTTTTCGTCGTGACCACGTAGTTGACGAAGTTGGCGGACATTTCCCGGCTCGGATCGAGAATGGCAATCAGCAGCGAGTCCGGTGTCTTGTCCTTGGTTGCCAGGAGATCGGGACCGACCGCTTTGCCCACGTCTCCCAGGCGATGACACGTGGCGCAGTTCATCGTGAAGATCTTCTGGCCGCGAACGGTATCTCCCGTCAGCTTGAGAGCAGCCTGGTATTTGTCGAGCACCTGCTTGCGCGACGAAGTTGCGGTGGCGGCGAAGAGCTTGGCGGCCCGTTCACGGAGGGCTGGACCGGCCTTCTTCAACAGGATGTCGCGATGGACCGGGCTCAACTCGCCGGCAGCGATCGACTTCTTTTCTAGCGCTTCGATAAGACCAGTGACACCTTCGGATTGACCAAGGAGCACTTCGACGATTTCGGGATGTACCTGTGGGCCGCTGCCGCGCCAGCGCTCCAGCAACAATCCGGCGATTTTCCCATCGATCTTGCCAGCGAACGCCTGGACGCCGGCCAACTGGATTTCTGGCGGATGTTCGATGCTGATCAGGGATGCGAGGACCGGACCAACCTGATCGAGCGGCGCATGCCGTAAGAGGCGGATGGCACGCAACCGCTCGGGCATGGGACTCTTATCGCTGCCTGCCGTCTTGGCTGCCTGGGACAGGCTCGCTTCGAAAAGCTGGCGCACGGTCAACGGGGTCGGATCCTTCAGCATCTCGGCGATCAGGATTCTGGAAAGAGCCAGGCGATCCGCCAGCGCAAGCAAGATGGTTTCGGTAACCTTCGGCCTCGCTCGCAAGGCCGGCTCCGTCAAGGATCCAAGCACGCGCCGTATGTCCGCGCCTTGCTCGCGTGCAGCAACTTGTTCCGCCAGCGGAGGTAACAGGGCTTCCAGGAGCGTACCCTCGGGTGTGCGACGAAGCAGCTCCATATATAGCGCAATCGGCCGTTCCCCGACGGAACTGAGCACGGCCGAGCGCATCCATCTGTCGTTGCTGTCTTGCAGCAGTATCGTTGCCAGGGCGTCGGCCGTTTCTTCGCGCTCAGCGATGGCGCCCAGGCTGAAAGCGACCTGTAGCCGTACCCGCGGTTCCTTGTCGGCGGCCAACAAGAGGCATTGTTTTCGCACACGCAGCGACTCAGCCAGACGCCCTTCGGACAGGCGAACGCCATGTTCACGAATCGCCGCATGGGCATCGCTCAGCGCGAAGATAAGCAGGTCATCATCAAGGGAGCTTAGACCATGCAGCGTCCAGAGCGCGTGCAACCTGGCCTGGGACAACTTCGCATTGCGGATCAACGCTCGCAGGGGTTCGACAGCGGACTTGTCCTGACGTTCCAGCAGCAGCCTCTGGGCCGTCTCACGCCACCACGCATTGGGCCGTTCGAGCAGAGCCACCAGGTCTTTGGTGCTGGTCTTCGAGAGCTGTGGCGACGCTGGCCGCTTGAATCCTTCCGGCACGATCCGGTAGATCCGTCCGCGATCGCGCCCGCGCGTCACATCGACGATTTTCAGGATGTCGTCGGGGATGGCGCTGGGGTCTTCGATGATCTCACGCGACATGTCGCAAATATACAGGCAACCATCGGGTCCATTGGCGACATTCACGGGGCGAAACCAGTTGTCCGCCGACGCCAGGAATTCGCGCTTTTCATCGATTGCAGTGGCATCGAACGTCAGGCCGTTGGGATTCAGCTTCAGGCGAATGACGACGTTTCCCGCGGGTTCGGCGGTGAAGCTGTTGCCATGGTATTCGGCGGGGAACGCCGCACCGCGATAGATCTCGCAGCCGGCGCCACCGGTGACCAAGCCGCCTTCGGCCAACTCCGCCGCGGAGAAGCGCGAAGCCCGCATGTCGGGAGTCGTGTTGACCCATTTGTCCCAGAATCTCTTGCGCACGACGCGCCATGGCTCAGGAGGACTGATCGACGCCATCGTCTTTTTGGAGGCTGCCGAGCGATAGTTGACTTCCTTGACGAGCAGGTGCGGATTGCGCGAGAGATAATTGCCCGGCAGCACATTGTGGATGAGCAACATTCCGGCGTTGGAGACAAAGCGGTTGCCCCAGTCGTCGAAACAGTTGCCGAAATCGCCCGTGCCGGCGAGCGGCTCCAGTTTTTCCGTGGCCGGATCGAAGCGGAAATCGCGGCCGCGCACGGAGACGACGTCCTTCTTGTTCGCTTGGAACACGTCGCCACCGTTGTAGGAACTGGCGCCGTAAATGTGGTTATCGAGACCCCATTTGAGATTGTTCATGATGTCCTCGGCCGCCGCGGTGCCGAAACCATCGAAAACGATGCGGCGCACATCCGCCTTGCCGTCGCCGTCGGTATCCTGGAGGTACCAGATGCGCGGCGGCGCCGCGACGAAAATGCCCCCCTTGTAAATGGCAATGCCGCTGGGCCATTGCAGATTGTCCGCGAAGATGGTGCTCGTCTCAAAACGGCCGTCGCCGTCCCTATCGACGAGCATGCGAATACGCCCGAGCGTCTTTTCGCCGGGTCTCGGCGGGAACGGATAGTCGATATCCTCCGCCACGAAGAGTCGGCCTGCCTCATCAAAAGCCAGGGCGATCGGATCGACGACGTCCGGCTCACAAGCCACGAGTTCGACGCGAAAGCCCTTCTCGATGCGAAACGCCTTGAGCGCCTCCGCGGGGGGCAGAGGATCGAGCCGCGGCAGCATGTCTTTGAGGCCCGGCGTCTTGACCATGGTGAGCAAGCGAACGAGGGCCTGCGCCAGCTCACGGCCTGCCGTTGGCGTGAACGGGGGCAGATTGATGATCTTGGGCACCGTGACTGCCGCGTACTCCTGCGCGGGGTAGGCCGCGGGATCGGGGACATAGCCGACCAGATCGTCCGCGTAGCCCACGACGATCGTGTCGCGGAACGGGGAATCACGCCGGATTGCCAGGCCATAGTAGCTGTACAGTTCGCCCGGATGAAACGCGAGGGCCACGTCGCCTAAACACAAAGTTGAGAGCTGAACGGGATACGTCGTCTGTTTCGCGTCCCACTTCTTGGCCCAGGCGTGCCAGTCTTTGGCAAACGCCATGTTCTTGAACCAGCCGCGTTCCTTGATCGTCTTTTCGGGGTCGGACTCGAAGCTCGCGACGTCTTTGCGCATTCGCTCCAGGTCGAGTGGCAACCCGAACGATTCCGAGTGCAGACGCAATTCGTTGACCGGCACACGTCGCGCATCCTTCACCGCTTTTTCGATGGCGTCGAACACCCGCTCGGCGACCTGTACCGGATCGCCGAGGAAAGTCTTGCCATCGCCGGGATTCACATCGCCGCAGTGGCCCTGCAAAAAGGACGGGACGCTTTTGAATTTGCCGTGCACCATGCGATTGACGAGCCCAGGCCAATCGGGGCCGGCGCCCGGGTCGTCGCGATAGACCACCGGATGGGCCGAGAAGTGGTACCACAGAAGATTCGGCTTCTCTGGCGCCTTTCGGCGAAAATGGAGCACGTGCACCGTGGTGTCGAGCCAGCGCTCGGCGTCGCTGGAGGCCGTGCCGAAGTCGGCGTCTGTCTTCCATGTCTTGGAAGTGCGATTGAAATTGGCCCCCGCGGCCCGGGCTCGTCCCACATAAAGCTCGGCAGGGCTCAGGTCGGCCTCGGCGCGAACCACCGCCTCGACAATCTTCTTTTCCACCTGGGCCATGTACTTCTCGGGCAGCTCACCATGAAATCGCAGCCATTTGAGCGTGGGCATCGAATGCGTGTGCGTGGCGCAAACGCGCACGTGGCCGGCGGGGATCTTGGTGCGTTTGGCGATCTCCCCTTGCACGCGTGCCGTGAACTCTTTGCCCACCGCAAGAAGGTCCAGCGACACGATGACCGCGGAGGTGTCCTTCACGCGCAGCACGATGACGCGCGCCTCGGCTGCTTGACGCACCCCCGCATACTTGCGCGGCTTGTCAGGCAAGGCAAAGACGCCGCCCGGTTGAACATCCAACGGCGGCGTGATGTCGACGACCGCCTGACCCGCGAGCAAACCTCGCTCTTGGGCACGTGCAGAAGCGACGACCAATAGACCAACCACCAAGGATAACCAGAAAACCACTGCGACGGATCGCCGACTCGACATGAACAACCTCGTTCTATTTCTTGCTGCTCAGATGCTTCACGAACCATCCCAACATCTCGGCCTGCATCTCGGGCAAGTATTCGTGAGCGGTGTTGGCATAGACGATGCTACGGAAGTTGGCGCCTGCGCCGTGCAGGTCGTATACCGATGCGAGTTTTCTCTCCAGCACTTCGATGCCGGTCAAGGGTAGGCCGCCGTCACGGTCGCCGGAGAGGGCAAGAAAGGGTCTTGGGGCGATAAGGCTATAGATGGCTTCAGTATCAAAGTGACGAAGAATCTCCGGCACCCAGTAATACATGCCGTGCAGGCGAAAATTGCCGTGCGCGAATAGCTCACGATAGCGTGTGAAGCCGGCGACACAGACGGCTGCTTGCACGCGATCGTCGATGGCCGCCAGCCACCAAGTGCCCGTGCCGCCCATGCTCATGCCGGTGACGCCGATGCGTTTGGCGTCCACCTCGGGCCGCGTTTCCAGGTAGTCGAGCAGGATCTGCTGGTCACGCAGCATCATGCCCCACAAGGATCGGCCCTGAAGGTGATAGAGCTTGAACAGCGTCCCTTCATCCAGGCCGCGATGTTTCGTCTTGCTCCTGGACGCGCGAGCGCCGCAGAAATAGGTGTCGATGGCGGCAACCACGAATCCCTTGCGCGCCAGCATGGGGCCGACGCATTGCGGGTTCTTCTCGTCCGTGCAGATCGTCTCGCTCGATCCGCCATGCCCATGTAATCCCACGATCGCGGGGACTGGCCCAACTCGCTTTTTCGGGATCAGGATCATGCCGGGTACGATGGCATCGACGCCGTTGTGGAACTCGATGCGCTCAAGCAGGTAATCACCACGATCTTCTCTGTCGATGACGGTTACCTTCGGTTTTGCTGGTCGCGGCGGAAGATCACCAAGGCAACGCAGCACCAGATCGCGCGTAGCTTTCCGGTCGCGCTGGCGCCACGACTTTAGATCGTCCGGTAGTTTCCATTCGGGAAACTTGAGATGGCGAAACTCATCGGGAATGTCGGCCCAGAGTTCCTGAAGCGGCTTGCCGCCGCGCGATTCTTTCGGCGTAACGCGCTCCTGAGCGGCGCCGGGGAGTGGCAGAAACAACGCTGTAACTAGTACAGTCAAGATCGCGAGCGGACACAGAGAGCAGCCGAACGCATGCATGGTTGGAACTCGTCAATAAACGAAGCGAAATTCGGAAGAGTTCAATAACGCCCAGACCACGTCGCGCACCAACTGGTCGCGCGGGACGCCTGAGTCCTGAAAAAGAAGACGGCGACATAGTCTATTCTATGTCTGCTTCCGCGGGCAGCCGCGGGGCGTGAGGGTGGATTCCAGGCCGAGGCGGTCGGCTGTCTTCGTCTGCCAGGTGGGCGTGCCAAATGGGACGCCTCGGTTGACGCTGCGGCGGCCGGCTTCGAGTTCCGCGGGCGTCAGGGCGGCGTTCACCCGTTCGAGCCAATCATCGCCTGAAGAAACGCGGCGAAGTCCTCGTCCTTGCGGAAGACCTCGGCCCGATTGTTCCCGCGATTGATGAAGTGGTAACAAACCCCGCCAACCGAAGCTCGTGCCGTGCGTGACATGCCGCAAAATAACCAGCGAAGCGAGGCATCGTCACTAGAAACGATGAATTTCCCTTTTTCTTTTCCTTAGCCCTCTTCCCCTGAATGCAGCGGGAGAGGGTACTAAGATCACCATACTTGAGGGAGAGCCAGTTTTTGAAGTTGCCATTAATATCTGCTCCCAGACTCGTGTGCTTTCGCCTTTCCTTTTTTCTTCTCCTTCACGCTATCAAGTTCTTTAGGGCGAGCGTCTCGAAATTCATTGAGGGCTGCTTGAAGCACTCGTAAACCGGCTGACTCTTCCGCGCTCAAGTTTGCCGTCGCAATCGCATTCTTCTCCTTAACATCCTTTTCGAGATTGTAGAATTCTCCCGTGCGATACAACTTGTAACGATGCGTAAACGCGAATTCCGTCACTTTGGTGTCGGCCCCCTGCCTGGGCGAATACCAGGAATAAAGCCAAGGTCTCGGCTCTCCTTTTTGACCAATCAATTGAGGCCAAAAACTTCGGCCGTCAATTTTGGATGTGAGCTTACCTCCAGCCGCGTCCATCATCGTCGGTAGAAAATCGGTCGTATCCACCAAATCGCGGATAGTCTGCTCCGCCGGAATTTTTCCAGGCCAAGACGCGATCAAGGGCACATGCATTCCCGCGTATGTCGTCGTCCCTTTGCCTCCGATGAGCTGCATCGCTCCCATCATCGAAACGGTCCCCTTTCCGGTGCCGTTGTCGCCGACAAACAATACTAGAGTATTGTTGCGAATGCCGAGTTCGTCGAGTTTGGCGACGACTTTGCCGACCAGCTTGTCCATGTAGCTCACCATGTCTCCGAAATAACGGGGGGCGATGTTGCTCTTCTCATCCTTCACGAGCGGATCCCAACCTTTGCTATCGGGGGTCGCTTGGTAAGGGGAGTGAGTGAGAGTCATGGGATAGTAGAGGAAGAAAGGCTCATTTTTTTTCTTGGTGATGAACTCGATCGCATAATCGTTGAGAATATCGGGGCCGTATTCTCCCTTGGTGAAGTTCTTTTCGATGCCGTTGTATTCGAGGCCGGGATTGGCGTAGCGAGGGGGTCGGCGGGTATGTTGCCAAAGGCAGGATTCATCGAACCCGAAGGTTTTAGGCAAACCGACGTCTTGGCCGAGTTGCCATTTTCCGACGACGCAAGTTGCATAGCCCAGGTTTTTAAGGAGGTTGGCGAAAGTGATCGAACGGGGATCCAAATAGCCAAAGCGGACATAGTTGCGAATGTTCGATTTTCCAGTCATTAGTTGCGCGCGGGTAGGTGTGCACAAAGGCTGAGCGAAAGCATGAGTGAAGCGTGCACCGCCTTTTGCGAGGCGGTCGAGGTGAGGAGTTTTGTAACTGGTGCCGCCGTTGGCCCCGATCGTTTCGTAGCCGAGATCGTCGGCCAGGATGAGAATAATATTGGGTTTTTGTTTCGCTTTTTCACCCGCAAATGCCGGAGCAACCGAAAACAACAAAACAACCATGCCAAGAAATCGGACCATCTGTATCACCTGTAGTTCGAGCCGATCATCGACCTCAAGAAACGCGGCAAAATCCTCGTCACGGCGAAAAGCCGAAACGCCTGGTTCATGTCCGTTCAGTTCATTGTTGTCCTTTGCGCGATTTCGCCGTGCTGCTGACGGGCAGCGATCCGCTTGGGAGGTTTTCCAGCAGATACCGAACCATCAGCATTCGCACGTGGACTTCGGAACCGATTCCTTCGCGCAGACCGTGATCGCGATTGGGATAGACCATGTAGTCGAACGGCTTGCCGAGCGCGATCAGCCGATCGACCAGTCCTTCGATGATTTGGATGTGCGTGTTGGTTTCGCCGGAGCCGGTGATGATCAACAACTTGCCCCGCAGGCCTTCGGCGAAATTGATCGGCGCGGATTTCTTGTAGCCGTCCGGATTCACGTCTTTCGTCCGCATGTAGATTTCCTGAAACCAGGCGTTGTAAAGATGGGGTTGGGGCTTTGGGACCACGGCAATGCCGAGGTGATAAAGCCCGGGATACCGAAACAGAGCATTGAGCGTATTCGAACCACCGCCGCTCCAGCCCCAGATGCCGACGCGGGCCATATCCACGTAGGGCCGAGTCCGTCCCAGTTCCTTCAAGGCTGCCGCCTGTTCCGCCGCGGATAATGGGCCGAGACTGCCGAATATAGAACGTCGCCATGCCGCCCCCTTCGGCGCAGGCGTGCCGCGGTTGTCGATCGACACAACCAGATATCCCATGTCGGCGACGGCGCGATGAAAGTCGATTTGAGCCGTACCCCAACTATCCAGCACCGTCTGAGCGAACGGCTCACCATACACATACACGAAGACGGGATACTTTTTCGTCTTGTCGAAGTTTTTGGGCTTGATCATCCAAGCGTCCACCGTCACACCACCTTCAATCTTCAATTGAAGGAACTCCGTGGGATGCGTGATGATCGACTTCATCCGTTCGCGCAGTGCGGCATTGTCTTCCAGCACCTTGACCGAGCGGTGCCCCTCGATTTCGACGAGTTCGACAATCGGTGGCGAATCCAGCGTCGAATAAGTGTGGAAGGCCCAGCGG
>VGZI01000164.1 GCA_016872605.1 Planctomycetota bacterium
CAGCGGGCCTCGGTGAAGCGTACCTGAGCTTCTCGATCGCAACGCCGACTGGCGAAGGCGTGACGACGCCGTTGACGTTCTCGCGCGTCCGCCGATCGACGACGATGGGCTCGATGCGCGTGGTGGGATGATTGTTTACGTTTAGCGCTCGCGCGGCGCCATGCGGGCGCTAAACGAAAAGGAAAAACGATGCAACTTGCAACCATCGTAGGCCAGGCGACGGCGACCGTGAAGCACGCGAGCATGGCGGGCTGGAAGCTGCTCATCGCGCAGCCGTTGACCGTAGATGGCAAACCGGATGGGGAACCGCAGTTGGTCATCGACAATCTCGGCGCCGGACTCGACGATCGCGTGATCATCTGCAATGACGGAGCAGGCACGCGGAAGTTAATGAATAGCAAGAACTCGCCGGTACGCTGGTTCGTGATGGGGATTTGCGATCGATCGGAGGCAAAAAATGCGCATCGCTGAAGTCATCGGCACCGTGACGCTTTCGCGCTGTCACCCGTCGATCGCCGGCTATCGCTGGATCATCGGCGTGCCGTATAGCTTGAAAGCCCTCAAGGACGATTCTGTGCCGGATGGCGAGGACATTGTGATCCTCGACGAGTCCGGCGCGGGCATTGGCCAAAAGATCGGCGTCAGCGAAGGCGTCGAAGCAATGATGCCGTTCCAGCCCGAGCGCAAACCGATCGATGCTTACAATGCGTGCATTCTGGATGCGGTGCAGGTGAAATGACGATGACGCCCAGGGGTGAGCGCAGCGAACCCCTGGGATACTAAACCCCGATCCCAGGGGTTCGCTGCGCTCACCCCTGGGCTTGGAATGAATCCCATGTTCGTAACCGAGTACAAGATCAAACAAGAGATCTGCGAGATCGGCCGGCGTCTTTACGCCAAAGGGTTCGCGGCCGCCAACGATGGCAATATCACGTATCGGCTCAACAGCAAGGAAATCCTCTGTACGCCGACGATGGTGTCGAAGGGGTTCCTCAAGCCCGAGGATATCTGCAAGGTCGATTACGACGGCAAGCAGATTTCCGGAAGCCGCAAGCGTACCAGCGAAGTGCTTTTGCATTTGGCCGTCTACAAGAATCGGCCCGACATCAACGCGGTCGTGCACTGCCATCCGCCGCATGCGACGGCGTTTGCCGTAGCACATGAGCCGATCCCTAAATGCGTGTTGCCGGAGGTCGAGGTGTTCCTGGGCGAAGTGCCGATCGCGAAGTACGCGACGCCGGGCGATCAGCGCTTGCCGAACACGATCATCCCCTACGTCAAGGATTGCAACACGATCCTGCTGGCGAATCATGGAACCGTGTCGTGGGGCACGACGGTCGAGTTGGCGTACTTCAACACCGAGATCATCGACGCCTATTGCAAGATTCTGCTGTTGGCCAAACAACTTGGTCGGGTCAATTATTTCAGCGAAGGGCACACAAAGGAGTTGATGGATTTCAAGAAGCGGATCAAGATCGATGATCCGCGCATTCACATCAAGGATTGCGAAGTGTGCGGACCGAGCATATTCAACGAAGGATATGACGACTTCGTGCCGGAGCCGTATGCGTTTCAACGTCAGGCTCAGGAGCCGACAACGTATGTCGATGAGTCTGCGTGCACGTGCAAGACGCATGACAAGTCGCAAGTTCAGGTCAAGAACATGGACGAGCTGGTGCGCATCGTGACGGAGAAGGTAATGGCGGCGCTGGCGGAAACGAAGGCGTAACGGCTTGCGTTTAGCTCTCGCATGGCGCCCTGCGAGCGCCAAACGCAAGCAGGAGAAACACAATCATGAAAGTCAGCATCATCGGCGGCGGCGGACTCGTTGGCAGCTCCACGGCATATGCGCTTCAATGCGGCGGCGTCGTGAGCAGCATCTGCCTGATCGACGCCAACGCGGACAAGGCCCAGGGCGAAGCGCTCGATCTACTCCACGGCGCGAGCCTCGTGGCCGATCAGCGAATTTACGCCGGCGATATGAGCGAAGTCGCGACGAGCAACATCATCGTCATTACTGCGGGACTGCGCCGCAAGCCGGACGAAAGCCGACTTGATCTCATCAATCGCAACGTCGATCTTTTCGTCGGCATTCTTGATCAAATGAAGTCGGCGGGCGTCAAGGAAAACAGCTACGTCATCGTAGTCAGCAATCCGGTCGATGTGCTGACTTATCTCGCGGTCAAACGCCTCGGCCTGGCCTGGCAGCGCGTGATCGGGCTCGGAACCGTGCTCGACACCACGCGTTTCCGAAGCAATCTCGCCAAGAAACTGCAAGCGCCGTCCACGCAAGTCAACGCCCTTATCCTCGGTGAGCACGGCGACAGTATGGTCCCGATCTGGTCGAGCGCCACCATCAGCGGTTTGCCGATCGACCAATGGCCCGGGTTCGATGTCACCGTCGGCAATGAGATATTTGCCGCGACGAAGGGGGCCGGCG
Source organism: Planctomycetota bacterium (assembly GCA_016872605.1). GTDB lineage: Bacteria > Planctomycetota > Planctomycetia > Gemmatales > Gemmataceae > SIAQ01. The sequence goes on from VGZI01000164.1 coordinate 2,441, forward strand.
CACAGGTGATCAAGCTCAAAGGCGGCGCCGGTTTTGCCGTCGGGCTTTCGATCCGCGAAGTCGTTCACGCGATCGCATTGGATTCACGGCGTGTGTTGCCCGTCAGCACACTCGTCAACGGGCCGTACGGAATTCGAGACGTGTGTCTGTCGGTTCCGACGGAAGTCGGCTGTGGCGGGACACGCAAGCAGATCGAACTTGCCCTGACTCCGAAGGAACGGCTCGGCCTTCAAAACTCGGCGCGCGTTCTGCGCGAGACGCTTGAGCAAGTCGAATCGCGATTAACGGGGGGGCCTACGAAGGCGACGGCAACCCCGGCCTCACCCATGGCGATCGGGCGAGCGATTCCGCGTTCGGCGTGGACCGCCGGCAAGAAATGACCAAGCGAGCGATCAGAGCCTGAAGCGTAAGCGAAGAGACAGAGACTCCTTCGCTTACGCTTCAGGCTCTGACGGGCATGAACCTCATGAAAAAATCCCTCGACGAAAAACTGGCTCGCATCCACGCCGACCCGCACGGCGCCAAGGACTTCATCCTCGCCGACGCGAAAGACGCCGACATGGCCCTCGGCCTCGGCGCGACGGGACGTTCACCCGAAGCCGACGCTGGACGCTATCGTTCCTTGCAAGAATATCGCGATCAGATTGAGCAGATCGTCGCGCAGGGTCTCGTCGATATCATGCTGATGTCAGCTCATACGAATGAAATCTTGACGATCCAAAAGCGCCTCTTCGATCAAAGCCAGGTGACGCCTGCCGCCCGCGCCAATGACACGACCGATATCCACGTGATGCGCGGCGGCAAGAGTCCGAGCCTGCCCGCATTGCCGTTTCGCACAGCGACGCTTGATCACATCCAGTGCGGGCATGTCGAATGCAGCACCGATGAACGCCATCTCGGCGCCAACCTCGGACTCTATAGCATCACCTACCAGAACGACAGCGTCATCGACCGCGAGGCGCTCGAGCGCTACAAAGAGTTTCGCATCGAGGCGGAGCGCAAGGGATTTCGTCATTTCCTGGAAGTCTTCGATCCGAATCGTCCCGAATCGGTCGACGCAAGCAAGCTGCCCGATTTCATCAACGACGCCATCGTCCGCATGCTGGCCGGCGTAACCGCCAAGGGCCGACCCCTCTTCCTGAAGATGGTCTATCACGGCCCCAGAGCGATGGAGGATCTGGTCCACTACGATCCGCACCTTGTCGTCGGCATCCTCGGGGGCTCGGCGGGGACCACCTACGATGCATTCAAATTGCTGGCCGAAGCGAAGAAATACGGCGCCCGCGTGGCCCTCTTTGGCCGCAAGATCAACAATGCCGAAAACCAACTCGCATTCGTACGATTCTTGCGCTGGATTGGCGATGGCGAAATCGAGCCAGAAGAAGCAGTCAAAGCGTACCACGGCGTGTTGCAACAGCTTGGCATCAAGCCATTGCGTTCACTGGCAGACGACTTAACCTTGCAGACCGGCGTCATGAGCTACGGCGGCGACGGTAGGACGATCAGCGTGCCACCGACAAAGCCCGGCGAGCCGAGCCCCATAAGGGGCCGGCTTACGACCGCGGCGCCGGACTTCGCCAAGATGACGCCTGCCGAGAAATGGGCCTATCAAAAGTCGCAGTGGCGGTGAAAACGCCGTACCGTCTGCGTACATCGAATACGGAAGTACTCAGTACAGTGTGCTCCGTACAGCGTACTGTCGTCTCACTCGCCTTTGAGCCGCGCAAACGTGATCGTCTCATACGCATTCTTGTCGCCACGCTCATAAAGGCAAGCGATGTCGCCATTGGGCAGGACCGCCAAGCACGAGTAGGCCGCGGGGCCAGCGTGCAGCACGTGGGACGTCGGCCAAGTCTTGGCGTCGTCGCTGCTTATTCGCAGCGTCATCTTTTCGCGTTTCTTGCTTGCGGGATTCGAGAACAGAACGACGCCTGGTTTCGCCGGATGTCGCAGGATGCTCGCCTGGCAAACCGGTTCGATGAGCGTGTCGTCATGCATCGGAGCGCTCCACGTGAGGCCACCATCTTTGCTTATCGACAGGGCGCGCCGATTCTTGCCATGCTGACTACGGATGTTCAAGAGCAGCGAGCCGTCGGCGCGTTCGATGACCTGCGACTCGTCGCATTTGGGTCCGACGGCGCCGCCGAGCTTCCAAGTCTTGCCATGGTCGCTGCTGTAGATGACGTGCGAGTGCATGTTGACGGCGCCGACCTTGGAATGATCGCACGGGATGATGAGCTTGCCGTCGCGCGTCTGAATGCCGACACCTGGGCCAGTGGCGTACCAGGTCATGTCGGGCTTGCGCACGTCCTTGGAGATGTCGATCGGCTTGGACCAGGTTGCGCCGTCGTCGTCGCTGCGCGAGACCCAGACGGCGCGCGTGCCTTTGCTCTTGCCTGCCATGATCTTGGCCTCGGTATCCTCGCCGAGGTTGTGGGTCATGAGGAGCCACAGGACGGCGGTGTCGCGATCGAGCACGGGACATGGATTGCCGCAGGTGTTGGCGCCATCGTCCCAAACGACTTGCGTAGGCGACCACGTTTTGCCGCCGTCGGCGCTGCGGCGCAGAAGCAAGTCGATGTCGCCGGTGTCGCTTCGGGTCTTCTTCCTTCCTTCGCAGAATGCGAGCAGCACGCCTTTCTTGGACACGATCAACGACGGGATGCGATAGGTGTGATACCCACCTTGGCCGCTGACGAAGATGGGCGTTTGGATGGGTTCGTCTAGCGCTTTGATGCTGGAACCACAGGCTACCATTGCCGCAGCGGTGAGAAGGAATCGTGTCATGGTGGCTAAATCTCCGAGAACGTTGTTCGACGACATCGTAGGGACAAGCTGCCAGCTTGTCCCTACAGCCGCAGCGAGGTGGCAGCCTGCCGCTCTGGTGCTACAATGGTCGAATTGAAATCGATCACTGGAGGAGGATGCGATGCGCTTTGAGATTTGGATGGCGTTCGTACTGGGAGCCGTGCTGTCGTGGGGTGTATACGTTCCCGTGTTGCACAAGGGCCAATCGGCCATGGGGGGTGAACTTGGCCCCAGTGCCGGCGCCGTGCGGGCGTTTCTCTGCGTGGGCATTGCCTACTTCGTTACCGCAGTCGTGATACCTCTCATCGCACTTCAGTTCGGCCTTGCCGGTGGTGAATCGCTCGACTTCACGACCAAGGACGGCGAGATCAACACCAAAGCGCTTACGTTTTCGACGCTCGGCGGCATCGCCGGCGCCGCGGGGGCGTTGTGCATTATTTTCGCCATCAAGAACAAAGGGCTGCCGCTTTATGTGGCGCCACTCGTCTTCGCCGGTGCACCGATTGTCAATGCCATCGTGAGCTTGCTTTGGGATCCGCCGGAAGACGCAACCCGTTCGGAGTATCTACCGGGTTGGTCGATCTTTTTCCTTGGAATTCTTCTCGCCGCGGTCGGCGCGGGGCTGGTTCTTTTCTCGAAGGGCATGATTGACGACAAGAAAAAAGAACTTCGCCAGGAGAAGGCCAAGGAACAAGCGGCCGCCATGGCGACGAACCCCGAGCCGCCGCTGAGTGCGCCGCCGCCGACGGGAATTCAAGATCAAGGCCCCGCATGATCGTCAACGCGAAGGCGGTGGCGGCGACAGGACACGCGATGCTCTCGTGGGTAAATTACTTTTCGCATGGCGCCTCGCATCAAAGGGAAGCCCAACCCTGACGAGACAGAAAACCAGAGGCGCACGCACAACAACACCGGCCCGTACCGCAGCCTCCAACGGCGAACGACCAACGTTGACCGCGAGAACCGACTGCAAGGGGCGCATCCATTCGCATGTCCGGCAAACGTGGTTGCTTGAAACGCCCGACGAGCGCTTCCGCTAGACCTTCGTCTTCACCTTGCACAACGAGTACCGCTTCAACCTCGACCATATGGACGAGGAGTTGCACGTCACGGGCCGAGGTTCGGCGAACGTGACGGCCGACATCGTGATTTGGCGAACGGCGCAGGAAAAGGCCGACCGCACGGCGTCGCTCATCGTCGTCGAATGAAAGGCCGACAATATCACCATCAAGTAGCCGCGGAGCAGCGATAGCCAAAAGCTAGAGGCGATAGCCGGCGCAAGCCGCTGGCTTTTGGCTGTCGCCGCTCCGCGGCTAACGCTACTTGCGCTTCCCGCTTGTGCACCCTCTCAATTCTCGGTTTTGAAGACACCGGCGTTATCTCGCACATGTTTTTTTTCCCAATCCGCGCAAAATCTCGAGTGACTTACCGTCATGTCTCCTTGTGGGTCGAGGGATCTCGTTCCAAATCGGGATGCGGCCTCTCCCAAGGAGCTATTCTCATGGCACTTTCGTTGTTCTTTTTCGTGTTGGCGTTAGTTGGCCGAGGCTGGGCGTCGCAACAAAGTGGCCCAAATTCCGTCTGATCCTGTCTAGCTCGATCGCGTCCTTTTGCCCCGAACCCCGCATGAAAATGGAGGTGTTTCCCATGGCTGCAAAGACGATTGTTTTTGGTGTCGTGTTTTTTCTTCCTTGTTTGGCGACGCTGCATCAACTGGATTTCCCTTCGGTGTCGAGCGACCCGAGCGCGGGAGTAACCTCTTTCTTGCTGGCGGGCGTTCACTGTCAGGTCGGCGACGTCCAGGATCGGCCGAAGGCGCCAGCGGCGCCGTCGCGCTCGTTGCCGATGCTTTCGCCGGCGCTATTGCAACCGCTCGAGTTGCCGAGGCCTTCGCCTCGGATTCCTGAGTTTCGTCTGAAGGACTCAGCGGGGCGTGCCGTTTGCCTGGCTGATTTCAAGGACAAGAAGGCGATCGCGGTGGTGTTCATCGGCACCGAATGCCCACTCGTCAACCACTACGTCCTGCACCTGGCGGAACTCCAGCGCGAGCTCGGCTCAAAAGGTCTGCAAATTCTGGCAATCAACAGCAACCACCAAGACACTGCCGACAAGATCGCACGCCACGCGCAAGCGCGCAAACTGCCGTTCCCCGTGCTCGTGGATCCCGGGCAGAAGGTCGCCGATCGTTTCAAAGCGAAAAGGACGCCCGAGGTGTTTTTGCTGGATGGCGAGCGAGTGGTCCGCTATCACGGGCGGGTCGATGACCAATACGCGGTAGGCAGCGACCGGCGGGAGCCCCTTCGGCACGATCTGAAGGAGGCGATCATCGATCTGCTCGCCGGGAGTCCGGTTCGTGTCGCGAAAACCCCGGTGGCCGGCTGCATCATCGGACGGGCACCGAAGTCGCCGCCGGCCCCGACGGTCACGTACTCGCGTGATGTCGCTCCCATCTTGCAAAAGCACTGCCAGGAATGTCATCGGCCCGACCAGGTAGCGCCGTTTTCTTTGTTGACCTATTCGCAAGCGAGCGATTGGTCCGATACGATTGCAGAGGTCGTGCAGGCGGGCCGCATGCCTCCGTGGAACGCGGACCCTCGACACGGAGAGTTCGCCAACGATGCGCGTTTGCCGGATCGAGACCGCGACTTACTGCTGGCCTGGATCAAGCAGGGCTGCCCGCCGGGCGACGACAAGGATCTGCCGCCGGCCCGAAAATTCCAGGATGGCTGGCGGATACCGGCCCCGGACCTCGTGCTGACGATGCGGGAGAAATTCACAATACCTGCCAAGCCGCCCGTAAAGGGAATCGAATATCAGTATTTCGTGCTCCCCACCAATTTCGAGGAAGACACCTGGATTCAAGCCGTCGAGGCCCGGCAATCGCGCGGTCGTCCATCACATGCTCGTCTACATCGGCGAAAAGCCTGTCGACGAGCAACGCGAATCCGGCGATCGCGATGTCCTCGTCGGTTATGTTCCGGGAGCCAAGCCGGCGATTTTTCCCGAGGGGCTGGCCAAGCGCATCCCGAAAGGCGCCAAGGTCGTTCTTGAAATGCACTACACTGCTAACGGGACAGAGCAAATCGATCAAGCCTCTGTGGCCCTGGTGTTCGCCAACAAGCCGCCCAAGCACGAGGCCCGGTCCCGGTTCGTCGCCAATCGCAAGTTCGCCATCCCGCCCGGCGCCAAGAACCATGAAGTGACGGCGTCAACGACATTCGAGAACGATAGTGTGATCCTCTACTTGAGCCCGCACATGCATCTGCGCGGCAAGGATTTCTTGGTTCGCGCCATTTATCCGGATCAATCCAGCAAAGTCCTGTTGTCGGTGCCTGCCTATGACTTCAACTGGCAGCATGCCTACGCCCTAAAGAACCCGTTGCGCATCCCCGCCGGTACACGGATCGAATGCGTGGGACACTTCGACAATTCGGCGGCGAATCCGAACAATCCGGACCCAACGCAGACCGTTCGCTGGGGCGACCAAAGCTGGGAGGAAATGATGCTGGGCGTCATCGGGTACATCGACCTGGCCGAACCGATTCGATTGCGATAGTGCTTTGTCACAGGCCAAAAGACGGGTTGCCGTTTCAGTAGGACGGCTCAGGAGAGCCGTCCTACAACCCGACATTTTAGCTGTGCCCGAGCGCTAGCCGCAAACCAAGAACCCGGGCTGACGTGAAACGATCGGTTTCCGCCGCCAGCGCGGTCTCGACCCCCGTCTGGAATCCGCTGCGCCTCGCCATATCATGTCTGAATAGGCCGCTCGCTACGAGGAACGCGAATTGCACGCTCCGGCTCAGCGAGCGGCTCGGCGTTTGAAGAGGAGCAATTCCCGTGGGTCTGGTCGTGCAAAAATTCGGCGGGTCGAGCGTGGCCACCGCCGAGCGCATCATGAACGCGGCCCGCAAAGCCATTCGCGCCAAACAAGCCGGCAACCAAGTCATCGTCGTCGTCAGCGCGCGCGGCGACACCACCGACGAACTCATCGAGCTGGCCAAGGAAATCTCCGAGCATCCCCCCGCTCGCGAAATGGACATGCTCCTCTCCACCGGCGAGCAAATCTCCATCGCGCTCTTCGCCATGGCTATCCAATCGCTCGGCGAGAAGGCCATCAGCTTCACCGGCGCTCAGGTCGGCATCGTCACCGATTCGAGCCACACCAAGGCCCGAATCAGGAACATCGACACGAAGCGCCTCCGTGAAGCCTTCGACGCCGGTTATATCGTCATCGTCGCTGGCTTCCAGGGCATTGACACCGTCGGCAACATCACCACGCTCGGCCGCGGCGGTTCGGATACGACGGCCGTCGCGCTGGCGGCGGTCATGAAGCACCCGCATGCAGGAGAAAAGGAGAAGAGGAGAAAGGGAGAAAGAGAGACGGACGTTGCATGCGACATCTATACCGACGTCGATGGCATCTTCACCACGGATCCACGACTGGTGTCCGACGCGCGTAAGCTCGATGTCGTCAGCTATGACGAGATGCTCGAACTCGCCAGCGTCGGGGCCAATGTGCTGTCGTCGCGCTCGATCGAGTTCGCGCGAAAGTTCGCGGTCCCGTTACAGAAGCGGTCGTCGTTCAGCGATGTCGAAGGAACCTGGATCGTCCCCGAAGCCGAGTGGATGCACGAATACGCCGTGGTCGGGGCGGCGCTGGCGAAAGACGAAGCCCGCGTGGCGGTCATCGACGTGCCCGACAAGCCGGGCGTCAGCCATCGCGTGTTCGCCGCCATCGCTGAAAAGAACATCGCCGTCGACATGATCGTGCAGAACGTCGGCGCCGGCAAGAAGGCGACGATCGGCTTCACTGTCCCCGCCGGCGAACTGCACGCCACGCTTCTGGCCCTTGAACCCGTCGTGGCGGAGCTCGGCGCCCGCGTCGAGCATGAAGCGAACGTCAGCAAGGTGTCAATCGTCGGCACCGGCATGCGATACCAGCGCGGCGTCGCGCAAAAGATGTTCGCCGCCCTCGCGGCCGCCGGCGTCAATCTCAAGATGATCACGACCGGCGACATCAAGATCTCCGTCCTCGTCGCCAAGGAGCAAGGGGCCGAAGCCTTGCGCGTGGTGCATCAGGCGTTCGCGCTCGACAAGCCTCGCATCGGCGCCGGCCTGACCGTTCCGCCGCAAGCCAAGAAGCCCGATGGCGAGCGCAGCGAGCCGTCGGGATCGCGCCTGCAAAAAGAAATCCTTCAACGTCTCTCCAGCATGGAAGAAATCGTCGTCAGCGACGTTAGTCTCGACACCGATCAGGGGTTGGTGTTCATCTTCGATCTGCCGGATGTGCCGGGCAACTGCTCGCGCATCTTTGAATCGGTTGCGGAGGCGGGCATCGTCGTTGACATGATCGTCGAGAACCCGTCCGAAGCGGGCCGGGCACAAATCTCCTTCAGCGTGCCGCGCGCCGATGTGCCCAAAGCGCTCAAAGTCACGCGCGACGCCGTCAAGAAGATCGATCCCGCCACCAAGGTCAAGGCCGGCCCCGACATCGCACGCCTGATCGTCAGCGGCATCGGCATGCGCACCCACACCGGCGTCGCCAGCCGTATGTTCGGCGCCCTTGCGGAGCACGGCATCAACATTGCGATGATCAACACCAGCGAAGTGCGCATCAGCGTCGTCGTCGACCGCGCCAAGGGCAAAAAGGCGCTGACCGTGCTTCGCGATGCGTTTGACCTGTAACCCGCCGCTTGCGAGCTACTGGCTGTCGCCGCGCCGCGGCTGACACAGCATAGCGACCTATGACAACCTTGAAAGATGTTGTTACGCGGCGGGCGGGTAACCCCAACTCATAGCAGCCGCGACGCGACGTCCTTCGGTTTGATTCTGGCACGCCAAGAAAGTCGACGCCCGAGCGGCGACTTCGTCATCCCGTTCTGGTTCTTACGCGGGACTCGGTCGCGGAGACGAACTGTCCGGCGCCGGAATGAGCCGCATGAGATAAATCCCCAGCGCCATGTGAAAGGCGGCCAGATAGAGACCCAGAATTAGCGGCGACCAGTACGGTACGAAACGCATGATGAAGGCCGCGATCACGAGGCCGACGCCGACCAAATAGCATCCACCCCAAAATATCGACCCCTGGACAAAGTAATTGACGGCACAGATCAAGGCCATGATCGGAAAGAGCGATGGTCGATACTCCGTCAACTCGACACCCTGTGCCTGCCGGTAAATGAAGGGAAGAATGAGCAGAGCGGAAGTGTTGCCGATCATTAACGCCAAGCCCTGCCGATCCCCGTCGCAGAACTGACAATGCCGCAGCGAATGCCAATATATCACGAGCATCAGCGCGATGATCGCATAGCTATTGCAAACCAAGATCCACGGCGGTTGTTCTGACCAGATCACCCAGGTCTTCACGATATTGCCGACGGCAATGACAATGCCAGAACAAGAACAACGGCCAACCCCAGACCGTGGCGTTGTTGTATTTCGAACGCCAGAGGATGCCGTTGACCCAGTCGCTGACGCCGGGCGGCCGTGCCTCGATGGCTTCATCGTTCAGGAACCGTTCGAGGTCCGCGGCAAGCTCGCCCGCCGAGGCGTATCGTTTTTCCGGGTCTTTCTCCAGGCACTTCAGGCAGATCGTCTCGAGGTCGGTCGGCACGGAGGGCTGTAACCGTGCGGGAGGGATCGGGGCAAGCTCTTTGACCTGGTTGAGCCTGTCTTGCACGGAGATGCCCTTGAACGGAGGCCGTCCCGTCAGCAAGTGATACAAGATCGCCCCGAGGGCATAGACGTCCGCCAGAGGGCCCACCTCCGCCACCAAGCCGGACGCCTGTTCGGGCGCCATGTAGCTTGGCGTTCCAACGACCGCGCCGAGCCGCGTGAGGCTGGAATCCTGGCTTTGGTCGCGCGCCAGGCCAAAGTCGGTGACTTTCGGAATTGCCGAATGGAATGTGCCGGACGCCGAAACTGGCAAGGCGCCGTCGATCGGCGGTCTGCCTACGGGATTGTTCAGGAGGATGTTGGCCGGCTTCAGATCGCGATGAATGATGCCGCGCTCGTGGGCGGACTGCACGGCGAGAGCGACTTGCCGAACGATGTTTGCCGACGTTTTGGGATCCTGGGGATCGCCGGCGATGAGTTGGTCGAGGCTCCCGCCGCCCACGTACTCCATCGAAAAATAGGGGCAGCCGCCCTCTTCGCCGATGTCGTGGATTTGCACGATGTTGGCATGGTGCAGGGCGGCGACGGCCTCAGCCTCGCGGCGAAAACGCGCTTTCTGCTCCCGGTCGGCATGCGCGCCGGCGCGGATCATTTTCAGGGCGACGATTCGCTTCAGCCCGATCTGCCGGGCCTTGTAGACCACGCCCATGGCGCCCTGCCCCAGGATTCCGAGAATCTCGTAGCCGGGAATCGCCGGCCAATCGTCTGACCGCGACGCGACGTCCGTGTCTTTATCGTGGGTCAGCGTGTTGTCCCAGGAAGCGATCGGGTTTGGCCTGCCGCTGCCGCCCGCCGGCCAGGGCGGCGGCACTTGCGCGCAGTGAGCGTGAAACATGGCGACCTGCTCTGCCAATCCGGGATGATCGTGCAGGATTTGGCGTGCCGCCTCGACGTCGCCCGTTTCCTGTGCTTGAAGAAAGGCGGCAAACGCATCTTCCAGCGCCACGTCGCCGGCGGACGTCGAATTCATGATCTACTCCCGATTTTTCAATAGCCGAACCAAAGCTTCCAGGCCTCGACGCAGAAGTCCGCCCGCGGCGCCCGGCGTGATGCCGAGTCGACTCGCGATCTCATCCAGCTTCAGCTGATGCAGTCGATGAAGGATGACCACTTCCTGCTGCTGGGTCGGCAGTGTCGCAAGTGCTTCCGCCAGACGTACGAGTTCCTCGTTGTTCGCCGCCCGTTGGCTGGGGCTGGACTGATCCGCGACAAGAAGCGCGTCAAGTCGAACGGATGAGTACTCCAGGGCGACTTCGAGATCGACATTGGCCTTTTGAGCCGTCATCCGGTCCAACAAATCCTTGAGATGATTGAGCAGGATGCGCCGCAGCCAAGCCTTGCGGGATTCCGCGCACTCGTCCCATTTCTCCAGTGCCTTACGAAAGACGTCTTGTACGACGTCCTCCGGATCGATGCGAGATCGCAGCCGAAAATCGAGGTGCATGCGCCCGATCACGTGCAAATACGGGCGGAGCCGTTCCAGTTCGGCTCCGCGTTCGTTGCTTTCGTCGATCAT